>JADZDP010000204.1 GCA_020850995.1 Deltaproteobacteria bacterium
CGCCCGACGCCCGCCACCGACGCCCCGCGACCAGCGATGGTCCCTTGCCCGCCGCCCGAAGCCCGCGGCCCGACACCGACGCCCGAGGGCCGGCGCCCGCAAACCGAAGCCCGCAAGATCGAGCGCCTGACAACCGATTATCTGTCAGCCCTTGAGCGCGCGACCACGCTCGCAGCCGCGGTGGTCTCCGACGACGGGCCGATGAGCGCATGGGCGATCGCTCGCTAGCGTGCGCCCCGTGCGCCGAACCATCCTGCTCCTCGCCTGCTGTGTCGCGTCGTGGACCGCGTCGTCATGCCTGCCTGCTGGCGAGCACGGGAGCGCGCTCGGCGACGAGCACGCGGACCTGGCCCCCGATGGCGGCGCGCCGGCCGACGCGCCTACCGACGACGACGCAGGTCCCCGCACCGACGACGAACCACCGGACGCAGGCGCGCCCGAGCAAGGCGTCACTTGCACCGGCGACCACACGGTGAGCGGCTGTGCCCCTGATGGCGAGGGCGACCTGCGTTGTTCGCTAGCGCACGGCGGGCGCACGCGCGAGTACCTGCTGCACGTGCCACCGATGCTCGAGGGGCCGATGCCGGTGGTGTTCGCCTTCCACGGGCTGCGCACCACCGCCGGGCTTCAGCGCTGGATCAGCAACATGAACGACGCCGCTGACGCGCACGGCTACGTCGTGGTGTACCCGGAGGGTATCGGCACCAGCGCCCTCGATCAGAGCTTCAACGCTGGGCTGTGCTGCGGCGTGGCCCAGGCCAGCGCCGTCGACGACGTGGGCTTCACGCTCGCCATCCTCGAGGTGCTGCGCGCGCCCCTGTGCGTCGATGCGCGCCGCGTGTTCGCCACGGGGCTGTCGAACGGCGGGCACATGGCGTACCGGCTCGCGTGCGAGCGCGCCGATGTGTTTGCTGCCATCGCGCCCGTGGCCGGTCTGGTCACCGTGGCGAGCTGCACTCCGGCGCGCCCGGTGGCGGTGCTGCACTTCCACGGCACCGAGGATCGCATCGTCGGCTACAGCACGGGCATCGACGGCATCACCGGCGCCGTCGATACCGTGGAGCGCTGGGCCGAGCGCGACGGGTGCGCGTCGACGCCCGCGGCGGTGCACGAGAACGGCGAGGCAAGCTGCGTGGCGTACCCAGACTGTCAGGGCGGCGCGTCGGTCGAGCTGTGCACCATCGAGGGCGGTGGGCACACCTGGCCCGGCGGCGAGGAGCTCACGGTGCTCGGCCACACCACCCAGGACCTCGACGCCACGGAGCGCATCTCGCAGTTCTTTGCGGCCCACCCGATGCCGTGAGGCCGCGGCACATCGATGAAGCGCGGGAGATCCGGGAAGGGGGCGAAACCTTTCTCGCGCATCTGGCTCTCACCCAACGTTACCCCGCGCCTCCTGGTGCGGGAGAGGAGCGAGCATGGTGCGCAACGTGGTGTTGGTGGGTGCGGCGCTGCTGGTCGGCTGGCTGGCGCTCGGGCGCGGAGGCGGTGACATCGACGGAGCGCAGGCGCGCATACTGGTTGCGGCGGGCGCCCTCTTGCTCGACGTGCGCAGCGCCGAGGAGTTCCGCGCCGGTCACATCGACGGCGCCGTCAACGTCCCGGTAGACGAGGTGACCCGTCGGCTCGACGAGCTCGGCCCGCGTGAGCGCGCCGTGGTGGTCTACTGCAGAAGCGGGCGGCGCAGCGCCGATGCGGCCGCGACCATGCGCGGGGCTGGGTTCACCGAGGTCCACGACCTCGGCGGCATGGGTCGCTGGTAGCCCGCCATGGTGCGGGTGCCCCCTGCCGCCACGAGGGCGGCGACCCGAGCGCGGCGGGATGGCACCGCCGATCCGATCCGATCCGGCCGTCACGCGTCACATCCCCCGGCATCCAAGGCGCATGATGCTCGTGCTCGCCTCCGCGCTCGTGGTGCTCCTGCTGATGGAGCCTTGGTCGGCCTGGGTGCATCGCGTCATGTGGCACGGCCGCCTGTGGCGCGCGCACCGGAGCCACCATCGCGAGCGCATCGGCGCAGCGCCGAGCGGCCTGGTGGCCAACGACGCCTTGTCCGCCGCCCACGCGCCGGTCGCCATGGCGCTCATCTTGAGCGGCCTCCTCGTCGACGGTGCGCTCGGCCAGGCGCTGCTCGGTGCGGGCATCGGCATGACGATGTTCGGCGCGCTCTACGTGGTGTTTCACGACGGCATGGTGCACGGTCGACTTCCCGTGACCGGGCTCTTGCGCTGGCGGCTCTTCGCGGCGCTGCGCGACGCGCACGAGTTGCACCACCGCAGCAACGGCGCGCCCTTCGGCTTCTTCGCGTCGCCATGGCTGCTGCGATGGCACGGCGGGTCAGCGCGCACCATGGCGGCGGCGAAGGAGTAGCCGCTGTGCAATCCGATGGTGGAGCGGCGGCGGACGTGCTCCCCTCGGGCCATGTGTCGCGCTCTGTCCCCGCTTCCGCTCCTCGCGCTCCTTCCACTCGTTGCCGCTTGCCCCTTGGCAGGCGACGACGAGGGCGAAGGCGAAGGCGAGGGCGAGGGCGAGGGCGAAGGCGAAGGCGAGGGCGAGGGCGAAGGCGAGGGTGAGGGAGACGCGGGCTTCGGCGCCCTCACCGGGCCCTGCGGCGTGCTGGACGACGAGCTCACCAGCGCGACCCCCAGCTTCCATGAGGGTGTGGCCATCGACTTCGGCAATGATCCTTACGACGACGCCGACCTGCCGCGGCTCACGGCGGGCGCGCAAGAGATCATCGCCGACGGCAACGCCGGCGGCAGCTCCGTCATCTCCGAGGCCATCGCCTTCGACGTGCTCGCACGCTGCGAGGGCGCCACGCTGATCAAGACCGAGCTCGAGATCGAGTACACCGTGACCAGCACCAAGATCACGGACTTCACCATCGACGTCGACGGCGTGGTGCTCGCCGTGAACCCCGTACGCACCTTCGTCTTCCCTGCCGGCTCGCCGCTCACACTGGACGAGGCCACGCGGCGTCTGGAGGGCAAGCTCGACGACGTGCTGATCAGCAGCGCCAACGTCGCGGCCGCCGACGCATGGCAGAAGCAGATCATCCTCGTCATCGCCGCCGAAGCTGCGCACGTCCCGCTGATGCGCCAGGCCTGGGACGCGTTGGACGCCACCACCCGGCACGACACCATCGTCTACGTGCTGCTCACCGAAGGCGACAACGCCTTCCTCGTGCAGTAGCGCGGCCGACGTCGCGACCATCGACGCATCGCCCTTCGCCGGGTGTCGCCGGCTGAACGTCCCCTCCCCTGTCGGCTTCTTCGCGTCGCCCTGGCTCCTGCAAGGGCGCGGCGCGCAGCGCGCGGCCGGTCACCGACGCGCCCGCTCACCCACGACGCGCCCACCCACGGATCGACGGCCGCGCCAGGGGCATGGCCTTGCGGATGCTCTCGCGCCGCAGCTCCTCGATGACGAAGCCCGCGCCCTCGATGGCGGCGGCCGTGTCGCGCGCCAGGTGGCAGTTGCCGGCGGCCAGGCGCCACAGCGGCGTCACGCGATGCTGCCACGCGAGGCGCCGCGGGTTCGCCTGGGCCGCGACGTGCTCGAGGAACACCAGGCGCCCCGTGGGGCGCAGCACGCGCCGCAGCTCGCAGAGCGCGGCGCTCGCGTCGGCCACCGAGCACAAGACGAGGAAGGACGCGACCACGTCGAAGGACGCGTCGGCGAAGGGCAGTGCGTGCGCGGGCGCGGCCAGCACCGTGGCACGTGGCCGCGCGCTCGCCACCGCCGCGTCGAGGCGCGCGCGCATGGCGGGGTCGGGCTCGGTGAGCACGAGGCGCGTCACGCCCGCGCCGTAGGCCGCCAGGCTCGCGCCGGTGCCGGCGCCGACCTCGAGCACCTCGCCGCTCACGCCCGTGAGCAGCTCTGCTCGCCAAGTGCGCAGGCACGCCTCTTCGGGCGCGGCCATCATGCGGTCGTAGACGCGCGCCAAGAGCCAGCTCATGGCGAGGGTGTACGCGTCGTCGAGCTGAGCGGCAAGCGCGCGCGATTCGGTCACCGGAACGCCACCTTCACCCGTGCCCGAGCGCAAGGGCGCCGAGCGTAGCTGCGACGGCGAGCCACACCAGCATGCCGTGCACCAGCGGGCGCGGACCAACCACGCGCAGCGTCGTGCTCGAGGGGCCAGGTGACGCCGACGCCGGCCAAGGTCGAGTTCGTGCGTTTGCAGGCCGGCGCTTGCGCCTGATGCGCGTGCGAGCGGCCGTTCGCTCACGGCTCCCGGTAGCGCAGCGTGATGGCTAGCGAGCGCAGCGTGGCCGCCGACTGCCGCGCGCCGTTGCTGGCGGAGGCCGCGACGGCAAGGTGCAGCCGTGCGGGATCGAGCGCGGCGAGCGCGGCAGCGTCATCGAGCGTGGCCACGAGCGCTGCGGGCGCGTCGGGGCCCGCAGTGTTGTCACCGAGCGACTCCCAGCCGCCGCGCCACACCAGCACGCTGGCGCCCGCGCGCGCGTCGGCGCCGTCGAAGCCGCGCGCGCCGCCTTCGGCCTCGACGCTGAGGCGCTCGAGCACGGCGCTGTCGGCCGCGCCGCGCACACGCAGGTCGACCTGCGCGATCAGCGCCGCGCGCAGCTCCGGCGAGCCGTCCCAGGTGAAGACCCTGTCGGTGCTGCCGTTGACGGAGCTGCCACCGGCCAGCGTGATAAGGCCGCGGCTCACGTCGAAACCCGCCGAGGCGCTCCCCAGCGTGCCGTCGATGCCCTCCACCTCGCGCGCGCGCCAAGCGCCGTCGACGAGCTCATAGACGGCGACGGTGGTGCCCTCGTCGCCCACCAAGATCGGCAGGCCGCGGCTTCGATCGAAGAGCAGGTTGGCGCTGCCCAGCGTCGGGCCATCACTCGCCACCAGTGACCAGTCGGTGCCGTTGAAGGCCCAGGTGTCGTGCCGAGCGCCCGCGGCGTCGGCGCCGCCGAACATCAGCACCCGGGCGCCAATGGGGTCGTAGGTCATGACGGCGGCGCGGCGGGCCGGCGGCACGGTGGCCGGTGCGAGCGTGGTGTAGCTGCTGCCGTTGAAGCGCCGCGTCTCGCTGGTGGGCACGCTGCTGAAGCCGCCGAACAGGAAGGTGAGGTTGCGTCCCTCGTCGTAGGCCGCCGCCATCTCGGTGCGCGCCGGCGTGCTGGCGCCAGAGAGCACCCAACCGCTGGCGGCGAGATAGCCGGTGCTGCCGTTGTTGATCAGGGTGACGCCGAGCGGCGATCGAAAGAGCGGCGTGCTGTGCTCGGCGCCGTAGTAGCCGAAGGCGTCGAAGTCGTCGGACAGCTCGGTGACGGTGTCGCCCGCCAAGAGCTGCGTGTCGTAGTGGATGCCCGCGGCGCCGCTCACCACGTAGCCGCCCGCCAGGATCAGGCCGGCGCGCCCCGGGTCGTAGAGGAGCGGTGGGAAGTCGTGGCGTGCCCCGATGGTGGTCGGTGCCGCCGGCGTCACGCGGCGCCACACGCCGGCCTCCCATACCCAGTGCTCGGCGCGATAGATCAACCCCGCCACGCCGACGTCGGTGCCGCCGCCGAAGGTCACCAGGCGATTGCGCGCGTCTTCCCACGACGCGCCGAGCTGCGCGCCCAGCGGCACGGGCATGGCGGCCGGCGCCGTGCTGACCACCACGAAGCCCGCGCCCACCCCTTGCCAGTGGTACACGGTCTGGCTCTCGATGCAGTCCAACACGAAGTCGGGATCGCACGAGGCCTCACCGCCCACGAGCCACAGCGCACCGTCGGGGCCCGTGAGGCCGGCGTGCATCTTGAGCGTGGGGCCGTCCGCCAGGTGTTGCCAGGCTTGGCCATCGAAGGCCCACAGGTCGCCGAGCAGCTGCGAGTCGCCATAGGTCTCGCCGCCATGCAAGAGCACGCGCTGCTCGTTGGCGTCCCACGCCATGGCGACGTCGTCACGTCCGCTTGGTCCGGCGGCGTCGACCTCCTGCCAGCCCTCACCCGCGAGCAGCCACGTGCTCGGCGTCTCGCTCCAGCCGGCGAAGCCCACCACCGCGTCGAGCAGCGGGTCGTAGGCGAGGGCGTCGAACGCGACCCCGGGATCATCGAGGAGCAGCGGGCGCCAGCGATCTTCCTCGAACACCCAGGTGGATCGATCGAAGTGCGCCTGCAGCACTAGGCGATCGCGACGGGAGTCGTAGCTCATGCGCGCGCGCCCCGGCGGCGGTCGCACCTCCAGCACCAGCTCCTCGAAGATGTCGCCGTCGATGAGGAAGGTGTCGTCCACCGCGGTGAAGATCGAGTTGTCGTAGCCGCCAAACACCACCGTTCGGCCGAGCGCGGCGTGATAGGCCACGGCGGCGTCGCCGCGGTTGGGCAGGTTCGACGACGAGCGGCGACGCTCGGTCCAGCGCGCGCCGCCCGCCACCTCGAGGGGCGCGCTGCCAACGTCGAGGAGCGGCGCGGGATCGAGCTCGTCCTCGAGCTCGTCCTCGAGCGCGGTGCCGGCGAAGCGCGCGGCGCGATAGAGCGCGTGCGGGTTGTCGAGTCGGCTGCCGACCACCTTGCGCGCGAAGCCCGCCGTCCACTCGATGTCGCGCACGCGCGCGGGCGCGCTGGCGTTGCCCGCCTGGTCCCAAATGACCAGGAACACGCGCGGCACGTCGACGGCCAAGAGCGGCAGCGTGAACGAGCCGTCGTCGTTCGTGGGCGCGCGCCCAAGCACCAGCGCGCCGTCGTCGTCGTGCGAGCGTGCCTCGACCAACAGGCCAGCCTCGAGACCGCCGGCGCCGACGACCTCGAAATGCGCGGCCGCGTCACCGGCGCGACCCCAGGGCGCGCGCCGGTACACCACGGTGCCCGGGGTCTCCACCGCCGGCGCGGCCGGCGCTTGCGTGTCGACCACGATGCCCGCGTCGACCTCGACCGTGGCGTCGTTGCCCACGGTGTCTTGCAGTGAGAGCTCCACCAGCTGCGGCCCGTCGCTCACCACGTCGTCGGCGGCGAAGGTCCACGCGAAGGTGAACACGGGATCTGCCAGGCCATCCTCGTCGAGGCGCACCAACGCCACGTCGGTGCCGGCGATGCGCGCGCTCGGCTCGACGCCGAGGAGCTCGGTCAGCGCCACCGTGACGCGCGCGGTGGTGCCGCGCGTCATCGCCGCCGGGCGCGCGATGGCGTTGTCGGGCGCGGCCTCGAGCAGGGCCGGTGGCGCGTCGGCCACCGCCGGCGCGGTGCGGTCGACGAACAGGGGCAGGGCGGCCTCGGCCTCGTTGGCGGCGGCGTCGCGCGCCACCACGCGCACCTCGAGCGCGCCCTCGGGGAGCGCGAGCTCGGCCGCGTCGATGGTGCACTCGATCTGCTGCGTGCCCTCGCACGAGACCTCGTGCTCGAGCACCGACACGATCGGCGCTTGCACGGGCTCCTCGGTGAACGAGGCGCGCAGCGTGGCGACGTTGAAGCCCTCGGTGTCGCCGATGCGCACGGGGGCGAGCGTGGGTGTTTGCTCGAAGTCGATGGGGGTCTTGCCGATGATCGACTCGTCGATGCAGCGCTCGGCGTCGCGCCGACAGACGAAGCCGGGCGGGCACTCGTCGTCGTCCGAGCACGACACCTGCGCGCCCTCGGGCAAGGACAGGTTGGTGCACGCCGTCAGCGCGGCCAACGCCGCGGCGACCAGCGCGCCGACCAGTGCACCTGCCACGCCACGCGTCGAGCAGCGCGCGCTCATGGGGTCGCTCCTGGGGCCGCGCGCCCGATGCCGGCGTCGGCGTCGCCGGCGAAGTCGATGAAGGGCAGGGCGACGAGCGTGGCCGCGCCGGTGCTCAGGCCCGTGGCGAGCAGCACCCAGCCGGCGAGCTCTGCGGTCTGCGCGCGGCCCCCGGCGGCGACGAGCGATCGACCGCCGACCACGTGCTGCGCCGACTCCTCGGCGAGCGCGGTGTACTCCTGCTGCGACAGCGCTTGCAGCAGCGCCGCGCCACAGGCGGCAACAAGCACCACACCGCTCGTCGCCAAGCCGGCAGGCAACACCCAGGGGGGCAGGGGCGGCGGCGACAGGCGGCGCGCCGCCTCCTTCGAAACCCCGCGCACCTGGCCCTCGCGCAGCGCCACGTCGGGGAACAGCTCGGCGACGGCGGGCCCGATCTCGGCCAGGAACTCCTCGCCGTTGCCCGCCGGCACGCGCTTGTTGAAGCCGCCCACGGCGCGGGCCTCGGCTTGCGCGATGCGCTTGAAGCCCATCACGTGATCGCCGCCCACGCGCGCCAAGGTGCCCGTGATGAGGTTGTCGGCGCCGATGGCGTCGGCGATCTCGGCCAGGCAGCTCTCGGCCTCGTCGCAGCCCGCCAGCTGCTTGTCGGCCTCGAGGCTGAGCATGGCGCGCACCTCGTCGTAGCTGATGACGCTGACGCGCTCGAGCTTGCGCAGCTCGGCCACCAGGCTCTCGGTCACCACGCGCGCGAGACGCGCATCGACGGTGCCGGCGTCGAGGTCGATCACGGCGATGCGCAGCCCGCGTCGGCGCGGCGCGTCGGCGTCGTCGGCGTGGGCGGGAGCGATGGCGACGGCTGACCACTGCGGCAGCGCGAACAGCGCAGCGCACCAGGCGAGTGTGCAGAGCGTTCCCCGTGCGCATCGAGGGCGGCGGGACCGTGCGGCCATGCGGGAGGTTTGCCACAGTAAGGGCCAGCGCGCACGAGGAGAAAGCAGGCAACGGGAGGGGCCCGCTGCGTCATCGGGCGCGGTGACGCTCGCAGCGCGCGGCCGCTGCGGTCGCGCTCAGCCGCTCCGCTGCATGCGCTCGAGGACGGGCACGGCGACGTGGCCGCCGACACACAGAATCAAACAGGCGTTGAGCACGCGCAGGGCCAGCGGGGTCGCCTGTTCGCGCAGCAGCATCCACGCGATCACCGTGGGGATCAGCAGCGTCACCAGCACCGTGCCGCGCACGATCAACGACGCCACGGGCCCCTGCACCTTGGCCAACGAGAAGCGCGTGGCACGCCACAGCGCCACCGCGTACACGCTGCTGATCGTCATGGCCTTCCACCACAGGGGCGAGCGGCTAGCGTCGGTCCAGATGCCCACGAAGATCAGCGCCACCGCCACGCAAGACGCGACCACCCCGACGTACGAGAGCAGCGAGGGGCGCTGCTCGCCGGCGTCGGCGCAGGCGATGGCCATGGCGCCAAAGATGCCCGTGACCACGGCGGTGTTGATGATCTTGGCGAGCGTCTCACCGAGCGGCTCGCCGCGCAGCACGGCGAGCACCGCGATGATCACCCCGGCGCCGATGAGCACGAGCATGAGGCGCAGCAGGAGCTGGCGCAGCGAGGACGTCGGCGATGGCGGCGGCACTTCGGTGGTCATGCGCCGATGTTCCGGTGTGGCGCCTGCCGCGGCAAGCGCGCGCCATCACGAGACAGTGCAGCGCACATCGGCCGAGCCAGAACGCGCTACCCTCACGCCATGATGCTCTTCGCTACCGCCCTTGGCACCTTGCTCGCGGCCACCTCGCCGGGCGCTATCGCCGATCCCCGGCCTGCCTCTCAAGTGGTGGACCTCACGGGCACGCTCGGCCCCGCGCAGATCGCCGCCATCAACGGCGACGCGCAGCGCGGTCGCGCCGGCGGTGAGCTGATGGTCGTGGTGGTGCGCTCCACCGACGGCATGAACCCGCGCCAGTGGACCACCGACGTCTTCAACCGCTGGGGGCTCGACGAGAAGGCGCGCAACCGTGGCGTGCTGCTCATGGCCGCCATCGGCGATCGCAAGGCCGAGATCGTGATCGGCGACGGCTTCCCCGGCGAGGTGACGCGAACCACCGACGCCATCATGGCCGACGTGGTGGTGGCGCGCTTCAAGGCCGGTGACCCACAAGGGGCGCTGGTGCAAGGCGCGCGCGCCATCGTCGATCGGGTGCTGGTGCCGGGCGGCGCGCCCGCCACTGCCACCACCGAACCCTGGCGCGGCCCCGTGCTGGACGTCGCCCCCGACGTCGAAACGACAGCGCCGCCGCCCCCGCCCGCCGAGGTGGTCGGGGCAGCGCGCGCGCCGGTGGTGCTGAGCGTGCCCGACCCCCGCGCCAGTCGCGGTGTTGTCGACGGTGCGCGCGTCTTCAGCAAGCGCGAGCTGGCCGAGCTGCGCGACGCCCTCGCGGCCTTGCCGAAGCTCGACGCGGCCGTGGTGACGGCCACCGAGACCGGCGGGCTCGACGCCGCTACCTTCGCCCGTGGGCTGTTCCTCCGCCTGCAGACCGAGGCCGGCGCCGAGCGCGCCGCGCTCCTCGTGGTGATCGCGCCGCGCGCCGCCAAGCAGGGGCCGCCCGCGCCGCCTGCCGTCGAGCTCGTGTTGAGCGCAGCGTTTCCCCCTATGGTGGCAGAAGGGAAGGACGCGCAGGTGAGCGCCGCGTGGCTGGCGGCGGTGGCGCAAGATCCCAAGGCGCGCGGGGCGGCGACATTGCAGGCGGTGCGCTCCCTGGCCGGCCTCGACGAGGAGCTGACCCAGTGGCAGGCGCAGTGGCAGGCGCAGCAGGCGAAGCGCGCCGAGGACGCGCGGCGCGCGCGCATGGCGGAGGCACAGCAACGCGCGGAGCAGGCGGCCGCGACCGCTGCCATCGAGGAGGACCACCGTCGCGAGCCCCCGCTGCTCGAGCGCCTTGGCCTCTGGGGCATGGGCGCCGTCGGGCTCGGCTTCTGTGGCTTCTTGCTCGGCGTGCGCGAGCTGGTGCGCCGCTGGCCGCGCAAGTGCGCGAAGTGCCGCGTGCCCATGGAGCGCCTCGGCGAAGAGCTCGACGACCAGCACCTGTCGGAGGGCGAGAAGGCCGAGGAGCGCGTGGGATCGGTCGACTACGACGTGTGGTCGTGTCCCGAGTGCGGCGAGCTGCGCAAGCTGCGCTGGGGGGCCCTCATCACCTCATACAGCAGGTGCACGAGCTGCTCCTTTCGCACGCTCTCGTCGACGAGCCGCACCTTGCAGGCCGCCACGCAGTACTCCACCGGTCTGGCGGAGGTCACCGAGAGCTGCGCGCACTGCGGCTTCCATCGCGTCTACACGCGCGCCATCCCGCGCCGGCCCAAGCCCTCGTCGAGCGGCTCCTCGTCCTCGGGGCGGTCGAGCCGCGGCAGCTCGTCGGGGCGCGGCAGCTCCGGATCGTGGTGAGCGCGCGCGACGGTGGCGCGCCACACGCCGCGCCAGCGAGACGCCACACGCCCGCAACACGATAGAGCGACGCCGCGACCGTCGAGACGCGCGGGAACGGCTTCCGCCCACACACCCGGAGGCGTGGCACGAGCTGTGCTTTGGCTCACGTGCACCACCAAAGGGGGCTCCCATACACGCGAAACGCTCGTCCAAATTCCTCACCCTCACGCTCACGGCAGCGCTGTGCGCTTGCTTCGACCTCGGGCTGTATCCCCCGGTGTCCGGGCCCCCAGGCCCCGAGGACGGCGTCAACGACGGTGTTGTCGACGACATCGACGATGAGCCGGTCGACACTCCGCCGAGCGCCGCCCGCCCGTCGGCCGTTGGCATCACCTATGAGCAGCCCGCGCCCAACGTGCTCTTGCTGGTCGATCGCTCGGGCTCCATGGCGGAGCCGGGCGCTTGCACGACCTCTCCCTGCCCGAGCAAGTGGCAGCAGCTGCTCGCCCTGGGCGGGTACCTCAACGACGTGAAGACCAGGGCGCGCCTGGGCCTGGGCGTGTTCCCAGCGCCGGAGGACCGCGACTGCGGCGTGTCCTCGGAGCTGCTGGTGCCGATCGCCCAAGCGTCCAACATCGATCAACAGATCCTCAACGCAGTCGCCGACCTTGGTCCGGGCGGGCGCACGCCCATCGCGGCAGCGCTCGCCGCGGTGGGGCAGAGCGGGACCCTCGACGATCCCGCGCGCGACAACGTGGTGGTGTAGTTGACCGACGGCATGCCGAACTGCGCGTGCGAGAGCGACAGCGAGTGCGAACGCAGCGAGGCCGTGGCTGCTGTCGAGGCGCTGCGCAATCGCAACGTGCCCATCCGCGTCGACGTGGTCGGCTTCGGCGAGTCCGCAGACGTCGCCAGCGAGACCCTGTCGGCCATGGCGATGGCGGCGGGGACCGACCTGCCCGGCGACGTGAAGTACTTCCGCGCCAGCACCATCGAAGAACTGATCGCGCGGCTGTACCAGGTGGCCGCGGGCCTGGCGCCGTGCCGCTTCAGCCTCGATGACCGGCCCGCGCCCGACGATCTGGTGGTGCACCTCGACGACACCGAGGTCGCCGCCTGCGAGAACGCGCCGTGTGGCGCCGGCTACATCTACGACACGACCCAGGGGACCGTGGAGCTGTACGGCGCGAGCTGCGCTGCCATCCGCGACGGGCAGTGCCACCAGGTGTGGTTCGAGAGCCGACCGGGGGGTTGAGGGTCAGGGGCGCGAGACGTGGCGCGCGCGGTGGGGGTCGACGGCGCGCCCGACTCGAGGGTCACCTTGGCGACGCGGACGTCGCGCGCACGGAGACCATGACGCTGCCTGTCCCGTGGACGCGGATCGGGCGCGCGCAGGCGCGCCCGATCCGCGCGCCGCGCGTACGATCGCGAGACACGCGCCCATCGCGGCACCCTCGTTCCGCCGCGGCGCGACGGCTGCGGTAGTCTCACGCAGCATCATGTCGGGCACGCATGACCCGAACCTCAACGAGCTGGGGACGAAGCCGATCCACGGCGCGGCGACCGCCTCACCCACGATACCGGTGTACGCGCTGCCCGCGCGCCTGGGACGCTACACGCTCACCGAGCGCATCGGCGTCGGCGGCATGGCCGAGGTGTTCGTGGCGCTGCAAGACGGGCCCGCCGGTTTCCAGAAGCAGGTCGTGGTCAAGCGCATCCTGCCGCACCTGGCGCAGGACCCGCGCTTCGTCGAGATGTTCCAGCGCGAAGCGCGCCTGGCCGCGTCGCTGCACCACACCAACATCGTCGAGGTGTTCGAGCTCGACAGCGACGGCGACGCGCACTTCATCGCCATGGAGCGCATCGAGGGCTTGACGGTGCACCGCCTGGCGCGCCGCACGTGGCACGCCGAGCTGAGCATCCCGCTCGAGGTCGTTTGCGGCATCGCTGCAGACGCGGCGCTGGGGTTGCAGCACGCGCACGAGCGCGGGTTGGTGCACCGCGACATCAGTCCCGAGAACCTGATGATCAACACCGAGGGCGTCACCAAGGTGCTCGACTTCGGCATCGCCCGCTCGACGGCGAGCACGTCGACCCTGACCAAGACCGGCGAGCTCAAGGGCAAGCTGCCGTTCATGGCGCCCGAGCAGATCCGCGGTGACGACGTCGACTCACGCGCCGACCTGTACGCCCTCGGTGTCACCATGTACTGGCTGTTGACCGGCCAGCGCCCCATCACCGCCAAGTCCGAGGTGATGCTGTTGCACGCCGCGCTCACCGAAGTGCCGCGGCGGGCGAGCGAGCTCAACCCGCAAGTCCAGCCCGGCGTCGACGCGCTCGTGCTCGCGCTCCTCGAGAAGCGGCCCGGCGATCGCCCGGCGAGCGGCCAAGAGGTGTACGACGCCCTGGCGCACGACCTCCCGGCCCGCTCCGTCTTGTCTGCGCCCTTCGTCAAGGAGGCGATGGCGCTGCCAGACGCGGAGCCGGGCTCGGACCTCGGGACCTCAGAGAGCTTCATCGCGTCGTCACCGCGGACGCCGCGCATCATCACCGGCTGGCGGCGTGCCCTGGCCGCCGACGCCGAGCGTGAGGCCAAGCGCGTCGCGGCCGAGCAGGCGGCGAGCGCCCCACGCGTGTCGACGTCGAACGCGCACCGGCGCGCCCTCGCCCTGGCCGTCGGCGCCGCGGCCGCGCTTTGCCTGGCGGTGGCGGGCGTGGCGGTGCGATGGGGCGCGAGCACGCCGGGGCCGGATCGGGCAGCGCAGGTCGATAGCGGGCCGATCGCGCCGTCACCGTCGCCGCCGTTGGTCGCGGCGCCACCCACCGAGGTGCCCGGTGCCGCGCCGCCGCAACCGCCGAACCCGGTTCGACCCGTCGCCGAGCCCGAAGCGACCAAGGTGCGTGCCCAGGCGAGGCCCAAGAAGGTCCAGCTGCGCGGGCCCGCGGGCGTGCGCTGGACGAGCTCGAAGGGCAAGGCGCTCGGCGCCGGCAGCACCAGCGCAGAGGTGCCGGGCGACGCCACGAGCGTGGTCGCGCTCGACGTCAAGCGCGGCGTCAAGACGGTGGTGGCCCTCGACGACGACGTCGCCGATTACGCCAAGGCGCCGCGCGGCAAGCTCGACCTGCGCGCCTTCCCCTTCGCGGAGGTGTTCTTGGGCAGCGAGGGGCTCGGCTTGACGCCGCTGCCGCCCATCAGCGCGGTCGCCGGCTCCTACAAGATCCGCTTCGTCTACAAAGGGCGTGAAGAGGTGCGCACCGTCGTGCTCGGCCGCGATCGCATCGAGCGCGTGGTGGTCGACTTCCGCTAAGGGACCGCGAATGGACAAGTCGATCGGTGATCGCCAGCGAGGCGCGTCGATGGCAAGGAGCCCCGCAGGGCCGTGGCCGTCGCCACGAACCGAGGACGCGACGCCGCCAGCGACGATGGATCGCTCGCGAGGACGACTGAGTTGTCCGTTCGCGGGCCCTCACCGGCGCTCAAGGCCCGACGTCGAAGGCGAGCACGGCGCCGCTGCCGCCGAGCAGGAGCACGCCGGCGCCGAACAGCGCCGCCGCGGCGGCGACCTGCACGTCGCGGTCGACCTGGGCGCGCGCCGCGTCGTCTTGGAAGGTCTCGGTGTCGTCGATGATGCCCTTGTTGACGACGGCGAGGCCGGTGGCCACCGCCCCCGCGGCGACGCAGAGCGCGCCGAGCGCGCCGATGCCCCCGGCCAGCACCCACGGCGCGTCGCGCACCGGCGAATCGGGCCTGGCGTCGGGCGCCGTCGACGCGGCGCCCGGCGGAGGCGTGCGTGGCGGCGCCTCGGCCAGCGCCGCGCGCACCGCGAGGAATTCTTCTTCGACCTTCGGCGACACCTCCACGGGGATGGTCGCCGCGGGGCTCAGTCGCAGCGCGTCCTCGAAGGCCCGTCGCGCCGACGCGCTGTCACCAGCGCCCGCGTAGGCGAGCCCGAGCCACATCAGCGCGCTCGCCCGTTCCCCGGCGGGTCGATCAGCGACGAGCGCGGCGGTCTGGAAGCGAAACACCGCCTGCTCGTATTCGCTCTCTTGGTAGAGGCGTTGACCCTCCACGAACGACGGGTCGTCGGCCAGCGGCATGGCCAGGGGCAGCACCAGGAGCAGCGTCAGCGTGGTCATGGCAGGGCCCGCACCAGCACCTGAAGGCGCTTCACGACGTAGTCGTCGGCGTTCTCCGCGAAGGTCCAGTCGCTGTTCCCGGTCGCCTGCGTGCCGATCCCGAGGTCGCTCATGCCCGGGTTCCCCGCCGCCGCCCCCCAGTTGTTGTAGGCGAACAGAGTTTCACCCGTGGCGTGGTTGTGCACTTGCATCGAGCCGTAGGTGCCAGCGGTGGCCAGGTCGCCGTCGTCGAAGGCCGCCGCGTCGGCGTTCGGCACCGGCAGCGCGTTGCCCTCAGCGTAGTTGGTGGGCCAGAACTCGATGTTGAGCGTGGCTAGCGCGCTCCCCTCGGTGACGACGTTCGAGGCCACCTCGCCGTCGTCGAGCACGTGCTGGAAGAAGGCCCCGCTCGACGCTACTGGCACGCCGAGCTTGCCCGCCTCGACGGTGAAGGCCGCGGCCGACACCCACACGAATTCAAGCGGGCCGCTACCGCGCTGCAGCTCCAGGTACCAGGCGACGCGATCGAAGGAGCCCGGCGGCGCGAGCGCCGTGTGGTCCTCGGTGTACGAGGGCCCGGTGGTGTTGCCGTAGAGGGCCATGTCGGGGATGTCGAGGTCGTACACCTGGCGGTAGCCCGCGTGCAGCGCGCCGTCGACGTTGGCGGCGACGTTGGCGGGTACGCCGGGCAGGGAGGGATCGACGGTCGCGCGATCGGGGCGGACGTTCACCACCACGACGAGGTGCTTCTTGCTGTAGCGCGCGGCGTTGTCGGAGAAGGTCCAATCGGGGTTGCCCGTGGATTGGTTGCCGATGCCGAGCTCGAGGTCGTTGCTGGGATTGGCTCCGCCCCAGTCGCTGAAGCCGAAGATGGTGCGCCCCTCGACGTGGTTGTGGATCTGCATCGACCCGTGACCGCTGCTCACGCTTGCGCCGCCATCGCCGAAGTCGAAGCTCGCGTCGTCGGCGTTCGGGGGTGAAAGCGGCGCGGCGTTGTTGTCGGCGCCGTAGTTGCTCGGCCAGAACTCGATGTTGAGATCGGCGAGGTCTTCGCCGGCGGCGACGCCGGGGTGGTTCGTCACCACACGCGCATGCGCGAGGTCGCGCTGGTGCACGACTCCGACCCTCGCAGTGGGAACGCCGACGGCGCTGGCCTCGGCCGCCAGGGCGTCGAGCTCCACGTACACCCACGAGAGCGCGCCGCCTTCCTCGAGCTCGAGGTAGTAGCCCACGCGCGTGAACGGGGCGTGGAAGGCCGCGGCCGCGTCGTAGCTGTAGGGTGGGTTGGTGGCGTTGAAGCGCGCCCCCGTGGTGGGGATCTGCATGCGATACACCACGCCGTAGCCACCGAGCCCCGGCACGTTGTCGAGGAGCTCACCCTCGCCCTCACCCTCGCCCTCGCCCTCGCCCTCGCCCTCGCCCTCGCCCTCACCCTCACCCTCACCTTCGCCCTCGCCTTCGCTCGTGCCGGCGATCCGGCAGCGAGCGGCGACGCACACGAAGCCCTCGATGCAGGGGTGCACGTCGTTGCAGCGGTGGTCGGCGAGCGACTCCCGCGGGCAGGCCGCCGCAAGCAAGATCAGGATCAGCGCGAGCAGCGAGCGCATCGTCGTGCAGCTCGTGATGTTAGCGCGGATGCCGTTCGCCTTGGCCAGCGCCGGGCTGAAACACCGCACCTACCTGCTCTCCAGCGTCTCGTCGGCTATGCTCGCGCGGTGATCAAGGTGCGCAACGAGCGCGTGGTGCAGACGCGGCCCGAGGCGCTGACGCGTGAGCGCTCGAACGTCAACGACGAGACGCTCGCGCCGCCCGATCGCGAGCCGCCGCTGCCGCCGACGTCGCTGATCCCCGTGGTGGTGCCCGTTGGCGCGCACCCCGCGAGGGCGCCCGCAGGGCCCACGCGGATCGAGGCGCCGTGGAGCGCGCACGCCAAGGCGCTGGCGGCCGCTGCGCTGCACGCCGCGGCCGGCGCGACGGGGACGGAGGCCGTCGCCGCGGTGGTGGACTTCCTCCTCGAGAGCAAGGAGCTGAAGGGATCGCGCCTGTCGTGCGCCGTGGCCGTGGCCGGTGGTCCTCCGCTGTTGCGCGGGACCAGCGAGGCGGTCAATCCGTGCTCGAACGCCAAGCTGATGACGGCGGCGTACGCGCTGTCGGTGCTCGGGCCCCTGCACCGCTTCCCCACCGAGATGTTGCAGGCGCCGTCCGGCGCGCTGGTGGTGCGCGGCGCCTTCGATCCCACGCTCACCACCGACGACCTGGTGGCAATGGCGCTGGCGTTGCGGCAGCGCGGCATCGAGCGGGTGCCTGCGCTCATCGTCGACAACACGGCGCTCAAGGGCGGCAACGTGCCGCGCGCCTTCGACAAGTACGGCGACGAGGATTGGGAGTACCTGGCGCGGCCCGAGCCCTTGTCCGTGAACAAGAACGCCCTGCGCCTGGTGGTCACGCCGGGCACGCATGCCGGTGCGGCCGCGCACATCGACATCGACAATGGTGCCTTCGCCATCCACAGCAAGGTCTCCACCGTCGACGCTGGCGCGACGTTTCGTATCGGGTGCGACGAGCTCGACACCGCCGGTGTGTTGCGCCGCGACGCTCACGGCAAGGCCATCATCGAGGTGTGGGGCGACGTGGCGGCCGACTACCGCAAAGGCAAGGCGCTCGTGATGAAGATGCCCTCGCCCACGGAGGGCTTCATCGATCGGCTGCGCTTCGCTCTGCACAGCGCCGGCATTGTCGTCGACGGCGAGGTGAGCGAGGCGCCCGCGCCGCCCGGCTCGGTGGCCGTCCACACGCACAAGAGCAAGCCCCTCGGCGAGATCTTGCAAGAGAGCCTCGCCACCTCGAACGCCTTCGACCACGAGATGTTCGCGTTGGCCGCCGCCCAGCGCGAGACTGGCGGCCCGGTCTCACTCGCCGATGCCACGGCGCGGCTCGAGTCCTTCGTGGCCGACAGCCTCGGTGGCGTCTCTGTCATGGCCAACGCGTCGGGCATCGGCAACGAGAACAAGCTGCGTTGCCAAGACATCGTGGGCCTGTTGCAGAAGGCGATGCGCGAGCCGCGGCTCGCACCGCTGGTGCCCGCGCTCGCCACGCCGGGCGGCAAGGGGACGCTCAGGACGCGCATGCTCGGCACCGAGGCCGAGGGGCGCCTGCACGCCAAGACCGGCACGGGCGAGGGCGCCTGCGCGCTCTCCGGCGTGGTGGGCGACGTGGTGTTCAGCTTGCTCGTCGAGCGCACCGCCGCGGGCCGCGAGGCCGCCCGCGCCGCGCTCGACGCGCTCGGCATCGCGATGGCGGCGCTCGAGGGGTCAGCGTCGGCCCGCGCCCCGTTGCTATTAACCCCTGAGCTCACTTGAATCTGCACTGATCCGCGAAGGGCATGGCCACGAGGTCAAGGAGCAGCGGAGGGCCATCCCCGTCGGGATGGACCGAGCACGCGACGCAGAGATCGTGGCCAGGACCAAGCGAAGCGGTGCAGATGCAAGTGAGCTCAGGGGTTAGGTGGCCACCCGCGCCGCGGCCGGCAGCGCCACCTCGACGCGCCGTGACGGGTTGGGCGCGGCGTCGCGCAGCTCCACGACACCAGCGGCGTGGGCCGCGGCGTTCTTCTCGTAGAAGGTGGGCGGCTCCCACGAAACACCGGCGCGCATGCGCGCCTCCTCGGCGCGCAGCTTGGCGAGCACCACGCGCCCGGCCAGCGGCGCGGCCAACCGCGACTTCAGGCCGTACTCGCGCACGATCTCGTCGAGCGTCTGCTGCAGGCGCGCGGCGACGTGCGGGTTGCTCTTCTTGAAGTAGCGCGCCGCGGCCCAGAGCCCGCCGGCGTAGGCGAGGGCGAGATCCTTGGCCTCGCGGCGCACGCGCTCGCGCACACGCGGGCTCTCGTGGTGCTTGTGGCGCAGCCAGCCGTGCAGCGTGGTGCGCGCGATGCGCAGCACGCTCGGCCCGTTGACCTCGAAGTCGCGGCGAAACGCGCTCGTCAGGAACGCTCCTTCGGCGCCCGCCGGGATGTGCGCGTGGTGGAAGTTGAAGCGCGTCTGCCCGTGGACGTCTTGCAGCTTGGCCTCGTCGTCGGACAACAGGTCGCCCTTGGCCTTGTGCTCGCTCCACAGGGGGGTGCCCGGGATGGGGGTGTAGAGCATGAACTGGTGGAAGTCGGTGGCGTAGGCGACGGCGTAGTCGATGGCGCGCCCGAGGTTCTCGGGCGTGTGGCTCTCGAGCCCGATGATGCTCGAGCCGAGCACGCGCATGCCGTTCTCTTGCAGCTCGCGCACGAGCGCGGGTACGTCGATGCCGCGGAGCTTGTCGTACGCCGCGTCTTCGCCCTCGAGCCCCATCCACACCCAGGAGATGCCCAAGCGCACCAGCTGGTCGATGGTGTACTTGCTGAGCACGTGAGCCGAGCTGAACACGTAGAGCGCCCACGGCTTGTCGTGCTGCTCCATCAGCTCGAGCAGGCGCAGCGCGCGCTTCCGGTGCAAGAGGAAATTCTCGTCCATCATGAAGAAGGACTGAGTACCGAGCTGCGCCTCGAGCGAGCACATCAGCTCGAAGAGCTGATCGCCCGTCTCGTAGAAGTGGATCATCTTCCCCTTGCCACCGAACATCGCTGAGGTAGCGCAGAAGTTGCAGCCCATGGGGCAGCCCACCGAGCACAGCACGATGGCTGCCGTGTCTTGTGGTCCACCGCCGAGCGTTACACCCATGGTCTTGGCGCCGATGCCTGAGAGCACCGCCGGGTGGCGCATGGGCTTGCTCGCATCCTCGCCGAGGAAGCGCCGCATCCACGCGACACCTTCGCCGCGCACGATGTGATCGGCGTCGACCAGCTCGCGCACACCCGGGTGATTGGCGACATGGCCACCCACCACGATGGTCGCGTGCGGCTGGAGCTTCCTGATGAGCGCGCACATCTTCGCCACCTTGGGCAGGTTGGGGATGATGGCGCCAATGCCGATGATGTCGTAGCGAACGCTCTTGAGCTCGTCGACGAAACGCTCGAGCGTGGGGAAGTCGAGCAGCGTGCACGGCGCGTCGAGGTTCTGCTGGATGAGCATCAAGCCGAACGAGCGGTGGTGCATGCGCAGCGAGAACACGCCCTGCTCGCGCGTCACTTGGTTGTGGTACAGCTCCATCGGGTTCTCTTTGCGGCTCTCCTCGTCGTCGACGGCGTAGGGGCCATAGGCCGACGCGAGCAGCACGCGCGGCTTTCGGCCGAGCGGATCGCGCGCGAGCGGGTGGATGGGCTGGTCGGGGATCGGGGGCAGGACGCTGATCGCAGTGCTCATGATGCGATCAGCGATACCGCGACTACTGTCACGGTCTCGTCTTGGTGGGTGCGCGTCAGCGCACGCGCTTTGTCATGGTTTGGTCTTGGCGCTCGGGACCTTGCTCATGGCGCGCTCGGCCATGGCCGTGATGGTGAGCGAGGGGTTGACGCCCGGGTTCGCCGACATGGCCGCGCCGTCGACGACGTAGAGGCCGGGGTAGCCGAACACCTGGTGGTCGGCGTCGATGACGCCCTCGCTGGCGTCGCGTCCCATGCACGCGCCGCCCAGGATGTGCGCGGTGGTGGGCACGCCCAAGAGCGTCTCGGTGAGGATGCTCATCACCACGCCCTTGAGCTTGTCGGCGAAGCGGCGCGCCAGATCGGTGGCCTCGGGCATGAAGGCGGAGGGCGCCGCGCTCGGATCGTCGAGCACGGTGACGAGCCCGCGCTGAAAGCCGGTGCGCGCGCTGCGCCCGAGCGTCATGCGCAGCGTGCCCTCGAGCGTGCGCATGTAGAGCAGGATCTGCGTGTGTTTGGCGTGATCGCGCACGGTGAGCGCGCGCACCCAGCGCAGCGGTTGCTCGGCGAAGCCGCGCGCCGCGCCGGCGAAGCGGCCCAGCGCCGACGACGCTGGCGAGTGCGGCAAGGCCAAGGTGCGGAAGAAGCCCGAGCCGCGCCCGTAGCGCACCGGCTCGATGTGGCTGTGCTCGTCGGTGTGCAGGATCGAGGTGATGGCGATGCCCTCGGTGAGGTCCTCGTCGCGCTCGGGCGTGACGATGCCGATGAGCGCCTCCGAGTTGGTGCGCACGAAGTCGCCCACGCGCGGTGACAAGCGCGGCAGCCCATTCGGGTCTTCGCGCATGGCGAGCAAGAGCGGCATGGTGCCCATGACGCCGCCGGCGAGCACCACCCGATCGGCGCTCAGCGTGTCGCGGCGCGCGTGATCGAAGGTGCCGCGCGCTTCGACGGTGAAGCCGCCGCCCGCGCGTTCGCGCACCGCGCTGACCTCGGTCTCGGTGCGCACCTCGAGGCCGAGGCGCTCCGCCAGGTACAGGTAGTTCCTATCGAGGCTGTTCTTGGCGCCGTGGCGACAGCCGGTCATGCACGCGCCGCAGAACTTGCAGCCGGTGCGCTCGGGGCCCTTGCCGCCGAAGAAGGGGTCGGCGACGGTCACGCCAGGCGGACCGAAGAACACGCCAACCTGCGCGAGGTGGAACTGATCCTCGCGGCCGAGCTCCGCCGCGATCTGCCGCAGCACCTCGTCGCCGCGGGTCATGCGCGGGTTGTCGGCCACCCCCAGCATGCGTCGCGCCGTCTGGTAGTGCGGCGCCAGCTCGTCGGCCCAGCGCGCGAGCTTGCTCCACGACGGCGCCGCGAAGAACTCGTCCGACGGCATGGGCAGAGTGTTCGCGTAGACCAAGCTGCCGCCGCCGAAGCCCACCCCGTGCAGCACCGTCAGGTGCTCGAGGAAGGACATCTGAAAGAGCCCGCGCAGGCCGAGCGTGGGGCTCCACAGCCAGTTGCGCACGTCCCAATTGGTCTTCGGGAAGTCCTCGGGCGCGAAGCGCCGGCCCTTCTCGACGAGCAGAACCCGGTAGCCCTTCTCGACCAGGCGCAGCGCGGAGACGCTGCCGCCGAAGCCGCTGCCGACGATGATCCAGTCGTAGTTCGCCATGACGCGCGCATAGCACGGGGCGACGTCATGCGCGCGCCCGCTCGGTCCGGGGTCATGAAACGAGCTCTCGCGCTCGGACGATCGAGGCGTGTCAGCCCGGCCAGGTCTGGCGCAAGTACGCCATCAAGTCCGCCGCTTCCTGCTCCGACATCGCGCTGGTCGGCACGTGGCTGCCGCCGGCCACCACCTGCGCGAGGCCCACGTCGTCCTCGGCCGGCACCAGCGCGGACATCGGCTGGCTGGTGCCGGTGCCGTCGGCGTCGTGGCACGAGGCGCAGGCGCGGGTGTACACGGCCGCGCCGCTGCTGGCGGTGCCGGTGAGGCCGAGCACGCGAGTCACCCGTTCTGAGCTGGGCGCGCCGCACGCGGCGAGCGCCCCGAGGGCGGCGACGACGATGGCAAGGGTCGCGAGAGTGGTGCGCACGGTCATGGCGAGTACTCCTCAACGATCGCCTCGCCGCGGCTCCGTACGGCCCGCAGTCGAGGCGCAACGTTCGATCGCGACTGTGGATCACCGCGCGTGCCGCGTGCAACCGGCGCGTTGCCGACAGCGAGTGCCGGACGGGCTATAGACGGAGCACCCATGTTTCCTCCTGAGGTCCAGCGCCTGCTGCTGCGCTCCACCGCGCTCCTGGTGGCGGTCAGCTCGCTGATCGGCGTGCTGCAGGCGGTTCATCTGCGCGGCGCCGACGTCGCGACCGTGATCGGCGGGCTCGCGGTGCTCGTGCCGCTGCTCGCCCTCGCGCTCGGCGAGGCCGGGCGAGTGCGCGCCGGCGGCGCCTTGTTGGTGGCGTCCATCTTCGTCCTGGTCAGCGCCATCACGGCCTATTACGGCAACCGCTACTCAGGCACCTCCACGCTGTACCTGCTGTGCGCCATGCTCGCTGGCTTCTTGGTCGGTCCTCGGGCCGCCATCACGGTGGCCAGCGGGGCCGTCATCGTGGGTGGGGCGCTCGCGGTGGTCGAGATGAGCGTCGGGCTCGCCACGCGCGACTCCACGGCGCTCATGCGCTTCACCACGCACGCGGCAACCTTGGCCGCCACCACCGCGCTCTTCGTGGTGGCGCTGCGCGCGCTCGGGCGCTCGCTCAGCGAGGCGAAACAGCGCACCGACGAGCTGACCCAGGTGCGCACTGGCCTGGAGCAGGAGGTGGCGGCGCGCACCAAGAGCCTGGTGGAGGCGCGCGACGCCGCGCTCGCCGCCGACCGGGCCAAGGGTGCCTTCCTCGCCAACATCAGCCACGAGCTGCGCACGCCGCTGCACGCGCTGCTGGCCACGGCCGCCGAGCTCGAGCACGGCGAGCTGCGCCCGGAGCAGCGCGAGCTGGTCGGCGTGGTGCGGCGGGGCGGCGACGCGCTCCTGCAGATCGTGCAGGACCTCATCGATCAGGCGCGCATCGAGGCCGGGCGCATGCCCATCGAGCATGTCGCCTGGTCCCCCCGCGACGCCGTCGAGGATGTACTGGCGTTGCAGCAAGGGGAGGCCGAGGCACGCGGCCTGCGGCTGCGTGCCCAGATCGACGACAGCGTGCCTGCGCGCGTGGCGGGCGACCCGGCGCGCGTGCGCCAGGTGCTCTTGAACCTGGTGGGCAACGCCATGAAGTTCACGCCCAAGGGTTCGGTCGAGATCTCGGTCAAGCGCCCCGATGACGAGCACCTGCAGTTCTTGGTGACCGATACCGGCATCGGCATCGCCTCGGCCGATCAGCGCCGGCTGTTTGCGCCCTTCTCGCAGATCGACAGCTCCGCGACCCGTCGCTACGGCGGCACTGGCTTGGGCCTGTCCATCAGCCGGCAGCTCGTCGAGCTGATGGGTGGCAGCATCGACGTCGACAGCGCGGTGGGCGTGGGCAGCACCTTCCGCTTCACCGTCCACGCGCCGGCGACCATGTCGGAGGAGGGGCACGCGCAGCCCGTGCCCGACGTGCGCGGCCTGCGCGTCCTCGTGGTCGAGGACAACGCCGTCAACCGGCGCGTCGCCGAGCTGATGCTCGCGCGCCTGGGCTGCGACGCCCGCGCCGTCGACGGGGGCCAGGCGGCGCTCGACGCGATTCGCGCCGATTCCTACGACGTGGTGTTGCTCGACATCCAGATGCCCGATCTCGATGGCCTCGAGGTCGCACGGCGGGTGCGCTCGGCGCACGGATCGCGTCCGCGTATTGTGGTGATGACGGCGAGCGCGCAGCCCAACGACGCCGAGGCGGCGGCGGTGGCCGGAGCCGACAGTTTCCTGCCGAAGCCGGTGTCGCTCAACCAACTGGCGTGCGCGCTCGACGCTGCCCGCGCTGGTGACGAGGGCGGCGCCGCGCGCGACGCGCCGAGGTGACGCTACTGCTCGGCGCGCACCGCGCGGCCATCCCAGACGTAGCGCACGCGTCGGCTGCGATCGGCGATGGCGAGGCTGGCGTCGTCTGACGCACAGGTGCAGGTCGCTTCGACGGTGGTGATGCCGAGCTCGCCGCGTTCGCAGGCCACCTTGTCGTGGCACGCCTTCACAAAGCTCGCCGCGCGATCGTGGGAGAACGCGTACATGCCGCCGCCTTGGGGTACGAACCATGCGCCGTGGTCGTTCCAGCCGGTGAGCACCTTGGTGGGCACGCGCCCGCCAGCGCGCCACAGGCGCAGCTCGTCATCCCGCTCGAGCGCGACCGAATCGTCGTCGCTGCGCCCGGCCACCTGCCGACAGGATCGGCGCGCGCGATCGAGGCGGAACGCGAGCACGACGGCGCGACCCTGGCTGGTGCCGCGCCAGGCCATCCAGTCGTCGAACACCTGCGGCGCGCCCGCGAAGCTCGGCGTCACGCCGCCGAGCCTCGGCCGACAGGCGGCCCGCGCGGCGGCGAAGCCCGCATCGGCGATGGTACCGAGATCACGCACGACGGCTGCGATCTCCGCCTCGACCTGCCGCGCCGGCTCGAGCGGGCCCACGAAGCCAGCGCCGCGCAGCTCGCCGAGCGTGAGCGCGAGCTTGCCCTGCACCTCGGCGATGGCGCCGCGGCCCTTGCCGATCCGCTCCACGACGGCGGGGCCGACCAGGCCGGCGTCGACGAACGCGGCCAGCGCCTCCACGGTGCGGTTCGCGGCGCCGAGCGCCACGGTGGCGCGCTCTTCGAGCGCGGCTGCCTGATCGCGCGTCGAGCGCGCCGCGTCGACCGCGGCCTGGGCGCGCTGCAGCGCGGAAACGCCGGCGCGACAGCGCTCGTGATCAAAGCGACGGAAGGCGCGCCAGCGCTGCTCCTGGTCGCGCACGTGCGACACCGCGCGCTCCACCTCGAGCCTTGCCTCATCGACCGCGCGGGGCGCCAGGGCGCCGCCGCTCTTGGCCGTCAGCTCGTCGAGCGCGACGCCAAGAGCGCCGTCACATTCGGCCGGACGCTCGCTGCATGCGCCGAGCAGCGCGCTCGCCACCATGATCAGCAGGTGTTCGCGGCGTGCGCGCACCATCGATGAGCCTCAGAAGTCGACCACGCCGGTGGAGTCGACGTAGGGCAGGGGGCTCTGGTCGCGGCAGGCACCGCTGGAGCTCGGACCGACCTCGGCTATGCAGCGCAGGATGGGCTCGACCACCGCGAGGTTGGCCTCGCCCACGCGCTCGACGACGAAGCCCGCCGACAGCGCGATGGTGACGGAGCCCGTGGCCACCGAGCCGTCTTGCCCGGCCTCGCGCTCACGCTTGATCTCGATGTCGGCGCCGAGCGACCCGCCCCGCGGTTGTGCGTCGAGGCCACGGGGGACCACCGTGACGGTGATCCGGCTGCCGAGCCCCTGATCGGCCACCGTCCCCGCTGGCGGCAGCGCTGGCGCCACAGCGATGTCGAAGTCGCCAGTGACGGTGCCGTTGTCGAGCACGGCCTTCTGCGTCTCGCCGTCGCCGAAGTGATCGAGCGACAGCCCCTTGATCAGGAGCCCGTCGCGCGTCGCGAGCTCGCGTTGCAGGTCGAGCAGTTGCGCGTGCGGAAAGCGCAGCCAGTCGGCGCCCGGGTCGACGCGCGCGTCGGTCAACACCAGGTGCAGGCGCTGCCCGGCGCGGTTCTTGAGCACCGGCATGGCCGCGCCATCACGCACCAGCAGGTCGTGGCGATCGGCGATAGCGAGCACCGAGGTGCTCGGCAGATAGGGCACGCCGTCGAAGTCGCCCGTGACCCACAGGTTGCAGCCGGCGCCGCTCAGACACGCGAGCAGGGCCACGTGCAGCGCGCGCGCGCCGATCACGGTGCGCTCCGCGGCGCCAGGGGCAGGCCGATGACGTCGTCACCCTGGAGCAACGCCAGGTTCTGTTCGGCCACGCGCTCCTCCACCAGCGGCGCGTAGAAGGTGCCGGTGTACGTGCCCTCGACAGCGTCACCGGGATCGTTGTCGGTGCGCGCGAAGGCGATGCTCACGCTGCCGCGCAGCTCACGCAGGTCGGCGAAGTCGGCCACGTCGAGCTCGACGGTGGTGGTGCGGCGCGACGCCAGGGGCACCACGTCGGCGTAGCTGGACGAGCTCGACAAGCGATCGGGCGCCAAGTGCACGCGCGCCGTCATGCGTCCGTCGCCATCCTCGTCGCCCCCCACCACCACGCTCTCGAAGCTCTCGCCCGCCGACACCTCGCTCTGCGACGTGAACACGAGCGCGAGCGCGTCGCGCAGCACCAGCTCGTGGCTGATGTCGGACAGCTCGCTGCCCTCCACGTCGGACAGGTCCGACTGCGGATCGAACACCACCCAGGTCATGACCACGGCCACGCGCGGATCGGCGTCGGCCAACAGCGCGGCGTC
This sequence comes from Deltaproteobacteria bacterium, assembly GCA_020850995.1. Lineage (GTDB taxonomy): Bacteria > Myxococcota > UBA727 > UBA727 > VGSZ01 > JACOUT01. The sequence continues at coordinate 26,905 of JADZDP010000204.1, forward strand.
GTGCTCGTCGACGTAGCTGAACACGGTGCCGCCCGGGTCGAAGGTGCGCGCCGACAAGGCGCCGGTGAAGCTGGCTTGGCCGAAGCGGCAGCCGGCGGCGGCGAGGGACGCAGCAAGCAGGGAGGCCACGAGGACGAGACGAAGCGCGCGCATTTTCCCCCCGTAGCACGATTGGCGCGGACGGGTGAACAGCGCCGTGCGGCCCGGCGGTGCGGCCAGACGCGCGCCCCGGCCGCTTCGCGTGCTGCCCGCGCCGGCAACCTGCTAGACGGGCGCCATGCCCGCCGCCCTCTCACCCGACCGCGTCCTGTCCATCTTTCAGGCCTCGCCCAAGAAGCCGCTCAAGGCCAAGGACGTCGGCAAGGCGCTCGGCCTGCCGGCCGACGACCGTTCGGAGGTGCGCGCCGCGCTGCAGGGGCTCGTCGACGCCGGCAAGATCGTGCAGCTCGAGGGGCGGCGCTTCGTCTTGCCCGGCGACGCCGGTGCCCACCGCGGCACCGTGCAGCGCAAGGCCAGCGGCAGCGGCTGGTTCATCCCGGACGAGCGCAAGGTGCCCGACGCCTTCCTGTCCCCCACGGAGCTGCTCGCCGTCGTCGATGGCGACAAGGTGCTGGCGCGCATCGAGCGCGGCCCGCGCGGCTCCAGCGCGCACATCGTGCGCGTGCTGGCGCGCCCGCGCACCACCCTGACCGGCACCTTGGTGGTGCGCGGCAAGGCTCGCTTCGTCGAGGTCGACGACAACGTGATCTCGGGGCCCGTCATCCTGCCAGACGGGCCCGAGGGCAACGCCGCCGATGCCGCTCCTGGCGACGTGGTGGAGGTGCTGTTGCTCGAGGCGCCCACGGCCGTGACCACGGCGGTGGGCCGCCTGGTGCGCTCGCTCGGCAAGCGCGGCGCGCTCGACGTGGAGGTGGAGCGCATCCTGGCCGAGAAGGGCATCGTCAAGGCCTTCCCCCCCGAGGTGGTGGAGCAGGCCGAGGGCTTCCCCGCCGACCCCACCGACGACGACCTCGGCGATCGCGTGGACCTGCGCGCGCTGCCCTTGGTCACTATCGACGGCGAGACCGCCAAGGACTTCGACGACGCCGTGCACGCGCAGCCGGTGCCCAGGAGCAAGGACCTCGAGGTCACGGTGGCCATCGCTGACGTCAGCCACTACGTGCGCGAGCGTAGCCCCCTCGACGTCGAGGCGTTCCGGCGCGGCACCAGCATCTACTATCCGGGCCGGGTGGTGCCCATGCTGCCCGAGGCGCTGTCGAACGGGCTGTGCTCGCTTAAGCCCCACGTCGTGCGCCTGTGCATGTGCGCGCGCTTCCGCGTGACCCCCGACGGGCAGATGAAGGACCCGAGCTTCTTCAACGGCGTCATGAAGAGCCACGCGCGCCTCACCTACACGCGCGTGCAACACTTCCTCGACGGCAAACCCGAGGCGGCCATCGACGACATGGCCGTGCAGACATCGCTGGGCCACCTGCAAGAGGCGGCGCGGCGCCTGCGCGCGGCGCGCACCCGGCGCGGCACGCTCGACTTCGACCTACCGGAGACCGTCATCGCGCTCGACGACGAGGGCGAGCCCATGAAGGTGCACGCGCTCGATCGGCTCGAGGCGCACAAGCTCATCGAGGACCTCATGGTGGCGGCCAACGAGGCGGTGGCCACGCACTTCGAGGAGCGCACATGGCCGTGCGTGTACCGCATCCACGAGCAGCCCGACGAGGAGAAGCTCGGGCGCTTCCTCAAGCTCGCGCGCATGGTGGCGGCGCGCGGCCTGCGCATCGACGAGGACACCTCGCCGAAGGCGCTGATGGCGGTGATGCACACGCTGGCCGATCACCCAGCCAAGCGCGCGCTCGACTCGCTGCTCTTGCGCTCCATGAAGCAGGCCAAGTACGCGGCCGACAACGTGGGCCACTATGGCCTCGGTTCGAGCGCCTACCTGCACTTCACCTCGCCCATCCGGCGCTACCCCGATCTGGTGGTGCACCGACTGCTCAAAGAGCGCCTAGGCCGCCGCACGCGCAAGCGCGGCAGCGACGAGAACCTGCTGCAGGAGCTCGACGAGATCGCCGGCGCCTGCAGCGATCGTGAGCGCAACGCCACCGACATAGAGCGCGCCGTCGACGCGCTCTACTGCGCGTGGTTCATGAAAGACAAGATCGGCGAGCGCTTCCCCGCCGTGGTCGGGGGCGTGGCCGAGTTCGGCTGCTTCGTGCGCTTGGAGGAGCACCACGTCGAGGGCCTGGTGCCGGTGCAGGCGCTGCCCCCCGATTACTACCGCTACGACGAGGTGCGCTTGTGCCTGGTGGGCGAGCGCAGCGGGCGCACCTTCGGCGTGGGCGACACGCTCGAGGTGGTGGTGGGCGGGGTCGACGTGGCGCGGCGCCAGGTGACCTTCTCGCTGGTGGGCGCCGACGAGGGCGCGCCGCGCGGCAAGGCGGTGCGCGCGCCAGGCCGTGACGCCGAGCGCGGCGCCGAGCGCACAGCGCGCGACGGCGATCGTGGTGCGGCGCGTCGACGTGGGCGCGCGCTCGAGGATCCCCAAGCCCCCCGCGGCGAGGGCGCGCGGCCGCGCATCCGCGGTCCCGACGATCTGCGGCGGCTCTTCGACGAGAAGGGTGGCGGTGCGCGCGGCGGCAAGGGCCGACCGCAACAGCGTGGCAAGGGGAAGAAGGGCGGCAAGCCCCAGGGTTCTAACCCCTGAGTTCGCTTGAATCTCCACCGCTTCGCTTGGTCCTGGCCACGATCTCTGCGTCGCGTGCTCGGTCCATCCCGACGGGGATGGCCCTCCGCTGCTCCTTGACCTCGTGGCCATGCCCTTCGCGGATCAGTTCAGATTCAAGTGAACTCAGGGGTTAAGGGCCGGTGATCTCGGCGGCCCAATCGAGCTCGCCCCCACCGCGATCGCTCGGCGCCGTCACCGGGCGCTCGTTGTCGTCCTCCGCCCGCTCCAAGAGGTCGACCGCGAGCTGCGCGTCGACGGAGGCGGCGAAGCCGGTGCGCAGCCCGTCGAGCAGCGAGTCGAGCAGCACCGTCACGTCCTCGAGCTGCACGCACAGCGGCGCGTAGCGCATGGAGCAGCCGGTGCGGTGCATGACGGCGCGCAACATCAGGTGCAGCGCCGCGCGCCCCTCGGGCCACACCGCGTCGAAGCGCCAGGCCAGGCGCTCGGGGATGGCGCGCACGCGCTCTTGATCGTTGGTGGTGCGGGCCAGCGGCGCCAGGTGCGCCCAGCGACGCATGATGACCTCGAGGAGCGCGCGCTGCTCTTGCACGTACTGCGCGCCGAACATGTCGAGCACGAACGAGACGGCGTCTTCGGCGCTCTCCTCGCCTTGTGCGCGCGCCGCCTGGTCAGCCAGCTCGGGCACGAAGGCGACGACGTCTTTCAGATCGAGGCTGCTCTCGTGACCGTGGAAGGAGTAGCGCATGTCGGGGACCATGGTGGCGCCACGGCGGGCGGCGCGGCATCGGAAGAAAGGAGGGTGTGCGGCGCGGGTCACCCACGCAGCGCACATCAGCGGACATGGCGCGCTCCCGCGGCGATGAGCTCGGGCGAGCTCGCTGTACGACCGGATCGAAGCTCGCGATGTCCGCCGTCACGCCCGCCACCTCTCATCGCCTCACCGGTGCATGAGGTCTCTCGTTGGGCCTGCACCGCGCGTTGCGCCACAACTTCGAAGCTCGCGGCCTCGCCGTTCTCGAGGACGACGCGCACGACGTGCGATGCCTCCGCGTCCGGCATCTCGAGCACAGCGTTGGCCTCTGCGGGGGCGCCGTCTTGCCGCTCGCCGAAGCCGAGCTCCTCTCTGCGGTCGCGCCAGACCGTGTCCGTCAAGCGCTCGCAGGAGCAGGTCGTGCTTCAACAACCTGCTAGCCTCCGCGCGTGTCTTCGCAGCCTCCCGGCTCCGCCCGCAAAGAGACCGACGTGCACGTCGGCACGCTCGTGGCTGGACGCTATCGTGTCGAACGCGTGATCGCGCGCGGCGGCATGGGCGTGGTGTATTGCGCGATGCAGGAGCCGCTCGGCCGCCCGGTGGCGCTCAAGTTGATCCGCGGCGATGCGCTCGACGAGGTCGCGCGCGGCCGCTTCCTGCGCGAGGCCCAGCTCGTGAGCGCGCTGACCGATCCGCGCATCGTCACGGTGCACGACTTCGGCGAGACCGACGACGGCACCCTCTTCCTCGTCATGGAGCTCTTGCATGGCAGGACGCTGCGTGAGCGCTTGCGCAATGGTCCGCTGCAGTGGTCCGAGCTGGCGCCTATCGCGCGCGAGGTAGCTGCCGCGCTCGCCACCGCGCATGCTGCGCGCATCGTCCACCGTGACCTCAAGCCCGACAACGTGCTGCTCGTCGACACGCCCGACGGTACGCACGTGAAGGTGCTCGACTTCGGGCTCGCGAAGGAGACGGACCGGCTCCTCGCGGGCTCGCCCACGCTCACGCGCACCGGTGGCCTCGTGGGCACGCCAGGCTACATCGCGCCCGAGGCGATCCATGGTGCGCCGGAGAGCCCGCGCCTCGACGTGTACGCGCTCGGCGTCCTGCTGTGGGAGTGCCTGGTGGGGCGCCACCCCTTCGCCGCAGAGACGCCGCTCAAGACCATCGTGCGCGCGTCGCAAGAAGAGGTGCCGCCGCTCCAAGAGGTCACGCGCATGGTGCAGGGTGCGCCCGGTGGCATCGCCGAGGTCCTCAAGCTGTTCTGCGCGCGGGAGCCGGAGGCGCGCGCGGCCGACGGCGCCGCGGCGTTGGCCGCGCTGCGCGAGCTCGCGGATGCCTCCACCGCCGCGCCCGTGCTTACGCCGCTGCCGACCATGTCCTTCGACGGAACGCTCCCGAGTGGCGCCGTCTTCAAGAGCGTCGACACCTCGCTCCCCGCGCCCGCGGCGGCGACGTCGGCGAGCACGGTCACCCCCGAGCCCGCGCGGTGGCGCGTCCTTGGGGCAGCGATCCCTCTCGCGTTCGCTGCCGCCGTGATTGCTGCTGTGCTCACCGCGGGCGCCTTCATCGCACGCGAAAGCAACACACCAAGGCCCGCGGACCCCTCGCGCTCGCTCCTCGCAGGGGCGCAGGCCGCGCTCGCGTCCGGCAACGCGGTCGCGGCGCGCGTGCAGGTGGCGCATGCCATGGAGCGCGCCGACAGCCCGTGGGCGCGCGCGCTGTGGTCCGCCGCCGAAGACGAGGCGCGGCTGCTCGATGTCCCGCTGACCGGGCGCGCCACGGGCGTCGTGTTCGTCGGTGACGACGAGGTCGCGGTGTCGAACAGGAACCGCGCGATCGAGCGCTACGATCTGCGCACCGGCGCGGTTTCGAAGGCACGGGAGTTCGGCGAGGAGCTGATCGACGTGGATGCGGGCAAGGGTGGGCTCGCGAGCTGCGACCTCGACGGAAACGTGCGCTGGCGACGCAGCGATGGCGAGCTGACCGTGCAGCTCGCCGCGCGCGAGTGTCGCGCGGTCGCGGTCGGTGAGCACGCGGTGTGGGCAGTGGCGCGCAGCAGCGCGCTGTATCGGTGGGCGCCGCCGCAGTTGGACGTGATCGAGATCGGCCTCGGCTCGATCGCGCTCGCAGCCCTCGACGACGCGCGCGCGGTCCTCGTGACACCCAACGAGATCGCGATCATCCATGCCGGTCCTGAGGGGCTCTCGTCGCGCAGACACGTGATGCCCGAGCCTCCGGCGGCGGTCGCAGTGGCAGGTCCCGACGAGGCGTTCGTCGGTGGCGCGCACGGCGGCGTCTACCGCATCCGGCTCGGCGGCGACGGCGAGCTGCGCGAGGAGCTCGTCCGTCGCCATGGCGCCCGCGCCGAGGCGCTCGCGATCTCGCGCGACGGCTTGCTCGCGTCCGCTGGCGCCGACGAGCACGTGCGCCTCGGCTTGGTGGACGGCCGGCCTGCGACCGCGCTGGTGAGCGGGCCCCGCGCGCCCATCGCCCTCGCGTTCTCGCCGTCCGGCCGGCGGCTGGCCGTGCTCGCGCGCGATCGGCTCTCGGTATTCGAAGTGGCGCGCGTGGTGGGCGATGGGGCGCCGACCGCTCGCCACGAGGGGGCCGTGGAGGCACTCGCGGTGCGCGGCGACGACCTCTGGAGCGGCGGCGTCGACGGCCGCGTGCTGCGATGGAGCCTCACGCAGGGCCGCGCGGCTCCGCTGTTCGACCTCGCGGGCCGCATCGAGGACCTGGACATCGCGGGCAACGCCGATACGCTCGCGGTCGCGCTGGCCGACGGGCGTGTGGTGCTGCTCGACGCCGTTGGCGGGCGCGTGCTCGCAGGCTGGATGCACGGTGGTGGCGCCACCGGCGTGCGCTTCTCCCCCGATGGGCGCTTCGTGGTGAGCGTGGGGCGCGACGGCCGCGTGTTGCGCACCTCGCTCGCGCATGGGGTGCCGCAGGTGCTGTACGAAGCTGCGGGGAGCGCGCCGCGCGGGCTGTTCAGCGTCGCTGTGGGTGCGGGCGACGCGGTCGCGGTCGGCGGCGCGGCGGGGCACGCGCTCCTCATCACCGGGCGCACGACGGCCGCCCTGCCGCTCCTCAACGGTGGCTGCGGCTCCGTGTTCTCCGTCGCGCTCCGCGCGAACGGCGACGTGCTGCTGCCATGCAACGACGGCAAGCTCGTGCTGAACGACGCGCGCACGCACGTCTCGACGGTGATCGCCCAAAGCCAGGACCTGCGCATCTACGACGTGGACGACGGGGGCGAGCGCATCGCGGTGGCGGGTCACCGCGGGGTAGTGATGGTACAGGGCGCCCGCGTCACATCGCTGCCGAGCCCCAAGGCCGTCAACCGCGTACGACTGCTGGAGGACGTTGTCGCCATGGCGGCCGACGACGGCACGGTGCGCGTCGTCTCGACGACGCGGCCTGCGCGTGCGAGCGCCTTCGACGTCGACCTCTCCTGGGTGCGCACCCTTGCAGGGGCGGAGGCGCTCGCCGAGGTTGGCGCAGCGGCGACGAGCGACGGGCTCGCCTGCGCGCTGCACGCCGACGGCGTCACCGTTTGGAGCGCGGCGGGTCGCGCGGCGCCCCCCGCCGTCGTCGCGGGGGCGTCCGCGCTCGCCGCGTCGCCGATGCGCTGCGCAGTGCTCCAGCCGGGCGGCGTGCGTCTGCTCGACGAGCGTGGCGCGGAGGCCGCGCGGGTGGAGCTGCGCGTGGACGCCATCGGCGCCGACGGTGACGGCTTCGTCGCGGCCACGCCAGCGCAGCTGCTCGCCATCGCTCCCGACGGTGCCCGCACGCAAGCGCTCGCGGTCCCCGAGGGCGCGCTCGTCACCGCGCTCGCGGCGCACCCGGCCCGCGTGGTGATCGGGCGCGACGACGGCAGCCTCAGCGTGCTGTCGCGCACCGGCGCTGCGTCGCTCGCACTGTCTGGCGCGCCGGTGACCCCGATACGCAGCGCGGCCGTCGCTCCCGACGGTGGCACGATCGCGGCCGGCACCGAGGGCGGCGACGTGCTGGTGTGGGACGCGGACGGCGTCTTGCTCGACGCCACGCGCCTGCACGGGCCGGTCGCTTGGCTGCGCATCGACGACACCGGCGTGCATGCCGCGACGCTCCTCGGTGACGGCGCGACGCGCCATCGGTACCGTGCGACCCAACGCTGCGAGCTACTCCAGGAGGTGCGCGCGCGCACCGGCGGCATCGCACCACGCGGCGGAGCTTGCGCACCCTGAGGGCGCTGCAACGAATCTGCTTTCTAGCGATCCACGTCGCCCATGACCGGATCGATGCTCGCGATGATCGCCACCAGGTCCGCCACCAGCTGCCCCTTCGACATCAGCTCGATGGCCTGCAGGTTCGCGAAGCTCGGCGTACGTGCGCGCACGCGCGCCGGCTTGCCCGAGCCGTCGCTCACCACCAAGTAGCCGAGCTCGCCACGCGGGCTCTCCACGGGGCAATAGGCCTGGCCCGCGGGCGGGCGCATGCCCTCGGTGAAGAGCTTGAAGTGGTGGATGAGCGACTCCATCGACGTCGCCAGCTCGCTCTTGGGCGGCGGCATCACCTTGCGATCAGCGGTCTTCACCGGACCCGTGACGCGCTCGAGGAGCTTGAGCGCCTGGTCGCAGATCTTCACGCTCTCGCGCAACTCGCCGACGCGCACCTTGTAGCGCCCGTAGCAGTCGCCGGCGTCATCGGTGACCACCTTGAATTCGAAGCGCTCGTAGCCCGTGTACGGATGCACCTTGCGCAGGTCGTGGGGCACGCCGGCGGCGCGCAGCAAGGGGCCCGAGACGCCCAGGCGAATCGCGTCGTCGGCCTTGAGCGGCCCGATGCCGATGGTGCGCTCGCGGAAGAAGGGATTGTCGGTGACGATGCCCTCGTACTCGTCGATGTGCCGCGGCATCTCGTCGACGAAGGCGCGCGCGTGCTTGCACCAGGTCTCGTCCATGTCCCAGGCCAGGCCGCCCGGGCGGATATAGCTCGACATCATGCGCTGCCCGGTCAGCTCCTCGAACAGCGCCAACACCTTCTCGCGCTCGCGCAAGCAGTAGAGGAACACCGAGGTGACGCCGAGGTCGATGGAGCCCGAGCCAATCGACACCAGGTGGCTGTTGATGCGCGTGAGCTCGGCCAGGAGCACGCGGCCCACTTGTGCGCGCTCGGGGATCTCGCAGCCAAAGAGCTGCTCGACCGACAGCGAGTACGCCAGGTTGTTCCCGAGCGGGTTCAAGTAGTCCATGCGGTCCGTGATGGTCACCGCCTGCACGTACGTGAGCTGCTCGATGGTCTTCTCCATGCCCGTGTGCAGGTAGCCGATCACCGGGTTGCACGAGCGCACGATCTCGCCATCGAGCTCGAGCTCGAGCCGCAACACCCCGTGCGTCGACGGGTGCTGCGGGCCCATGTTGACCTTCATCAGCTCGCCGTCGCCGGACTCGAAGCTCACGTCGCTCATGGGCGTGGTCTGCCTGATCGCTCGGTGGACCTCAAGGCGCGCGCGCGAATTTGGGTGCGGCGGCGGCGGGGACACCTTTGCTCACGCCTCGATCATGGGCGAGGCGAACCAGCAGAAGAGGAAGAAGCTGGGGCTTGTGGTGTCGCCGTCATGGGGGATCGCTGCTCTCGCGAGAGCAAAGGGCGGCGCCCTACTGCAGCCTCGGCTTGCCGACTCGGCTGAGCATCCGGAGAAGCACGACGGACCCCTCCCTAGATCCCTCCCCAGAGGACTGGAGAGGGCCGTGCCGCCTTCGCCGCCCCGATGTGGCGAACCCGGCACGGCTTCCCCCATTCCTATGGGGGAAGATCGAGAAGGGGGGCCGTTCAAATTCTGGTGTGACGTCGTCACCCGGCCGGCCGACCTTGCAGGAACGCCCCGCCGTTTGCTCTCGCGAGAGCAGCGATCCCGCCATGACGGCGGGACAGCAAGCCCCCGATCCCAACGCAGCGATGGCTGCGCATCGCCCTCACACGCTGAGCGCGTTGGTCTCGACGGCCGGCTTCGGCCCCTCGACGGTCTGGGGCAGCATGGTCTCGTTCGAGAGCGCGCCGGCCGTCCACGCGGGCGTGGCCGCCACGGGCTCGGCCTCGGTCTGGGGCGCCACCGGGAAGTTCGGCAGGCGCACCGGCACGCCGGTGTCGGCGCCCTTGGCCTGCGGCGCCTCGCTCATCGGCTCCCAGCGGCGCAGGCTCAGCACCATGGCGACGACGAGCGCGGCAAAAACCGTCAGGCCGACCGGCAAGAACAGGCCCGAGAGCTCGGTCATCCCCATGGCGCCCACGCCAAAGAGGGCGCCGATGAGCGCGCAGTACAGGCCAAAGCGGTCCGACTTCTGGTTGCCATAGATCTTCATGTGTGACTCCGGTCAAAAGTGTGTGAGGCGGTATCCTACCTTTGACCCTATCCGAGCGCAAGCAATGGACAGGCGGCGGGCGCTTTTGCGTCAGCCCGCCATCGGGGCGAGACTGCAAGCCCGAGGTGTCCATGGGTTTTGGCAACGGCGCGCCCGGTGAGGCCTATCGCCTCATCGACGTGTCGCGCGCAGCGGCACTGTCGCGGTGGTTTCTGGTGCTACGCCCGCGCCCGGCCGAGCCCGTGGCGCCCGTCGCCGTGCCCCCGCCCGACCCCGACTTCGAGGATCCCACCAACAGCCTCGACACCAAGCTGCGGCGCACGCCGAGCGGCAGCTTCATCGGCGTCAACGCCGATCCGCGCTTCGTCTTCCGCGTCAAGCGCGCGCCCCGCTCCCGCTTCGACTTCGTCTCGGTCGGCAGAAACGACGGCAACGACGTGGTGCTGCCCGACACCAGCGTGTCGCGCTTCCACGCCTTCCTGCGCGAGCTGCCCGACGGTAGCCTGGTGGTGCAAGACGTGCGCTCTGCCAACGGCACCTTCGTGGCCGGTCAGCCGGTGCCGAAGCAGGGCGAGGGCGCGCCGCTCCCCGTGCGCTCGGGCGACGCCATCCGCTTCGGCGACATCCACGGCGTCGTCGTCGACGCGGCCGGCCTCGCCGACCTGTCGAAGTCGCTCTAAACAGAGACGCATTGATCGGCGATCATCGGCGTCCTCGACGAAGGGCGGCGCTGCGCCGGCGCGTGACGCCCACCCCCCTGCCCCCCTCCTTCGGAGGGGGCCG
>JADZDP010000205.1 GCA_020850995.1 Deltaproteobacteria bacterium
CCGGGCTGCTGGCACGCGCGCTGCTTTGCTTCCGCGTCGCCGGGAGCACCATGCACCTCATCGCCCTCGTCCTCGTGGCGCACAGCGCCGCCCAGGCGCCGCCGCCTCCGCCACCGCGCACGGCGGCGCTCGCCTGCACGCGGCACACGCTCGTGGCCGAGCGCGGCTGCACCATCGAGGGCCGCTCGGGGGCCAAGCCCGCGGCGCGCGAGCAGGCCCTCGAGAACGCGCGCCAGGCCAGCGCGCTCGCCGACGAGCTGTGCCGCGGCATCGCGCGCGGTGACGCCCTCGATCCGCACCCGCTGGTGCTCGCGGCCTGTCGCGCGCGCGTCGCCCCCGCCACGCGCAGCTGCGCCGGCGACGGCGCCCGCCGCCTGCTCGACGAGGACGGCCGCTTCAACCCCGGCTTCGCGCGCTGCTACGCGGGCCTGGCCGAGCTGGTGCGCGCCGCCAGCGCGGACGCCGAGGTGGCCGAGGGCTGCTGCGCCTGCGTGGCGGTGTGCGGCGTCAGCGAGCAGCAGTGCCTCGAGCGCTGGGACCAGGGCGCGCTTGGCGCCTGCGCCGCCGAGCAGTGCCGCGCCGAGTGCGCGGCCTCGCTCTTGCTCCAGCGCGCGCGCAAGGTCGCGAGCAGCGCCGCGCCCACCACGAGGAAGCCATGACGCGATCGCTCGCCTTGCCCTGCGTGCTCTTGTTGTCGTCGTGCGTCGAGACCCCGCGCTTGGTGGGCACCGGCCCCACCGTGCTGTGGGAGGGCGCGCACGATGCGCAGCCGGCGCCGGCCGCGGCGCCGCTCTCGCTCGACGAGGCGCGCACCATCGCCGACGCCCACGAGGCCGCGCATGCATGCGTGCTCACCGCGCGCGCGCTGCGCCAGCACGACCACGCGCGCGCCTGGGCCGTGATGGAGCAGTGCGTGCTGCGGCCCGACTTCACCGACCTCGAGTCGCTCTTGAGCGCGCCCTGGCACGAGCGCCTGCGCGCGCACCCCGAGGCCACGCGCTTGGTGGCGCACGTGATCGCCGCCCGTGGTGGCGACGTGGCACACGACCTGCGCCTGGTGCGGCGCGCGCGCATCCCGCTGTTCTCGCTCAAGGCCGCCGCCGCCGACCCCGAGAGCTACCGTGGCCGGCACGTGCTGCTGCTCGGCGAGCCGCGCGACGGGCGCAGCGCCGACGGCGCGCGCGCGCTCGAGATCGTGGAGACGCGCATCATGGCCGAGAGCGAGTGGGTGGCGCTGGGGCCGCGCACCGCCACGCAGACGGCCAGCGCCGTGCGCCGCGACGACGGCGAGCCCGCGCCGCTAAGCGAAGAGTATCGCCGCAGCGAGGGCCAGCGCGTGGAGGTGCTGCACAACGTCAGCGTCGAGACCGGGCGCTCGCTCGTGGTCGACGCCAGCGACGATCCCTTCTTGGAGGTGGGCAGCGCCTACGTGCTGCTGGTGCGCCTCGACGGCGTGCGCGAGGCCGTGGAGGGCAGCGTCATCGAGGAGCGCCCGGTCGGCACCGTGCTCGCGTCCTTCGAGCCCTCGAGCGGACTGTTCGCGCGCCTGGGGCGCTAACGAGCAGCCGATCTCAGAAAGGAGCATGCCGATGACGAGCATCGACCTGTCCGGCCCGCGCCGCAGCAGGCCGACCACGCTGTCGCCGCGCCGCCTGCGCCGCGAACGTGGCGAGCACCGGCTGCTCGCCATCCTCGAGCAGGAGCGGCCGCGCACGCGCGCCGAGTGTCGCTGCGCCGCGCGGCCCTGCCTGTGGGTGAGCTGCCGCTTTCACCTCTTTCTCGACGTCAACCAGGAGACCGGCTCGGTCAAGCTCAACTTCCCGCACCTGCAGCCCTGGCAGCTCACCGAGTCGTGCGCGCTCGATCTCGCGGAGCGCGGCGGGCGCACCCTCGAGGACATCGGCGCCCTGCTCAACGTCACGCGTGAGCGCGCCCGCCAGCTCGAACAGAGCGGGCTCAAGAAGCTCAAGGAGAAGGTCTGACCCGGCCTGATCAACGCCCGGCGAGCTTCTTGGTCAGCGTGGCGCGTGAGATGCCCAGCGTGCGCGCCGCCTGCGACAGGTTGCCATCGGCGGCGCTGAGCGCGGCGCGCGCCTGCGCCTGCGTGAGGCGGCGCGCGTCGGCCTTGGTGCGCACGCCGGCAGCGCCACCGAAGGCCTCGTCGCGCTCGGCCAGGTGCGCGGCCACGTCCTCCTCGCGCAGCGTCAGCGTCAGGCTCGCAGGGTCGGCGGCGCCGCGCTCGAGCGCGCGGGCCAGCGCGAGCTGCGCCAGGGCGACGATGGTGGCGCGCAGTTGGCGGATCTGCCCCGGCCACGCCGACGACACGCACAAGCGCACCGCCGCCGGCGCCACCACGACGCGCGCGCCCAGCATGCTGGCCTGCTCGGCGGCGAAGCGGCGCACCAGCGCCGCGATGTCGTCGGCGCGCTCCTCGAGGCCCGGCACGCGCCACAGGTGCCCCTCGGCCAGGCGCTCGCACAGATCGGGGCGCAGCCCGCTGTCGGCCAGCGGCAGCTTGGAGGCCGACACCAGGCGGAAGGCCACGGGCTTCATGCGCGGCGCGTGCGCGCCGAGCGGCGCCAAGTCGCCCGAGCCCTCGAGCACGTCGAGCAAGAAGCCCTGCGCCACGGGTGGCAGGCTCTCGATCTCGTCGAGAAAGAGGGTGCCGCCGTCGGCCAGCACCAGCTTGCCGGTGCGCGCGCTCTCGGCGCCGGTGAAGGCCCCTTTGACGTGGCCGAGCAGCTCGCTGTGCAACGCGCTCGGGTCGATGGGCAAGCGCGCGCAGTTGACCGGCACGAAGGGCCCAGGGACGCCGCTCTCGTCGTGGATGCGGCGCGCGCTGAAGGTCTTGCCCACGCCCGAGGCGCCCAACAGGAACACCGGCACCTTGGTCTTGGCCGCCAGGCGCACGCGCTCGGCGAAGGCGCGCGCGGCGCGCGAGCGCGCGACGTCGAGCCCGGCGTCGCCCGCGGGCTCCTCGTCGAGGTCGAGCAGCAGCTCCAGGCGCGCGCCCGGGCCGCCAAGCTCGATCAGGTCACCGGCGCCCAGTGGCACCGGCGTGTGCGCGGCCATGGCCTGCTCGCCGTCCATGCGCACCAGCGTGCTGCCGTTGGCGCTGCCGTAGTCCTCGAAGTGCCAACGCCCCTCGACGGCGCGCAGCACGCCGTGCACGCGCGACACCTCGGGCGCGTCGAAGGCGATGTCGGCGGCGTCGTGACGTCCCACCAGGTAGCGCTCGCCCTCGTGCAACATCAGCGCGCTGGTGCGCTCGCCGCGGTGGACGCGCACGGCCCGCACCCGCGCGAGCGCGTCGAGGTCGCGCGGCGACCACGCCAGTGACCCGGTGGTGCGCCGCTTGGCGACCAGCGTGGCAGGTGCCTTGCGGGGCTCGCTCACGGGAGCCCCGCGCGCACGCCGAGGGCCGCCGCCACCAAGCGGCGCACGTCGGGGTTGATGTGGCGGTTCTCCACCAGCAAGCGCAGCAGATCTGCCGCCACCACGGGCACGAAGGCGCGCGCCACCAGCGCCGGCGTCTTCGGGTTCTGCAAGAGCGCGAGCTTGGCGGCGTCTTTGCGGAAGAAGCGCTTGCGCTTGGCCAGCTCGGTCAGCACCACGCGGTGGATGGTGGTGATGCGCAAGAAGGGCGTGATGTCCTCGAGGCGCAGCAGGTGCGGCAAGGTCTCTTTGGCCACGCGCTCGTTTTGGTGGCTGACGAAGAAGCTGACGAAGTGCCCCTCGCGCGCCAGCTTGCGCTGGATGGGCAGGGGCACGTCGATCAGGCTCTGCAGCGGCCGCGTCTCGGTGGCGCCGCCCGCGGTGAAGGTCGCCAAGGCCTCGGCATAGGCGCCCTCGTCGTCGGGTAGCACGCGCGCCGCGGTGGCGCGCGCGCGCAGCGCGGCCTCGAGCTCGAGCAGCGGCTCGAACACGATGTCCTCGTGGAAGCACGACACCACGAAGAAGGCGCGCGTGAGCGCGAGCGCGTCTCGCAGATCACGAGCGCCTGTGGCCGCCAGCAGGTTGTCGCGCACGCAGAAGAAGAACACCTTGAGGTACTCGGCGCGCGCGCGCGTGCGCAGGTGCTCGAACAGGAAGCGCTCGACGCCGATGGGCGTGGCCGGGTGCGCGATGACGTTCCACAGGTCCGAGGGCTCGAGCGTTGTGGCGGCTTGCGCGCGCACCGCCTCGCTCGGGTGCAACAACAAGCAGCGCGCCAACACCACGCGCTCATCGACCGACGAGCGCGCCAGCGCCGCAGCGACCTCGTCGGCGCCGGCGAAAGGCCGCGACAACAGCTCCGCCAACACGGCGAAGGGCGCCGCCGCCGGCGCGCGCAGCGACGCGAGGAAGGGCAAGAGGCGAAAGGCCCGCCGCCCGGGCGCCAGCTCGTGCAGCACGATGGCGTCGGCGTGCCGCCACAGCCCACGCGCCAAGGTGGTGGCCAGGGGCTCGGGGCCCGACAGGGCCGCCACCGCGGCGTCGATGGAGCCGGCCAAGAGCTCGTCGAGTGCGTCGGCGCCGTCGATGGCGTCGCGCGCCATCAACCGATCCGCCAGGGCCGCCAGGTCGCGGCCGCGGGCCCCTACGGCGGGCGCGAACAAGCGCGCGGCCAAGGGCTCGTCGTCGTTGCTGCCAAGCTGCGCGGCCGCCAGCTCGTCGAGCACGTGCTGCGCCATGGCGTCGAGGCGAGTCCACAGCGCGCGCAGGTAGTCTGCCAGCTCCCCGCCGGTGCTGGCGCCGTGGGTCTCGAGGTGGGCGAGCGCGCGGCGCACGCCGTCGACGCGGGCCTCCAAGAGCGCGCGCGCCTCGTCGAGCACGGCGCGCTCCTCGGCGCTCGGGGCCGCCTGTGCGAGCGCTCCCCGCAGGCGCGTCAGGTGACCGTCGAGGCGCAACAACAGGTCGCGGGCGCGCGCGTAGTGATCCTCGCCGGCGCGCGCCGCGGCCACCGCGCGCACCGCCGCCTCGAGCGGCGCTAGCGCGTCTGCCAGCGCATGCACCTGGGGCCCAATCGGGAGCGCGGGCTCGGCCGGGCTGGCCCCCGTGCTCGAGGTGGCCGCGCGCAGCGCCTCGGCCAGCTCGCGCACCGCCGTGGGCCGCTCGGCGGGGTCGAGCGCGAAGCTCTTGCGCAGCACCTCGTCGAGCGCGGGAGGCACCGCCACGCCCAGCTCCCGCAGCGAGGGGCGCTCGTCGGAGAGCTTGGCGGCGATGATCTCCTCGTCGTCGCCCTCGAAGGGCAGGCGCCCGGCCAGGCACTGAAACACCATGACCGCCACGGCGTGCACGTCGGTGCGCCGAGAGAGGCGCTCGCCGCTCATCTGCTCCTGGGCCATATAGGGCACGGTGCCCACCATGAAGCCGGCCTCGGTGGTGGGGTCGCGCAGTGGCGCGCGCTCGGGCTGCGAGGCGCGCGCCGGTCGCTCCGACACCGTCGGCTGCGCCACGTCGTCGTCATCGGCCAAGAGATCCGCCAGCTCGTCGAGCTCGTCGAGCTCGCTGTGCTCAGCGTCTTCGTCGGCCACGGTGTGCGCCGGCATGGCGAAGGGCGCGTCGTCGAGCACGGGCGCCCCGTCGCCGAGCGAGACCGGCGCCGGCGCCAGCGGCGGAGCCGTGCCGCGCGCGATGAGCTTGGCGATGCCGAAGTCGAGCACCTTGACGATCTCGGTGCCGTCGCGCAGGCGCTCGAGCACCACGTTGGAGGGCTTGAGGTCGCGGTGGATGACGCCGGCGGCATGCGCCTCCTCCACCGCGTCGCACAGGGGCGCGAAGATGCGCTCGGTCTCCTCGAGGGTTAGCCGGCCATTGCGCTCCAGGCGCGCATGCAGGCTCTCGCCCTTCAGGAACTCCATCACCAGGTAGGGCACCGACTGCGAGGCGCGCGCCTCGATGCCGAAGTCCATCACCAAGACCGCGTTCGGGTGCTTGATCTGCCCCAGGATCTGCGCCTCTCGTTGGAAGCGCGCGAGCGCCACGTGGCGATCGCCCTGCGAAGGGCGCATGAGCTTCACCGCCACTGTCGAGCCCACCTGCAGGTGCGTGGCGCGCACCACGATGCCCATGGCGCCACCAGCCACGCGCTGCTCGAGCAGGTAGCGGCTGCCGATGATGCGCGGCCCCGGGAACAGCGCCGTCAGCGCGCTGCCGTCGAAGCCGCAGGCGAGCTCGCTGTCGTCGAAGCAGGCGCCGCAGCGCTCGCACACGTTCACGGTGGTAACTCTACTGCGGAGCGCGGGCTGGCGGATCCCGTGTGCACGGTGGCAGACCTTCGCCCGGTGAGCGTCGACCGGCGTCCTGCTCCGTGGCAAGCTCGGCGCATGTTGCGGCTGTCGCTCGCGCTCTTCCTTCTCACGGTCGCGACCGCGTGCGATGCGTGTCGGCAGGATCCGCTCGTCCCCTTGGTACCGCTCGGCGCGGTCCAGCCGACGCTTGATATGGGTCGGCGCTACCTGGGTGTCGCCATCGAGCAATCGGTGTCCATCGCCAGCCAGGGGACGGCGCCGCTCTCGATCGCCAACGTCACCATCGAGGGCGCGGACTTCAGCTTGGTCGGCGACCACGCCAGCGACGTCCCCGTGGGAGATGCGACAGAGGTCACGGTCTCATTCATTGCCTCCGCGATTGGGCCCGCAGCCGGGGTGCTGCGCATCGAGACCAACGCGCAAAACGGCCCCACCTTCGTCGTCACGCTCAGCGGCGAGGGCATCCCCGACGCGGAATGCCCGCCCGACGAGGCGTGCCGCGTCTTCCGCTTCGATCGCGCCACCGGTTCGTGCGTCCAGCAGCAGATCGCGGGCCCCTGCGACGACCGGTCGCTGTGCACGAGCGATGACCACTGCGACGACGGCGTGTGCGTCGGCGTCGCGCTCCAGTGCCCGACGCTCAACGAGTGCGGGCGCGGCGTGTGCGACCCGGTGCTCGGCTGTTTCACGGTTGGCGATCCGAACCTGTGCGACGACGACGATCCCTGCACCGAGGAGTCCTGCGGCGACACGGGCGCGTGCTCGAATGACGCGCTGCCCGAAGGCTCGCCCTGCGGCGATTTCCCGGCGTGTGTCATAGGCACGTGCCAGAGCGACATCTGCACACCCGCCGCACTGCCCGATGGCACCCCCTGCGACGATCGGCACATCTGCACCGCTGGTGACCTTTGCCAGGGAGGACAGTGCATCGGGGCGCGCTCCACCAGCGAGCCCGCCGTGGTCGGCGTCGCAACCAGCTACGGACTCGGCGAGCCCTTCCTTATGCCCGATCCTGCGGGCTACCCAAGTGACCTCTGGTTCTTTTCCCGGCGCACCGACGTCGAGTGGCTGATGCCACAGGAGCTGCGCGACGTTCGTGCAGTACGCGCGGACACAGCGGCGCTCACGACGCTCGCCGTGGGCGCCGTCCCGATCCCTCAGCGAAGCTTCTTCGCCGTGGCGCGGTTCGCCGACGGCCTCGTCGCTCTGACCCACAGCCCATCGGGCGTCACCTACCTCAGCACCTTCGACATCGTCAGCACCGCGGCGGAGCTGAACCTGCGCGGCGACCTAGCGCTCGCCAGCTCCGGCGGCACGCTCGCCGCCGACGGCAGTCGTGCGTTCGCCTACGTCGGCAACGCGCTGCAGGCGTACGACCTGTCGGATCCGGCGCTCCCGGTGGAGACGAGCTCCGTGGCGATGCCGTTCTGGCCCACCTCACTGCTCCCGCTCGGTGAGCGCCTGTTCCAAGGCCACAGCCAAGGGCTCGACCTCTTCGACGTCGCCGGTGGCAGCCTTTCTCGCCTTGGGGGCGACACGGCCACGGGCACGCTCGCGCTCGCGCTCAGCGATCAGGGGGTGCTCGCGCTGCGCTCTGCCGCGTTGAACAACTTCATGGGCGACCACATCGACGTGCTCGATCCGACGAGCGGCGCGCTCGTCGCCACCCTCGATGTCGAGGGGCGCGGCGTGACCTCGCTGGCGGCCCACGGCGATCGCGCGGCGCTCTTCGGTGCCGAGCTCGAGCTGATCGCGCTCCCCGGCGGCGAAGTGCTCGACCGCGTGCCCTTTGGGGTCGACCGCACGATCGGCATGCCGCAGATGTCGTCGGCGCTCGTGGTGAGCAACAACTTCGTTGGGCCGACGAGCGCCTACGCGCTGGCCGATGACCAGCTCACGCCGGTGACGGCACCAGACCAGGGCAACGTGGGCAAGCCAACGCGCACCGCGCCGGGAACGGTGGTCACGACGGGCTCCTCCTTGGCACGGCGCATCGATGTCTCCGATGCGCTGGCGCCGCGCTTCACTGCAGGGGGCGTCCACGACCTGTGGGCGTCGTTGGCGCTGCTCGACGGCACCCACCTCGCGCCCGCGTATTTCTGGATCGGTGACGCCGGCGGCGCGAGCCGCTCGCTGCCGATCCTCGATCTCAGCGACCTCGACGCGCCGACCATCGCGAGCGCGCGCGCGCTCGCCGCTGTGGAGAACGGCCGCTTCGTGTTCGTGCGCGGCACCAACCTGATCGCGCTGTCGGCACGCCAGCCGGGCTTTGCCTGCGACGTGGACTGCATCGGCACGGGCAGGGTGGTGCTCGAGACCTTCGACCTCTCCGCCCTGCCGCCCTTCCCGTACCCGCGCATCGGCTCGGCCGTGCTCCCCGATGCGGAGGTCATCGCGCTCGACGACAACTCCATCTCCGTGGACGTCGACCGTGGGCTCATCGCGACGTGGCTTGGCCGCGCCAGCGGCGGCGACCGCATCATCGTCGGCGACGTGTCGGATGCCGCAGCGCCGCGCCTCTACCCGCCCCTCGAGGTTCCCGACTTCGAATGGAGCTATAGGGTCGCGGTCCACGGCGATCGCCTCTATGTCCCGGGCTACTCGTTCCTGCACGTGTTTCAGATCGGCGCCACAGACATCACGCTGATTGGGACGCTCGCGCGCGCGGACATTCCCGGAGCTGCCGAACAGCTCAATGGCTTCCCCTCGACGCTCCCCCTGGCCGTCGACGACGAGGTGTTGGTGCTTGGCTTCCCCGGCGTCGTCGCGTTCATCGAGATCTCCACCATGCCGCCAGTGCCGATCGGCTCCGTCGACGTGCCGCTGTATCCCTACGCTGCCGTCTCCGACGACGATCGCTTGGTCATCACCGGCGACGCCGAGGTCATGGTGCTCATGCCGGGGTGTCCGCCCTGAGCGGGCCCCACGTTGTTTGCGATGGCGCGACCCGTGCGCTGCAACGGCCCCTGAACGCGGCGTCGTGCTCTCAAGGGCTGACAGATAATCGGTTGTCGGGCGCTCGATCTTGCGGGCTTCGGTTTGCGGGCGCCGGCCCTCGGGCGTCGGTGTCGGGCCGCGGGCTTCGGGCGGCGGGCAAGGGACCATCGCTGGTCGCGGGGCGTCGGTGGCGGGCGTCGGGCG
>JADZDP010000206.1 GCA_020850995.1 Deltaproteobacteria bacterium
CAGGGCTGGCGCATCTAAAGATGATCAATTTCGATCGGTTGCGTGAGGTGGATCGACGGGGTGCACGATCCGTGATCGAGTCCGGTGGATGCCGCGCAAACCCAAGTCCATCGCTCTCGAGTCGCTGCTGGCCGCCTTCTCGCAGGTGCCAGATCCTCGCGTCGCTCGCACCCGCGCTCACCCGCTCGTCAACGTGCTGACGATGTCCTTCTTCGGCGCCATCTCCGGCGCAGAGGGCTGGGATGACCTGGAGATCTTCGCCGAAGAGCGCGCCGAGTTCTTCGGCACCTTCCTCGAGCTGCCCGAGGGCGCGACGCCCTGCGCGGACACGTTTCGTCGCGTGTTCGAGGCACTCGATCCGGCGGCGTTTCAGCTGGCCTTTCGGGCATGGCTCAAGCCGCTGCTCGATGACCTCGAAGGGCAGACCATCGCCATGGACGGCAAGGCCCTGCGCGGCGCTTTGGCTCACACGCGGCGCGCCGGCGGCGCCTTTCACCTGATGCACGTCTGGGCCGCCGAACGCCACCTGCTCCTCGGACAGCAGGCTATCGCGGGCGCGCCAGGAGAAGTGCAGGCCGTCATCGAGCTGCTCCAGTTGCTGGACCTGCACGGCGCCACCGTCACCGCCGACGCCAACAGCTGCACCGCCGCCGTCACCGCCGCCGTACGCGACGCCGGCGCCGACTACGTCCTGGCGCTCAAGGGCAACCGCAGCGCGCTGCACCAGCACGTCGAGCAGCTCTTCGCGGAGGCTGAGGCGAACGGCTACCCCGGCGTCAAGCAGTTCGAGTCTTTCGACGCCGCGCACGGCCGCACCGAACACCGCATCGTGCGCGCAATGGCGCTCGGCGCACTGCCGACGCGAATGAAGGCCGCCTGGACCGACCTGCGCTCGGCCGTGATGATCCATCGCATCCGCGCCACAGATCACATCTCGATCGAGCGGGCCTACTACGTCAGCAGCCACCGCCCCAACGCCAAGCACCTGGCCGGCCGCATTCGAGGGCACTGGAACATCGAGAACCAACTGCATCACAGCCTCGACGTCTCCTTCGGCGATGACCGACGCAAGATCCACAGCGAGCACGGCGCGCAGAACTTCGCGCTCCTCGTCCGCCACGCGCTGTCTCTGCTCAAGCGCCAGCAAAGCAAGATGAGCCTCGCCCAGAAGCGCCGTCGGGCAGCATGGGGACCGCAATACCTGCTCAAGGTCTTAGCCTGCGGATTCAATGAGGTTTAGATGCGCCAGCCCTGGCCTTACGGCGTCCGCCAAATTGCGCAAGTCATCGAATTTACATTGGTCATGCTGTTAACCAACGGGGCGGTCCCGTCCGCGGCGTGCCCTCCGCGGCGGGCAGGCTTCGGCATCGCTAGTAACGCCGATTTGACTAACGGTTTCCACTGGTAAAGGATTCGTGCCTAGCGTCCGGCGCTAGTCACGTCGGCTTTCCCTGCCTGCGCGCCTGGTGAAGCGGGCGTTCCGAGCGAAGCCAACATGCCCAAACGAGCCACCGGACGATACGAGCGGACCACCGTGGGTGGGGAGGAGGTCGCGGCCTTCGTCCCGCACGCGCTGCCGCCTGCGGACCCGCCCATCGTCGTCGACGCCGCTCTGGCCGAGCGCCTTCGTGCAGCCGAGCAGGCGCTCGTTCGCCTCGAGCTGGCTGGGGAGATGGTCCCCTCGCTCGACTGGTTCATCTACGCGTTCGTCCGCAAAGAGGCTGTGCTCTCGTCGCAGATCGAGGGAACGCAGGCGACCCTCGTCGACCTGCTCACGTTCGAGGCCCAGGACGGCGCCGAACAGCGCGCCGCACCCAACGCTGACGTCGAGGAGGTCTGCAGCTACCTCGACGCGCTCGCCTACGCGCGCAGGCAGCTCGCGGAGCCGACGGGCCTGCCGCTCTCGATGCGCCTGTTGAGCGAGACACACTCGCGCCTCATGCGCGGTGTCCGCGGCGCCGAGAAGCTTCCCGGCGAGGTGCGTCGCAGCCAGAACTGGATCGGCGGAAGCCGGCCCGGCAACGCCGCGTACGTGCCGCCGCCTCCGCACATGCTCGGCGACGTGCTCAGCGCGTTCGAGAAGTACCTGCACGACGAGGACTCTCTGCCGCCGCTCGTGCGCGCCGGGCTCCTGCACGTGCAGTTCGAGACCATCCACCCCTACCTCGACGGCAACGGCCGCATCGGGCGCTTGCTCGTGACGCTGCTGCTCGAGCACTGGCAGCTGCTCACCAAGCCGCTCCTGTACCTCAGCCTCTTCTTCAAGCGGCATCGCGACGACTACTACCGCCGGCTCAACAACGTTCGCATCGACGGGGACTGGGAGGGCTGGCTCGACTTCTTCCTCGACGGCGTCGCGACGATCGCCGACGAGGCGGTCGCCTCCGCGCGGGAGCTGTTCGCGCTCGTCGCCGCGGACCGTGCGCGCGTACTCGCGCACGAAGGGATGTCGGTCGTTGCGCTGCGCCTCTTCGAGCTGCTGCCGCGCCGCCCCGTCCTGACCGTCGCATCCGTGATGAAGCTCGTTGAAACCACCAAGCCCACCGCGGGGCGGGCGATCGAGCTACTGGTGGCTGCGAGCGTTCTCGTCGAGACGACCGGCAAGAAGCGCGACCGCTCCTTCGTGTACCGGAGCTATCTCGATCGACTCAGGGTCGGCACCGAGCTCGACGGCACACAGGCCTTCGGTCACTGAAGAAATCGACGCGGGGCATGTCCCGTTTCGCGCTCGCGGGGCGCTATTGTCGCCGCCGCGCTGAAACGGATCCACTGGGGCGCGCTGAAACGGAGCCACCCAGTTGACCGACTCTGCGCCGCCTTGCCCTGATTGGCACGTCGACGCATCCGAACCGTCACTACATCGCCGAGCGCGTCCTCGACGACGGCCAGGTTATCGCCTGCAACTGGAAGCCGATCGTCGACCGCGAGCCCTTCGACACGGTGCAAGCCAAGCTCTCGCAGAACCGTGTCGAGAGGCCGAACGGGCGCGAGAACGCCGAGCACGTCTTCTTGCTTCTTGGACTTCTGCGCTGCGCAACCTGCGGCGCGATGATGACGCACGCGTCGGCGAACGGGCGCGGAGGAAGGACGTACTTCTACTACGCCTGCTCCAGGCGCGCCCGGACGGCAGGGACGGGTTGCACCACGACGCAGGTGCCCGCCGCCGACGTCGAAGCCTTCGTCCTCGAACAACTCTGCGACACCACCATCGACGAGGTCGCCATCGCAAATGCTGTGCGCGAGGCAAACGGTGGCCGCGACGACGTCGTCAAGAACATCGACGCTGAAGTCGAGTGCAGGAAGCTTGCGTTGGCGACGGCGAAGAGCGCTGTTGAACGCTTGCTCGCGATGATCGAGGACGGCCGGGGCTCCACCGCGCTGATGGAACGGATGCAACAGCGCGAAGCAGATGCCGCTGTCGAAGTCGTGGCGATCCGCGACGCTCAAGCACGGCGAGCCTCGGCCGTCGCCCACGTCATCGAGCTCGAAGCCGTGGCCGGCGCGTACAGCAACTTCGCAAAGGTGTTACTGGCTGCGCTCGAACGTGGTGGTCAAACCGAGGTGCGTGACCTGTTGCGTTCGATCGTCGAGGTCATCCAATGGTCCGAGGATCCGGCCGACGGCAAAAAAGGGCGAAGCGCTCATTCAGCTCTTCCCGCTGCCTGTCGGTCTTCAACCTGGTGATGTGAAACAGCCCCACGATGGTTCGTGGGGCTGTCTCGATTGGCTCCGGGACCGGACTGATCTGGCGAGGTCCCGGGCGCGGTCGAGCCGAGAAGCCGCGAAAGCGCGGAAGCCCGCGGAGGAACGCGGCGTGCGGAGTCGAACGCGGGGGTCGGCGCAAGGTTCGCCGCGCACGTCGGAGGGGTTCTCGCCGATCGGCGTTCGGAGAGGGACCCGAGAACCGAGGGGCCGCCCGGCGTGGTCAACAGGTGTCGAGCGACCTCCAGGTAGATCCCAAGAAACCTCCTCGGCGGCGGCATCGAGGACGCGCGCCCCCTTCGACGGCCGGCCGCCCACGTTGGCGCGAGGCGCGCCCGAAGCCGGGACTGGGGCGCCTGGCGCGGCCTGCGGACAAAGGGCGCCCACGCGCGCCGTCCGCGAAGACGGGGCGCGATGGTGAAGTCGGAGTCGGTGGTGCCCATGGTCAGGCGGCCTTCGCTGGCGGAGCGTCTTCTGCCGAGACCTCAGGGAGCGGTGAACACCAACGTGCGCTCACCGTCTTCGGGGTGAGGTCCGACGTACAGCACGACGATGCGCGCTCCTCCTTCAAACTCGACGCGGGCGAAGTAGATTCGCGCCGCACTTCTTTTCGTGGTGTTGTCCCCCTCCTTCAGGTGCCACTCGGTGCTGCCTTCGCGGTACTCGCCTTTGCAGGTCCACCTGTACTTGAAGCTCACACGACCGTTCGCAGCGAAGTCCACCGCGAACTTCTGCTTCCATTCACGGAGGGGGCCGAGCTCTTCGCTGGCGGCGTAGCGTGCAAGGAGCTTCGCTCCCTCCTCGGCGAAGCGCCACCGATGCTCGACAAGCTGATCGGCGTCGTTGAGGGCGTCGGGATGGAGAATCAGATCCGGCGAGCCCTGCACGGCGGCGCGGAACGCCTCACTCGGCTTCTTGATGTACGACCCGACGCGATCGATGATGTTCTGCCGCGCATCGGCGACCTCTTGCGCCGTCGTGAAAGCAAGCACCTCGACGTGCTCTTCACGCTGGCCATCGTCATCGACGTAGGTGATGTCGACCGTGATGACGCCACCGGCGGTCCGGTGATCGGTGGCAAGCGCGACGACGATCGCGTCCGTCATGGCCGCGAGCCCCAGGCCGACGACCTGATGACCATCGACGAGCGCCTCTGCGGCGCGTGCGCCTTCTGCCTTCGCGAAGAGGCCGCCATCACCGTCGATGTAGGGTTGCTTGGAGAGCCTGTTCGCGACGAGGCGGCCCGCATCCCTCGGTGTGTTGGGATCGAAGCACCACCCGCGAAGACCACGCCCAGCTCCGAGGTCGCGATCGGGTGCGTCCTGAACGGACCTCAGGACAGTCGCCACCCCCAACCCGTCGAGCGCCTGCAACGTCTGCGCGAGTGCCTCGATGCGCGCCCCTGGGGAGCGCGTCGAGCACGGCACGAGGCTGCTCTCGTCGAGGATCGGTTCCACGCGCCTCACCTACAGCAGCTGAGACAGGGCTTGGTCGAACTGGTCGAAGAAGCCCTCGGGCCAAGAATCGAGGCGCCCGTCGGCGTCAAGCTTCGGCGACATCGGCGCGAAGGTGCCGTCGCTGTTGCCGAAGAAGTGGACCGCGACGTCGGCGTGGTTGATGGCCTTCGTCTTCGCTGCGAGCCGCACGCCGTTCAGCACATGGTCGGCGTGGGTCTCGACGATGACCTGCACGCCGCTCGCGGCGACCTTCGCGAGCAGCCTGCCGATGTCCTGCTGAGCCTTCGGATGCAGGTGAACCTCCGGGTTCTCAATGACGAGCACATCGCCGTCCTTCGCAGCCAGTACGCCGACGAGGATGGGGAAGAGCTGCGTCAAGCCGAAGCCGACGTTCTGGGGGCGCTGGAAGTCCGAGCGATGGTCGGACTTCAACTGGAGGCTTACCGCGCTCGCACCGTCGATGGGAACGACGCGCAGGTCGCAGCCAGGGAAGAACTCCTGCATGCGCGCCTTGAGCTGGTGCAGCAACGTGGGTGGGCGGTCGGCGATGCACAGGACCGGGCGTACCGGATCATCCTTCCGCCAGTGTAGCAACCCAGCTGCGAGCTCTCCGCGTGCGCCCACATGTTGGTGACCATGTTCGTCGCGCAGCGGGAGCAGCTCGCGGGGGCCCGTGCGCTCGGCCGTTATCCAAGAGAGCCGGCGAAGCGTGGAGACGACGCTCGATGCCTCGGCCTGGGCGGCAGGAAGCAACCACCTGACGGGGTCGGTGAGCGGCACGTCCTGCCCGTCGCGCTGAACGCTCTCGAGCTCCACGGAGAGCGCGCGGCGGTCGGCTGCTTTGAAGGACCATTGGAGGCGCTCCGCGCTCGTTGCCGCGCCGAAGGAGAAACGATCGCGGGCGTTTTGGTTCAAGACGTCGGCGGCGCTGCCGAGCGCCAGCTCAGGCCCTTCGAGGAGCAATGTGCGTCCCCACTCGCGCTCTGAGATTGTCTGCGACAGGAGCACCAGCGATTGGATGACCGTCGACTTGCCCCCTCCGTTCACGCCGGAGAGGAGCGTCAACGGGCGAAGCTCAAGGTCGAGCCGCTGGAAGCACTTGAAGCTCGCGATGTGCAGGTTACGCAGCATCGAACACCTCATTCATCATCGCGGCGGCGATCTCGAAGCGTTTGCGGACCTCCTTCGGCGTGTTCGGTCCGTAGGTGACCGCACGCTCGAACTCCTTGTCGTCCATCCGCTTGATGAAGGCCGATCGCAGGGCGTCCGCCTTGGCGGCGACGCTCGCCTCGTCGCGCCTCGATAGCTCACTCATCATCACGTCGAAGATGGAGGCGTTGATGATGCTCCGGCGTTGCTCAGGTTCGCGATGCTTGCGGAAGGCGTGCTTCGCGAACACGGTGAAGTTGTTCTTGAGGCCGAGTTGCAGCTTCGCGCGGAGTGCCTGTTTGTCGGCATCAGGCAGCTTCTCGAGCTCCCTCAGGCCGCGGGCAAGCCAGTCGTCCATGTCGCCCTTGTAGGTGTCGAGCGAAAGCAGCGAGAACGAGCAGAACCGGTTCACGAACTCCCGGTCCTGCATCTTCTTGGCGTCGAGACTGTCGCCGGTGGCCTCGCGAAACAACTGCGTGCCGGCCTCCTCCTTGAGGAACTTCGTCGCCGACCCGTTGTAGATGGCGTTGCGCATCTGCTGCCGGGTCAGGACCTCACCGCCGTTCACACGCTCGAAGATGTCCAGGCGCGCGCGCTCGGGGACCTTGTGGTCGATGATGTAGAAGCGGAGCTGGCAGTCCTCGACGCGGTTCTGCAGCCGGGCCTCGAGCTCATCGAACTTCTTTCCGTGCAGGTCCTTCCGGTCTTCGAGGTCGAGCTTGAGCTCGCCGTTGATGAACCGCTTGAGCGTCGTGACGCGCTGCCGTCCGTCCACCACGATGAGCCGCCCCTCGGCGTCCTCGGCGACGTAGAAGACTGGCAACGGGATGCGCATGAGGATCGACTCGATGAGGCGGCTCTGCTTCTTCTCGTCCCAGACGAACTCGCGCTGGAAGTCGGGGTCGAGGACGAAGCGCCCCTTCTCGATGCGGCGGACGACGTCGACGGCCGTGCGCGGTTCGTCGCGGATCGCCAGCTCGTCGATGGGGTAGTCGCCCCAGCCCCCGGGGGTCGGCGGCTCGACGCCCTCTGGCAACGGAGGCTGGCCTTCGGCCACCTCCTGGTCCTTGGTCGGTTCCGTCATGGCGAGATCTCCAGCTTCCATCGGTCGAGCGCCTGTGAAGAGCCAGCAAGGTCGACCACGTATCGGGAACAATGCACGCCGCGGAGGACTCGCGCACAAGTCGCGAATTTCAGAATGCACTCAGGCATGTCGGCCGCATTCACGCTGACTTCTGCCTCCGCTCGGGCGCCCGGTCCGTGCCTGCTCACGACCGCACCGGCCCCTCCGTGCCCAGAACCTCGACGAGCTCGGCGATCACCTGCACCGCGTCCTCTTCCACGTCCTCGAGCACGAAGGGCGCGTAGGCCGGGTTGGTCGGCTTCAGCGTGATCTTCGTGTGTCGCCATGAGTCGCCGGCGCGGGCCTTCTCGCTCTCGTAGCGCTTCACCGTGTAGCGGTGCCCGGTCTCGGGGTCGGTGGCATCGCGAAGCTGGACGAGCACGGTGCGTCCCTGCCGCGATCCCGTGACCGGGGCAGCGAAGAGGCAGTAGGCGCCGTCTTCGATACCAGGCTCCATCGAACGCCCGACGACCTGCGCGACGAACATGCCCGGGCGTAGCCGCCGCTCGCTCTCCACCTCGACCCACTCGAAGTCGTCATCGGCGACGTGCTGGGGATCGCTGAACGCGCCGGCCGCCGCCTTGAGTGGCACGAGCGGCACGCACTTCACATACCGGTCCTTCGCGGATCCTTCGACCAGCCGCAGCTTCGGCTGGGCCGCACTCTGCGGCGAGCCATCCTTGGTACGCAGGCGGCGGTACGCCTCCTCGGCCATCCAGGACGTCACCACCTTCTGGAAGGGCACGTCGTTCATGAAGCGAACGAAGATGTCCTCGTTCTGGTCCATGCGATCGACGAAGAGTCGCTCGAGCACGTTCTTGAAGAGCAGCTCGAACTTGTCGCCCGGGTTCACGGCCGCCGCGCGACGCAGGCCGTCGTCGCCCATGGCGGCCTCGACGATCTGATCGAAGAAGAGCTGATCGGCCTGGTTGAAGTCGGTCCCGAAGCGCTCGTTGACGACGTCGATGAGCTGCGAGAGCGGCACCGGCTGCTCGCGCAGCACGCCGCTTCCGACCTCGGCAGGTCCATCGAGCTTCCGCGCCTCGCCGTCCTTGAGCGCGATGGACCCCTCGCTGATCTTCTGCAGCCGGTAGTACTCGAGCTTGACCTCGTCATCGAACTGGTAGGCCGCTCCGCTGGCACGCCTTGGGAGCTTCGTCATGAGATGTCGCACGAACACGTAGAGGCGCTCGAGGTCGGAGTCCTGATACGGGATCACCTGGCTGAGGAAGCCGTACAGGTTCTGGAACGCCTGAAGCTTCCCGCGCCACAGCTCGGCCTCGTCGGGGCTCTCCTCGGAGCGCGCCTTGAATCGCGAGACTGCGGGATCGAGCGCGGCGTTCATCGCCTGGTGGTCGAGGGCGCTCTGCTTCTGCTTGGGCTTGAAGTACACGTCGCAGAAGCGCGCGATCTCCTCATCGAGGTAGACGCCCGCCGCGTCGAGCTCGCCTTTGATGGCGTAGAGCCGCGCCGGGTCGACCTCGTCACCGATCTCCGCGCCCTCGTAGTAGGTCTTGAAGGCCTCGCGGATCTCGTCGCGGTCGTTTACGAAGTCGAGGACGAAGGTGTCCTCCTTGAGCGGGTGGATTCGATTGAGCCGCGAGAGCGTCTGCACCGCCTGAATGCCGGCGAGCCGCTTGTCCACGTACATCGTATGGAGGAGCGGCTGATCGAAGCCTGTCTGGTACTTCTCCGCGACGAGGAGCACCTGGTACTCGGGCGAGGCGAAGCGCTCGGGCAGCTCCTTCTCGCGCAGCCCACCGTTCATCGCCTCCTCGGTGTACGAGACGTCGGCGAGCTTGTCGTCCTGCACCGCGCCGGAGAAGGCCACCAGCGACTTGATCGGGTAGCCCTTGTCCTTGATGTACTTGTCGAAGCTCTGCTTGTAGCGAACGGCCTCGAGGCGTGAGCCCGTCACCACCATCGCCTTCGCGCGCCCGCCGATCTTATGGCGGGTGACGGCGTGGAAGTGCTCGACCATCACCTCGGTCTTCTGTGCGATGTTGTGCGGATGGAGCTTGAGGAAGCGCGCCAGCGCGCGAGCCGCCTTCTTGCGCTCGACGTTCGGATCGTCTTCGCATGACTTCAGGAGCCGGAAGTACGTCGCGTACGTCGTGTAGCTCTTGAGCACGTCGAGGATGAAGCCCTCCTCGATCGCCTGCCGCATCGTGTAGCGGTGCGCGGGCTTGCCGCTGCGCCCGAACACCGCGAGCGTCTTGTGCTTCGGGGTGGCCGTGAAGGCGAAGAAGCTCAGGTTCGCCTGCCGGCCGCGCTTGGCCATGCTGCGGAACAGCTCCTCGAGATCTTCTCGACCCTCCTCGGCGGCCCGCTTCTGAGCCTCCTTGCGGAGCGCCTCGCCGCCAAGCACCTCTTTCAGGTCCGTCGCGGTCTCGCCGCCCTGGGAGCTGTGCGCCTCGTCGATGACGACCGCGCAGCGCCGGGTCTGGAGCGTCCCCGCGCCGGCCTCCCCGCGCTCCTCGGCCATCTTGAGCAGCTGGCGGGAGACGAAGGGGAACTTCTGCAGCGTCGTGATGATGATCGGCACGGCGCTCTCGAGCGCCTCGGCGAGCTGGCGCGAGCTCTCGTCGATCTTCTGCACGACGCCACGCTTGTGCTCGAACTGGTAGATGTTGTCCTGGAGCTGCTGGTCGAGCACCACGCGATCGGTGACGACGATGACGCTGTCGAAGACACGCCGGTTGCCTTCGTCGTGCAGCGACGCGAGCCGGTGCGTGAGCCAAGCGATCGTGTTGCTCTTGCCGCTACCGGCCGAGTGCTCGACGAGGTAGTTGTGCCCCGGGCCTTCGGCGCGGGCAGACTCCACGAGAAAGCGCACCGCTTGGAGCTGGTGGTAGCGAGGGAAGACCATCTGCTCGGTCTTCACCTTGCGGCCCTGGTCGTCACGCTTCTCGTCGACCTGCAGATGGAGGAAGCGCGCAAGCAGGTCGAGCAAGCTGTCCCGGGCGAGCGCCTCTTCCCAGAGGTAGGCGGTGCGGTAGCTCCGGCCTTGCGGATCGGCAGGGTTGCCAGCCCCGCCGCCGTCGCCCTTGTTGAAGGGCAGGAAGTGGGTGGCGCTGCCCGCGAGGCGCGTCGTCATGAGCACCGTGTCGGTGTCGACGGCGAAGTGCACGAGCGTCCGCTTCTTGAACTCGAAGATGGTCTCGCGCGGGTCGCGGTCCTGCTTGTACTGCCGCCGAGCGTGCTCGACGGTCTGCCCGGTCATCGCGTTCTTCAGCTCGAGCGTCGCGATGGGGATGCCGTTCACGCTGAGCGTGACGTCGAGCGACTTCTCGGAGCGGGTCGAGAAGCGCAGCTGGCGGGTCAGGCCGAGGCGGTTCTTGGCGTAGCGCTCCTCGAGCTCCGGGTTCAGCTCGTGCGCGGCCTTGAAGTAGGCGACGAAGAGCGTGCGCCCGTAGCACTTGAAGCCGTGGCGCAGCG
>JADZDP010000207.1 GCA_020850995.1 Deltaproteobacteria bacterium
TACATCGCCTGCTGCGCGCGAGCCGGTGGTGCGACGGCGGCGTCGCGTGCTCGGCACGTGGCTACGGCCACGCGCCTGCGCGTCTCCTTGCCCTCGCACCACCGGCTCCCGCTCGCGACGGCGCTGCAACCGAACCAGCTCTCTAGCGCGGGAACGACGCGCAGGTGCGCACGCGCGCGAGCGCCCGCGCGGCCGCCGCACGCACCGCGGGATCGTCGGTGTGCTCGGCCGTGAGGGGCTCGAGCCGCTCGGCGCTCCAGGGCGCGCACAGCTCGCCGAGCGCGTCGACCGCGGCCACGCGCACCGCGACGTCATCATGGGCGAGGAAGGGCAGCACCGTCGGCGCGTCGGCGGGGGTGCCGTTCGCGGACAGGTCGAAGAGCGCCGCGCGCACCGTGGTGGCAGCGCTCGCCCGCGCCAGGTGCTCGCGCGCCAAGCCCGCGCGCGCAGCGCGGGGAAGGGGGGCCGCGCCGGGCGCGTCCGGTGAGGGTGGCACCCGGCCGTCGACGAGGATCGCGGCAGCGGCGTCGAGCGCCGCCACCAGCGCGAGCCGGCCGTCATCGGCCGACAAGAGCGGGTTGCGTACGAGCTTGCGGATCGCCTTGGCCTCGTCCTCGGAGATGGCGCGCGCGCGCACCCGCCGCAGGGCGTCGGCGTGCACCTCGGCGACCACCACCTCGTTCACCACCACGGTGACGCGGCAGCGCGCTTCGTACACCGTGTGCGCGCGCCCGGGCCCGGCGCGCAGGCGGCAGCCGTCGATGCGCGCGGTGCCAAGCGCGCGCGGCGCCACTGCCGCCGACGCGCGCGCGCTCAGCGCGTGCTGCAGCTCGCTCGGCAGCGCGGTGGCGATGGTCGCGAGCTCCTCGTCGCTGAGGGCGTCGGCGCCGGCGTCGATGGCCACCGGCGCAGGTGCCACCGTCGTCGGCGCCAGCGCCACACCGCGCAGCGGGCCGAGCCGCAAGGTTTCGCGCCCCCTGACGTCGACGCTGGCGCAGCCGACGCCCGCCGCCACCGCCAGGGCGGCGACGAGCGCGACGCGGGCCACGGGCCAACCCACTGCTTCACTGCTCACGCCCCCCCTGGTAGCACGCGGCGCATGACTCTGGAGCGCAGCACCGCCACCTGGCGCCTCGTCGTCGCGTACCGCGGCGCGGGCTTCGCCGGCTTCGCCGCGCAGCGGGGCGAGCGCACGGTGCAAGGCGAGCTCGAGCGCGCGCTGTCGGCGCTGGCGGGGGAGCCGGTGCGCGTGCGCGGCGCCGGGCGCACCGACGCCGGTGTGCACGCCCGCGGCCAGGTGGTGAGCGCGCGCTTCGCGTCGCGCGTGCCCGTCGAGAAGATGGTGCTCGCCTGCAACAGCCAGCTCGCCAACGATCTCGCGGTGCTGCGCGCCGACGCGCCCTTCGAGGGCTTCGACGCCAAGCGCTTCAGCGTAGGCAAGCGCTACGTCTACCGCGTGCACACCCAGGCCTGGCACGATCCCTTCGCGGGCGCCACCAGCTGGCACGTGCGCCAGCGCCTCGACGTCGACGCCATGATCGAGGCCGCGGCGGCCTTCGTGGGCGAGCGCGACTTCGAGAGCTTCCGCTCGCAGCACTGCGACGCCGCGCACGCGCGCCGCTACCTGTGGAGGAGCGAGGTGCGCCACGAGCGCGGCCTCCTCGAGTACGAGGTGCG
The DNA here is from genome assembly GCA_020850995.1 of Deltaproteobacteria bacterium. GTDB lineage: Bacteria > Myxococcota > UBA727 > UBA727 > VGSZ01 > JACOUT01. Next base: position 1,678 of record JADZDP010000207.1, read on the forward strand.
CGGCAACGCGTTTTGCCGCCACATGGTGCGCTGCCTCGCGGGCACCCTCGTCGACGTCGGCCGCGGCCGGTTCACGCCCGCCGACATGACGCGTCTGCTCGACGCCCGCGATCGCGCGCAGGCGGGTGTCACCGCGCCCGCACAGGGGCTCACGCTCGAAGAGGTCTATTACCCCGACGCGCTCGCGCACGCGGGCATCCCGGCGGATGCCACCTTCCCGGGCTTTCCCGTTACCGCGGAGGATTGGCCAGTCGATCTGCCACCAGCTTGCGGATGATCGACGCGCTTGGCTCGAGCACGCTGACGAACTCCACCCCCATGCCGCTGCTCGACGCATGCACCACGCGCCCGAGCCCCTCGATGAGCGTGCCGCCGTCCTTCACCGTGAATTGGAAGAACACCGACGCGCCCACGGCGCGCGCCGTGGGCGTCTCGATGAACATGCCGCCCACCGACAAGTTCTTGGCGTGCACCGCGCGGAACTGCGCGATGGAGTCGCTGGTCACCTGCACGAGCAGCTCGAGCGGCACGCGCGGGTGTTTGCGGTGCTCGACGCCCTTGCCGCCCTTGCCGTCGGCGGCCGTGCTGCCCTTCTTCTTTTTGGCCATCAGGTCTCCCGCAACATGTCGGCGACGCGCCGCCGCAAGAGCTTGGCGAACTCGAACGAGGCGCCGTCGGCGCGGTAATCGAGCCGGGTGTTCCAGTAGGGCAGGTTGCCACCGTCGTGCCAGGGCACATCGACCAAGATCTCGCCGTCGCGCTTCTTGGTGACCAGCTTGTCGAGGTCGACGGCCTCCTCGGACACGATGATCTTCAGCTCGCGCGGCGAGAAGTGCAGCCAACCCTCGTCGATCTCCGATGACACGCGCGTGCGCACGTCCTCGATGACCGAGCGCGTGTGCGCGACACCTTCGCGCACCGCCGGCATCGCCACGTCGCTCATCACGCTCACCGCGTCGACGAACGAGGCGCCGCACGAGAAGATCGAGTGGAACACGGTGGGGTCGTGGAAGGACGTGCCCGGCCCGCAGATAGCGACGATCTTGCCGACCCCGTCGGGCGTGACGTAGTTGACCAGGCTATCGGCGTCGATGACGGCGCTAGACGCGCTGAACCACGGCGTCGACGGGTGTGGCACGTACCAATCTGGCAGCCCCACGCGCGCCAGCAGGCGCCGCTCACCGTCGTCGAGGGCCAGCACGCCGTAGCCGTCGGGGTGCAGCACCAGGTGCTCGGGGTTGAGCGGATCTGCGATCTTGGCCTGCAGCCCGTCGAGGCCGTCGAGGGCAAAGCCGTGCTGACGCGCCGCCTCCTCGATCCCCATGCGCACCATCTGCGCCATGAAACGCGGCGGGCCCACCTGATGCTCGAGGATCGCCTGGCACATGGCCACCACGCGCGCGCGCCCGCCTGCGTGCTCGACGTCGAGGAAGCGGGGCAGCACCAGGGCCGCGGCCACGGCGCCGTCGATGTGGTGGGTGAGGAAGTTGTTCTTGAGCTTGGCCGCGTCGGAGAACATCGACGCCAGCACCGCGTCCTCGGTGGCCACGGGCGAGAGCTGGTTCTGCTCGGCGATGTCGAGGATCTGGCCGATCTCGGCCACCGCGTGGCGCCAGTTGATGTCGTCGTAGCCGGCGTCGGCGTCGCGCGTCTTCCAGGCGTGGCGCAGGTCGACGAGCACGTCGAGGATGCGCTGGCTCTCGAGTGGCGTGAGTGTCGCGCAGTCGCGCACCTTGGTCGCCAGGTCCACGACGTGTCCGCCGGTGGTGCGCACGCGCACGCGGCCCACCTCGCGGCGCAACGCGGCGCGCCGCTCGGCGCCCTTGAGCACCGGGAACAGCTCGCGCACAACCTCGCGCCGTGGGTGCTCGGCGAGGCTCTGGAACAGCTTGTCGACGGCGACTGGCTTGCGCGGCGCGCGCCGGAGCACTGCCAACCTCCGAGCCAGCTCGCCGGCGCCGCCGTCGTCGGTGGCGCGGGTGTCAGGCGGCGGTCCTTCGCGCTCGTAGGCGGCGGCGCGCGAGCTGGTGGGGTCGCACCAGCCGTTGGCGTCGAGGGAGTAGGGGTTCAGGTCGTTGAGGCGCACGCGCTTGCCGGGCCGGAGCGAGTGCTCCGACCGCGAACCGCGCTTGGGGGGCGTCGGCGGATGCGACACGTGGAAAGTCCTGCGGACTTCCAAGGCTAGATCGTGCATGCCCCGCGATCGAATGCGCGGCGTCACCGGGGACAGTCCCTCAACCCAGGGCGCCCCGCAGGAAGGCCGTGTGACACAAGGCGTCGAGCGCCTCCAGCAGGTCGCGGTTGTTGCGCAATGCGTCAGCGACGGATTGATCCTCGCGAGCGCGCTGCGCCAGGGCGAACGCGGAGGTCTGCACCTGCCACTGCCGCGGCTGGATGCCAAGCACGGCGATGGCGTCGACCAGGCGGCGGGCCCTGGCCGCCTCGGCGGCCCCGGGGGTCGCGCGCAGCTGGTCGAGCGCCGCCACCAGCGCGTCACCCAAGAGCTCGCCGCTGTGGGCCACGCCGAGGGTCAGGCCCAGCGCGTTGGTCTCGTCGACGATGCCGCGCAGCTGCGACGAGAGCGCGCGCCAGGTGAAGTCGTCGTCGTCATCGGCGGCGGGGGCCACCAGCTCGCGCACCAGGTCGTCGGCGCGGCGCGACAGCACGTGCGACGCGAGCGTCTCGACGTGCAAGGGCAAGGGCACGTCGAGCTCGCGCAGCGCCAGCAAGAGCGCACGGTGGCTCTCGAGCAGCTCGTCGCCCAGGGCCTCGAGCAAGCCCACCTTCTCGGCGCCGAGGGCGCGCGCGGCTTGCTGGCGCAGATCCTTGAACGCGTCGCGCAGCGCGAACGAGCGGTGCCCGAAGGCCTCATCGAGCGCGCGCACCATGGCCGGCGTACTGCCGTCGACAGCGGCGGCGCGCACGCGCTCTAGGCGCCCTAGCAGGTCAGCGTTGCCGGCGAATTGCGCGGTACAGCAGCGAAAGTCGAGGCCGCCGAAGTGGGCCAGCGCGTACACCGTGTCGGTGGCCTCGCCGGTGCGCTCGTCGGTGATGGTGGCGCGCCCGAACACGCACGGCACGCGCCCCTTCTTGAACGAGGTCTCGTCGCGCAGCGTGACGTCGTAGGCGTACAGGCGGCTCGAGCGCCGCGAGCCCTCGGCGAGTGTCTGCAATGCGTGGCTGACCGCCACGTTGTCGGCCGTGACCGTCGCGGTCTTGGCGCGCTGCAGATAGATGTCGGCGCCGTTGACGACCTCGCCCTTGGGCCCGGCGACGTTCGAGCGCGCGCCGCGCAGCACCTCGACGAAGGGGGGCTCGGCGTCGACGCCGGTGGCGCGACCGAGCGCGAGCGCGCGCGCCGCGTACTTCATCAAGATCACGCTCTCGCCGCCGCTGATGTCGTCGAAGAACCAGCCGCACGAGGTGTACATGAGCAACGCGCAGCGCTGCATCTCGAGCAGGCGGAAGAACTGCACGCGATCCTCGGCGGACAGCTGCTTGCGCGCCCGCTCGCCCACCAGCTCGTCGGCGCGCGTGGCGTCGAGCACCACGTCGATGTAGGCGTCGCGCGTGCCCCACGGGTCGCGGCTCAGCTTGCCCATCTCGCGCTCGTAGTGCGCGGCCAGCGCGTCGCGCACGCCGTCGAGCGCCGCGCGCAAGGGCTCGCGCCAGCGCTGGTTCCACCCCGCGCCGCTGCCCACGTTGCAGCCGCAGTCCCGCGACCACCGCCCCACGCCGTGCGCGCAGCTCCAGGCACTGACGTCGAGGATGTCGGCCTCGGCGCGCACCGGGCCACGGGCGAGGAACTGCGCGTAGCCCGTGAGCACCACGCGAGGATCGCGCTGCAGGCGCGCGAACGCCGCCGCCAGCGCCATGTCGCCGAACTTGAAGTGGTGTCCGTAGCTCTCGCCGTCGGTGGCGGTGTGCACGAGCCAGGGCTCGCCCTCGCGTGGCCCGCCGGGCCCCGCGCGACGCTGCGTGAAGGCGCGCTCGATGGCGCCCACCAGGTGCTGCGCGTCGGCCAGCATGCCGTTGAACGCGATGCCCTTGGCGATGGCGCCGTCGTAGAAGAACAGGTGCAGGGGTCGGCCGCGGTGCTGTTGGTAGAGGTAGGCGCGGCCGGTGGGCACCTCACCGTTCTCGCACGAGGTCCAGCCGCTGCCGTCGAGGAAGCGCCACCGCTTGGCCTGGTAGGGCGACAAGATGGTGAACTGGATGCCGTTGTCGGCCAAGACCTCGAGGGTCTCTTTGTCGCACGCGGTCTCGGCCAGCCACATGCCCTCGGGCTTGCGCCCGAAGCGGTGCTCGAAGTCACGGACGCCCCAGCGCACCTGCGTCTCTTTGTCGCGGCGGTTGGCCAGCGGCAGGATCACGTGGTTGTACACCTGCGCTACCGCGTTGCCGTGCCCGCGCTCCTCCACGGCGCGCCGGTCGGCGGCGAGGATCTCGGCGTAGGCGCGCGGCCGGTGACGCTCCATCCAACGCAAGAGCGTGGGCCCGAAGTTGAACGACATGTGGCGATAGTTGTTGACCAGGCCGGCCACGCGCCCTTGGCCATCGAGAATGCGGGCGGCGGCGTTTGGCTGGTAGCACTCGTCGGCGATGCGCTCGTTCCAGTCGTGGAACGGCGTGGCCGTCTCCTCGCGCTCGATCTCCTCGAGCCACGGGTTCTCGCGCGGCGGTTGGTAGAAGTGGCCGTGGATGCAGGCGTAGAGGGGCTGGTCGTCGTCATCCGGCATGCGTTTCACCTCGAGCGCGGCCGCAGCGGCACCGTGCTTGCCTCGGCGGGGGTGCCGCGCACCAGCGCGTCGTCGCCGTACCGATCGCGGATCTTGTCGACGGCGCGGCCCAGGCGCTCGTCGCGCTCCGTGGTTTGATGCGCGAACAGGTCCACCTGGCGCGGCGCGTCGTCGTCGACCAGGGCGGTGGCTGTCACGCCCACCAGGCGCATGGGGCGGCTGGTGTCGGCCTTGCGCACCAGCCGCTCGAGCGCGGCGCGCAGGCTGGCCTCGTCGTGCGCGGGCGCGGCCAGCCGCGCCTCGCGTGTCACGCTGCGAAAGTCGCTGTACTTGAGCTTGAGGCGCACGCCGCCGGCGCGCAGCCCCTGGGCGCGCAGGCCGGCCGCCACCTCGTCGACGAGGGGCACGAGCTCGCGGAACACGCGCTCGGCGCCACGAATGTCAACCTCGAGGGTGCGCTCGGCGCCCATGCTCTTGCGCTCGCGCGCATCGTCCACGGGGCGCGCATCGTCGCCGACGGCCAGCGCCGCGATGTGCTGCCCCAAGGCGCCGAAGCGCCGCTCCAGGTCCGCGGGCGCGGCGCGCGCCACGTCGCCGATGGTGCAAAAGCCGGCGGCGCGCAGCTGCTCGGCGGCCGTTGGCCCCACGCCCCACAGGCGCTCGACGCCAAGGGGCTCCAAGAACGCGCGCTCCTCGCCCGGCGGCACCACCACGAGGCCACGGGGCTTCTTCAGGTCGCTTGCCACCTTGGCGACGTACTTCGACGCCGCCACGCCCACCGAGCATGGCAGCCCGAGCTCGTCCTGCACCGCCCGCTGTACCTTCCAGGCGAGCTCCGCCGGTGGCCCGAACAGCGCATCGGTGCCGGTGGCGTCGACGAAGGCCTCGTCGACCGACAAGGGCTCCACCGTGGGGCTGAAGCGGCCGAGCAGCGCCATCAGGCGCTTGCTGACCTCGAGGTAGCGGCCCATGCGCACGGGGAGCACCACCGCATGGGGGCAGAGGCGCTCTGCCGCGAACATGGGCATGGCGCTCTTGACCCCGAAGCGGCGCGCCTCGTAGCTGGCGGCGCACACCACGGCCCGTCGGCTGGTGCCCCCCACGACGACGGCGCGGCCCAGCAGCTCGGGGCGATCGTGCTGCTCCACCGACGCGTAGAAGGCGTCCATGTCGACGTGCAGAACGGCCCGGGCCCAGGGCATGGGGGCCACTCTACCCAAAAGGCGCGGGCCCCACGTGCACAGGTCACAGGTTCTTCCGGGCGCGGTGTACCCCCGCCACGCTGCGATCTACCAGGCACGCCAAATCGGACGGGTTGCGGCTAGTCTCCCGGCAGGAGGTGTTCCTTGGCTGACTTCATCGAGAATTTCGACCCCGAGGCGGCAGTGAAGCCGTCGCAACTTTGGGCAGTGCACTCCGAGTCGGACGGCAAGCCCTACATCCGGCGCTGGGCCAAGAGCGAGGCGGAGGCGAGCGCGCTCATCCCCGAGCTCAAGAAGACCGACGCCCTGGCTGCCACCAACACCTACTGGGTCACGCAGCTCACCGTCGGTGAGGTCGCGGGCTTCAAGCACACCGGCTTCATCCCCAAGGACGTCTGACCATGCCCATCCAAAACGATCCCAAGTTCCCCGGCGCCGGCGTGCGCATCGGCCAGGGCGGCACCAGCGTCCAGGGCGGCACCAACGTCCAGGGCGGCACCAACGTCCAGGGCACGAACCAGGTCAGCGAGGTTCAGCCGCTCTCGCAGGCGGGCGCGGTCGGCCAGGTCAACATGCTCGAGATCCCCGAGGCCCAGAAGGCCGCGGTCAAGGAGCTGAAGAACGTCATCAAGCAGGGCAAGCTGAATGCCTACTACGACGCCGCCATCGGCTACGGGCAGCCCAGCGTCGACAAGGAGCTGCAGCAAAAGGCGCTCGCGCTCTTCGCCGCCCTGCCGGCCATCAACCCCGCTGCGGGCGCCGACTCCTTCGTCGCGTCGGGTCTGTGGACCACGGCGCCGCGCAACATCGAGCTCCTCGACAGCGTCGCGCGCTACATCCCGGGCCGGCAGGTGATGGTCAAGACCACCATCGACCCGAACATCGACGGCCCGCGCTCGGCGTTCCTCGCCTACAAGGAGGGCGGCACCACCGCGGTGACCTACCGCGCCCACCTGGTCGGGGAGGAAGGCGACAAGTTCCTCGTCAAGGTCGATGGCAAGGACGAGCCGCTCAAGGTGCCGAAGACCGACATCTACGCGCTCAACCAGCCCGTCGACCTCGAGAGCTGCCGCAAGGTGCGCACGCAGTATGGCACCGGCTACGTGGTGTCCGACTGGTGGCAGAACGTCGCCGACTACAACTCTCCCCTGATGAAGGCCAAGGTCGCCGAGGCCGCCATCAAGATGGAGGACCTGGTCGCCAAGCTCGACTTCACCAAGCCGAAGGTCGAGACCGCCGGTGGCGCCATCGGCGCGCTGTTCGGGCGCGGCCGCTCGGGCGAGAAGATGGTCGAGGTGCAGAAGCAGTGCCTGCAGATCATCCACGACGTCATCGACATGAAGTACCCGTCGGGCACCCCCGAGCAGCTCTCCGCCCGTGGCCGCAAGCACCACTCTGACTGCGGCCAGGCAGCGGTGCGCGGCATCGGCATGTGCCGCGAGCAGGCGTCGGTGATGTTCGCGATGCTGCAGCCCTTCACCAAGGCGCTCGGCTTCGACACCCAGTTCATCGACGGCACCTGCTACCGCGACGTGCCGCGTGGCGGGCAGCCGCACTTCGGCGGCTCCGACCACGGCTGGGTGCACGTGCAGTACCGTCCCTCGACGGAGCTGTACATCATCGACCGCACTTGGGGTCAGGTGAACGTCAGCGCCGACTCCGCGTACGGCGGGCGCATGGGCGATCGTCACCCGGGACAGCTCGAGAACTTCGCGCAAAACGCGAAGCTCAAGCCGAACGACGTGATGATGGACGGCTCGATCAGCGTCGAGAACCACACGACCCAGTTCTCTGAGCAGAACCTGAGCCGCGCGGCGACGCACGTCAGCAATACCCAGTGGAACACCTAGCAGTAGCCGTAGACCCGCACCGCGAGTAGCCATGCCCATCCGACGCAACGAACCCTCCACGTCCACCGTCACCGGCGGCACGCGGCGCCAAGCAGGCGGCGCCACCAAGCTGCCCGCAGCAGAGCTGAAGAAGCTCTTGGCGGACATCGACGCGGCGCCGCCCGAGCAGCGGGCGGCCCTCTTCGAGGGTCTGGCGAGCAGGGGGCTCGAGCTGTCGGAAGCGCAGGCGAAGACGCTGAACGAGGCCGCCACCAAGTACGGGGTGGCGGTCTCGTTCGGCCAGCCGGCGGTGCCGGCGCCGGTGGAGCAGGCCGGCGGCAAGGGGGTGGTGAGCACGAGCCTCGCCGAGGCCGGCGTGACCGTCACGCAGGCACAGCGCGACGAGATCGCCAAGCAAACGGCGCTGAAGGCGATCGACGTCGTCACCAAGTTCAAGGACGTCAAGGGCGAGGCGGAGGCCATCAACGGCGAGGGCGACCCACGGGTCAGCGCGCGCCGCTCGGCGATGAGCCTGCTCATCGCCGAGAAGTCCAAGCAGTTCGTCGATCTCGAGCAGGTCAAGGGGCTCGGCGGCCGCGTCGCCGACGACATCGCCTGGCTGATGGACGCCGAGCGCAAGGACTACACGCAGCAGGGCGCCAACCAGTTCTCCTGGAACCGCGCCGAGGGCTACGGCGCGTCGAGCTACATCCAGACCGAGTTCTCGACGCGGGTCAAGCGCGCCGAGACCAAGGCGTCGTCGTTCGAGACCGGACAGTCCAAGATCGTCGATGCCGGTGACAACAGTGTCCTGGCTGCCGTCAACATCAAGGATCCGGAGAAGCGCGCCGCGGCCTTGGCCGACATCCTTTTGCAGTTTCGCGGTCGCGTCGACACCGCCGGTACCAAGATCGACTACCAGAACAACCGCATCGACCGCGTCGGTACGGTGCTGGTGGCCGAGCAGCGCATGCTGGCGGCGGCGGCCGACCTCGACGCCAACGACCCGAGCAAGATGCGCGAGCTGGCGCTGGTCTCCTCGGTCATCGCCAGCCACCCGACCAGCTCGGTCAACAGCATCTTCGATGCGCGCAACACCGTCGCCGAGATGGCGCGTCTTTACCCGTCGTTCGTCAAGTCGGGCGACGAGTCGCCCTATGAGGCGATCCACCACAACTTCTCGCGCGACACCCCGCGCCACATCGGTAACTTCCTGGCTACCTCCATGTTCCCGGTGGGTGACGAGAAGCTGCGCGCCGAGAGCTTCTGTGCGCTGGTTGGCGCCATGGAGGCGGCGCGCAACGGCGACGTCGCGACGGCGCGGGCCGAGGTCGAAAAGGTCCTCAAGAAGAACCCGGGCATCGAGGGCTTCGGCGAGCTTGCTTCCGTCGACAACGCGCAGCTCGCCGACAAGCTGCGCGACCTGATTGCGGGCAAGTGCAAGGAGCCGCTGTCGAAGGAGGTCGAACAGTTCCTGTCGCTCTCGGCGCACCTGTACCGCGTGGTGGTCGACTCGCGCCCCTCCATGGAGACGCTGCAGCGCGACCTGTTCCGCGCCGGCGACGCCTGGGGCGAGGTGGCCGACGTCATCGCGCAGATGAGCAAGGGCAACACGCTCGGCACTCTGCGCGACCTCGGCGAGGCGCGCCTGGCCATGCGCGACGCCATCATCGGCGCCAAGACCGGCTACGAGCGCATCGAGCTCATCAAGCTCGACGCGCAGCTCAACCGCCTGACCAACGAGGAGCTCGGCGGCGCGGTCGATCGCATTGGCAACGTCAAGACCGACGCACAGCGCGCCGAGTGCCTCCTCGCCGTGCAGACCGGGCTGCGCTCTGCCATCGCCATGGGCCTCGAGCACATCGTCGATCCCAAGGACCCCGCGGCGGGTAAGGGCGAGCCCCTCGGCGCCTTGTTGGCCGAGGTCGACAAGGCGATCGGCGGCGGCAAGATTGGCGAAGACCAGTACCGCGAGCTGATGTCGCGCGTGTACGTGGCCGGCGCGGTGGTCACGCAGAACACGCGCTCCTTCTTCGACAGCCGGACGCCCGCGCTCGCTGCCGCCAACATCAAGCTCGATCCGCAGTTCATGGATCAGCTGGCCAAGGAGAGCCCGCTCCACTACGTGACCGCGCTCGCCCAGAAGGGCATGACGGTCGGCCTGCAGGAGAAGATCAGCGCGCGCAGCATCGAGAACGTCGAGGGCATGCGGGTGCTCAATGGCGTGGGTCCGGTGGTGTTCACCTCCGTGGTGTTCGCGGAGAGCGCCAAGGAGCTCGCCAAGTTGGGCACCTCGAAGGACCAACTGGCCGTCCTCTACAAGCTCGAAGAGAAGAAGATGGTCGCGGTGGGCGGTCTGTTCGTCGACTCGGCGCACGCGCCGGGCGGCAACAGCCACCTCAACATGTACGCGATGAACAACGGTATCCCGGTGGCCGCGCTGCCCGACCTGCGCACCAAGTACGCCGAGTTCTTCCAGAACGCCGGCAAGGAAGGCGGTGTCTACATCGACGACACCGGCGGCAACTTCCGCATGATGACGCTCGACAAGGCGGTCGAGGACGGCCTCATCCCCGGCGCCAAGAAGGGCGACCCGGCTTCCATCGAGGCCGCCATCGAGAAGCTACGGCCCGGCGTCAACCGCTCCGTCAGCTACCTCAAGCCGACCAGCGAAGGGCAGGCGTTCGAGCTCGCCGCCAAGCATGAAGCGATCATCAACGAGAAGCGCAAGACCCGGCAGGTCGAGCTGTTCATCCCCATGGAGGAGGTGGGCGGGCTGTCGCGCTCACCGATGTGGAGCGAGCTCGCCAAGCTCGGCATCCACGCACGCCACCTCGCGGGCGAGAAGGGCACCGTGCTCGCGCTGCTCTCCGAGCACCCGGTGCTCGGCAAGCACTGCCTCAAGGGCTCGCAGTTCACCCCTGCCGACATCCGCGACGCGCTCGTGGAGGCCGTCGACCCGACGAGCGGGCGGAAGCTCGTCGACATGTGGGACCGGCTCTGGTCGCAGGATCCGAAGATCGGCAGCGTCAACGCCGAGGGAACCAAAGAGACCAACCCGAACCACTACCTCAACAGCGCCTTCTATACGGACCGGGCGTACCGCAGCGCTGTGTGCGAGCAACTGCAGCACGCGACGCTCGCCGGGCTGAGCTCGCTGTGGGTCAAGCCGCAGCCCGAGATCAAGCACGCGGTGGCGGCCGATGACACGCTGGCGAAGCTGGCGGCCAAGTACAACACCACCATCGACTCCCTCCGCGAGCTCAACGGGCTCGGCAAGAAGGACCCGCTGCCGAGCGAGCTGCGTGTGGTGCCGATGGAGCTGACCGAGGCTGGCAAGAAGGCCTACGCCGGCCTGGCACGCAACCCGGCGCTGGCGGAGTCGGACGTCTGGATCACGCGCTCGTCGTTCACGGGCGAGGATCGCCCCGGCAAGTCCGGCGCGGGTCAGTACGAGTCGCCGCACCACCTCTATAGCCCAGCGGAGCGCATGCTCGGGCTCGCCGGCGTGCTCGAGTCGACCTGGATGCCCGAGCCGGTCGAGAACAACGTCGCCGAGCAGTTCTATCTGCCCTACATCGGCCCCACCATCGCGGTGATGCACTGCCTCGAGCCCGACATCTCGGGCGTGATGATCTCGCGAGACATCGAGAACGGCGCGCGCGGCGACGTCACCTTCCAGCTGGTGCAGGGCTTCGGCGGCGGCGTCGAGGGCGGCAAGACCACCGAAGGTGTCATCCACCAGGGCAAGCTCGAGGTGAAGATCACCAACGGCGAAGAGGGCGGCAAGGAGGTCGACGTCATGGGCACCAAGGTGACCGACGCCGACATGCAGAAGCTGCGCGCGATTGTGCTCGAGACCGAGAAGTACTTCAACGAGGTACTCGAGAAGGACAAGGGCCACGCCGTCGACATGGAGATCGCACGCGTCAACGGCGAGTGGATGATCGTGCAGGCCCGCGTCATCCTGATGGACAAGTGACGAGCAATCGAGCGAGCACCACCATGTACCAGCTCACTTCCCGCCAGTTCTTCGAAAAGCAGCTGCCCACCCTGCTCAAGGCAGCGCCTCCCGCCGACCTCAAGGGCGTCGTCGAGTTCACCATCGAGGGCGCCGGTGGTGAGGTCTGGTGGGTCGACTTCGCGCAAAAGACCGTCAGCAAGGCGGGGCCCAAGGCGCCCAAGTTCGCCGCCCTCGTGCGCGCGCAGGAGCGCGACTTCGTCGCGCTCGTCGAGGGGCGCATGTCGCCGGCCGACGGCCTGCTCACGCAGCGCCTGCACCTCGCCGGCGAGGCCGTGGCCATTGCCAAGCTGACCGCGGCCATTGGGCAGATCGCGGCGCGCGCCAGCTGAGCGGCGCCCGCGCGCTGAGTGGCAGGCGCTTTCCCGCGCCGCCTACCCGCCGAGCAGGATGCACTGACCCGCGCTACACACGAGCGGGAAGCAGCAGTCGATGGACGTGCTGCACGCGCCGCAGGTGCCGATGCCGGTGCCGTCGTCGCCGAGGCAGGCCTGGCTGCCGCACTGGTTGTCCGGGTCGCATTGGAAGCAGCCGCCGGGCTCGCCCTCGCCTTCGCCTTCGCCCTCGCCTTCACCTTCGCCCTCGCCTTCACCCTCGCCCTCGCCTTCACCCTCACCCTCGCCTGGCTCCTCGCAGGCGTCGCCCGCAAAGCGCACCGCGGAGTCGAAGTGGATCTCGGTCTGCTTGAGCGCCGCGCTGTTGACGAACAACGCGCCATAGATGGTGGTGCGCGCATTGAACGCGACATCGGCGTTGGGTGCGTAGATGAGGCCGCCGAAGGTGGCCTGGGCGCCGAACGAGAACTGGCCGTCCACGTAGGTGCGCACCGACGACGGGATGTCGACGTTGCCGAGGTTGGAGGACGAGTCGAAGCTCATGTCGCCGGAGACGATGATGTCGACCTCCGCCCCATCGTCGAGCTGCACCTGCAGTGCGTTGGCGATGAAGTTGCCGTCGACGAAGAGCACGGTGCGCCCGGTGGCGTGGATGGTCAGGCCCTGATCCTGCTCCACGCCCTGCAGGTAGAAGCGGCCGCAAGGCAAGGTCAACGTCGACGGACCCACGGTGCCAGGTGCCCAGGTGGTCGTCGACAGTGCCTCGCTCTCGGCGGTGGCCGGATCGTCGAGCACGGCGTTGTCGTTGTGGGTGGCGCCGAAGGCGACGATGTTGTCGATGGGCAGCTTCTGTTCGGGCTCGCAGGGGCAGGGGGCTACCTGCGGGATGGCGAGCGTGTTGACACCGCCGCCCACGGAGCTGTTCACGACGTCAGCCGGATCGCTGATGTAGACGTCGCGCGCGACGTCGAAGCCGTCGAGCAGGCCGAGCACGTAGGCGTCGTTGCCGATGGGGACCTCGGGCGGCCCGATGGCGTCGCCGTAGCAGTAGAGGTCGCCGTCGACGCTGTTGTTGCCGCCGCTCGGGAAGGTGAGGCCGCCGCCGCCCACCACCATGGAGCCATGGATCTCCATCTGAATGTCCATGTTGGCTGAGCCATTGGCGCCGAAGTGCCCGTCCTGGCCAGGCGTCTGGCTGATGTAGTTGCCCTGGCCCGAGTCGAAGGAGTCGAGCAGCATCTGCGAGCCATCGGCGCTCACGTCCGAGCACGCGCAGAAGCCGAACTGGAAGGTCTGCTGCACCACGTCGCCCAAGCACAGGTCGCCACCGGTGGTGCCGCCGATGCCCACCACGCTGCCCGAGCCCGAGCAGAAGGCCTCGTAGGGATCGACGAGCGGGCTATCGCTACAGCGACCGTCGATGTCGCAGAGCTGGCCTCCTTCGCAATCGGAGTCGTTGGTGCACGCACCGCGCTCGCAGGCGCCGCTGCTGCCGCACACCTGCCCGTCGGGGCACTGGTCATCCGATGTGCACGGCGCTTGTTCACAGCTGCCCGTGCCTGTGTCGCACACCTGGCCTACGGGGCAGTCGCCGTCGGCCGTGCACGCCGCGCCCTCGCACACGCCCCCGGCGCCGCAGGTCTGGGTGTCGGGGCAATCGTCGTCGCTGTCGCAGGGCGCCGACACACACGCGCCGGCGATGCTGCACACCTCGCCGTCGTCGCATTGGTCGTCGATGGTGCACTCGCCCTCACCTTCGCCCTCGCCCTCGTCGCCTTCGCCCTCGCCCTCGCCTTCAGCCACCGCCGGTGGCTGGTCGCAGGCGCAAGATGACCAAGCGATGGAGATGGAGAGCGCGGCGAGCGTCGTGAGGGACTTCATGGCTATGCGCATACGCATGAGTGTAAACCGACAGGTGGCCCTGCTCCGCTCTGTGGTCCTCGTGTCTCAGCGCCGTGTCTGGTCTTGTCGTGCGCTGTGCTCCTCGTCCTACAGGCGAAACGCGGCCGCGATGGCGCCGTAGCCACCGGACAGCGGCAGGTACAAGCCGCCCTCACCGACGACGACGAGCCAGGGCGCCACCTGCCACGCGATCCCAAGGGGCAGCTCGGCGTAGCCGAAGAAGGGCGCCGGCGCGCCTGGGTAGAGCGGCACCGCCAGGCCGAGCTGCACGTCGGTGTAGACCCACAGCCCCTCAAACGCCTGCTCGGCCACCGGCATGCCCGCGGTGAGCACCACGAGCTGCGCCGCGCTCGGACCCGTGCGCTGCTCGTACTCGACCATGCCCTCGGCGCCGAGCACCAGCCCGTCGAGGTAGGTCGAGGTCCAGCGCACGCCAGCGCCGCCGCTGGCGAGGACGTCAGCGAACGGCGCCTGGGCGCCTTGATAGGGGAAGATATCGGCGCCCGAGCCACGCACGAACACGTCGATGCCGTCGGCGACCTCGCCATTCACCCAGGCGCTCGCGCCAACCGCCATGCTCTCGCGCCCGAACGCCGCGTGGGGGCCGACGCCGGCCTCGACCACGGCGCTGCCCATGGCTGGTGCCGCAGGCCGAAAGCCCGGCGAGCTCGCGCACGCGCTGACGACGACGGCCACGGCGGCGCTGAGCGCGCGGCCGGCCCGCAAGGGATCGATCCGCACTACCGGCTCATGCCGAGCTCGGCGGCGCGCAACTGCGGGCGCTTCGGGTCGGGCCAGTCGATGTGGAACTGCTCGCCGCGCGGCGCGTCGACACGCTCGTACAGGTGGGCGCCGAAGTAATCGCGCTGCGCCTGCAGCAGGTTGGCTGGCAGCACCGCGCTGCGGTAGCTGTCGAAGTAGGACAGCGCCGACGCGAACACCGGCACCGGGGTACCGCCGAGCGCCGCGCGCGCCACCACCTTGCGCCAGTTGTTCTGCGCGCTGGCTACCTTGCCGGCGAAGTAGGGGTCGAGCAGCAGGTTCTCGAGCTTCGGGTTGTTGCGGTAGGCCTCGGTGATCTTCTGCAGGAAGCGCGCGCGGATGATGCAGCCGCCGCGAAAGATCTGCGCGATCTGCGCGAGGTCGAGGTTCCAGCGGTACTGCTCAGAGGCGGCGCGGTACAGCGCGAAGCCCTGCGCGTAGCAGCAAAGCTTCGAGCAGTAGAGGGCGTCGCGCACGGCGTCGACGTCGACGTCAATGTTGGCCGTGCCGCTCGGGCCAGCGATCAGCGAGCTGGCGCGCACGCGCTCGTCCTTCTGCGCCGAGATGCAGCGGGCGAACACCGCCTCTGCCACCGAGGGCGCCGGGATGCCGAGGTCGAGGGCGTTGACGCTGGTCCACTTGCCGGTGCCCTTCTGCCCGGCGGCGTCGAGCACCACGTCGACGAAGGGCTTGCCGGTGATCGGATCCTTCTGGCGCAGCACGTCGGCGGAGATCTCGATGAGGAAGGAGTCGAGGTCACCTTGGTTCCACTCGGCGAGGATGGCGCTGCACTGCTCCGGCGACCTGCCGAGCGAGGAGCGCAGCAGGCTGTAGGCCTCGCAGATGAGCTGCATGTCGCCGTACTCGATGCCGTTGTGCACCATCTTGACGTAGTGGCCGGCGCCGTCGGGCCCGATGTACGCCGTGCAGGGCACGCCGCCCTCGACGGGCTTGCCGGGCGCGGCGCCGGGGATCGGCTTGCCCGTGCTGGCGTCGACCTTGGCGGCGCAGGCGGTCCACACCGGCTCGAGGATCTTCCACGCCTCGGGCTTGCCGCCCGGCATCAGCGAGGGGCCAAAGCGCGCGCCCTCTTCGCCGCCCGACACCCCGCTGCCGATGAAGAACAGGCCTTTGGCGCTGAGCGCGGCCTCGCGCCGGACGGTGTCGGTAAACAGCGCGTTGCCGCCGTCGATGACGACGTCGCCCTGCTCGAGGTGCGGCACCAGCCCGTCGATGACCGCATCGGTGGGGCCACCGGCCTTGACCAGGATGACGATGCGCCGCGGTCGCTTGATGGAGCGGACGAAGTCCTTGAGGTCCGCCGCCGGCACCAGGCGCCCGCCGCGCGCGCCGAACACCGACGGCGGATTCTCGCCGACGAAGCGCTCGGTGACGGCGGTGGTGCGGTTGAACACGGCCACGGCGAAGCCATGGTCGGCCATGTTGAGCACGAGGTTCTGGCCCATGACGGCGAGGCCCACGAGGCCAACGTCGGCAGAGTCGGGTGCGGGAAGGGGAAGCGGCATGGTTGCTCCGTGTCGGCCACGAGTACCGCGACCGCCGACGGGGAACAACTCGCGGGCGTCATCCCTTGAGTTGCGCCGCCGCGGCAGCGTCGAGCAGCCAGCGCGCTTCACGCGCGTCGCGACTGGCGCGCGCCGCTGGCAAAGGACACGCGGGGTCAAGCACCGCGGCGCGCACGGCGTCGGCCTTGGCCGCGCCGGCGACGATGAACCAGAGCGCGCGTGCCGCAGCGAGCGCGCGCAAGGTCAAGGTAACGCGCGCCGGCGGCGGCTTGGGCGAGTCGCTCAGCGCATCGACCAGGCGCTCGCTCTGGAGCAAGGGGTGGTTGGGGAAGAGCGAGCAGATGTGACCATCGGGCCCCATGCCAAGGTGCACGACGTCGAGCACCCCGCCGGCGACGCGCTCGAGCGCTTGCTCGTACTCGGCGGCAGCGTCGATGGGGGCGAGCTCGCCGCGCATACGGTGCACGTTCGTTGGCGCCAAGGGCACGCGCGAGAGCAGCGTGCGCTCGGCCAGCGCATAGTTGCTGTCGGTGTGCGTGGGCGGCACGCAGCGCTCGTCGCCAAAGAACACGTGCACCACCTGCCAGGGCAGAGGCGCCTGCGCGAGCACCGGGTAGACGAGCTCGGCGGCCGATCCGCCCGTGAGCGCCACGCAGAAGCGCCCGCGCGCAGCGATGGCGGTACCCGCTGCTGCAACCGTGAGGTCAATTATCTCGGCGGCGAGGGCATCGGTGCTGCCGAAGACCTGGCGGTGTTGCATCGGGCCATGGTGCCGAATGTCCCCGCGCGCGTCGACCCTGTGGGTGCATGTGGTCCCCCTGCCGTGATCGCCCGGCGGCCGCAGCGCCGTAGAATGCAGCGGTGCGCACGCTGAGCTTGCTGGTGGCGGTGGGGCTGGGCCTCGGTGGGTTCGGGTGCCCGGTGCCGCTCGTCAGCCTGGCATGCAACCTCGACGAGGATTGCCCGCCTGGCAGCCGATGCACCTCCGCCGTGTGCGTCGCTGTCGCGGACGGCGGCGTCAGCGAGGGAGAGGGGGAAGGGGAGGGCGAAGGCGAGATCCCGTCCGACTGCGGCGACGGCATCGTCGGCAGCGCCGAGGCATGCGACGACAGCAACCTGGTGGACGGCGACGGCTGTGACGGCAACTGCACCATACCCGCGTGCGGTAACGGTCGTACCGTGGCGCCGGAATTGTGCGACGACGGCAACCTGGTGAACGGCGACGGGTGCGACGCAGATTGCAGCTTGCCCGGCTGTGGCAACGGCGAGCTCAGCACGCCCGAGGAGTGCGACGACGGCAACGACCTCACCGGCGACGGCTGCGATCCGAACTGCCGCTTCCCGCGCTGCGGCAACGGCTTCGTGGCCGGCACCGAGACCTGTGACGACGGCAACCAGAGCTCGGGCGATGGCTGCGACGCGCTCTGCGTCGCAGAGCTGTGCGGCAACACCGTGACGCAGGTGGGCGAGCAGTGCGACGACGGCAACGGCGAGAACGGCGACTACTGCGACACCAATTGCACGGTGCCCGGCTGCGGCAACGGCGCGACCGCCGTCATCGACGGCGAGGAGTGCGACGACGGCAACGACGCAGACGGTGACGGCTGCGACTCGAACTGCACGAGCTCACGGTGCGGCAACGGCATCGTGGCCGTCGCCGACCTCGAGGAATGCGACCTTGGTGACGGCGTCAATAGTGACGCCCCCGACGCCCCGTGCCGCAGCAACTGTTCGCTCGGCTGCGGCGACGGCACGGTGGACGCCTTCGAGGAGTGCGACGGCGAGCAGGGCTGCAGCCAATGCCGCTGGGGCGTGCAGGTGTGCGTCACCACCAGCGCCAGCGAGGTGCTGTGCTACCGCGACATCGGCGCCGTGGCGCACGGCGCGCCCGAGCGCACGCCGCCGCCGGCGACGGACGCGAGCGCAGCCGATCCCTACCTGCAGGACGTGAGCTGGGCTTGCACCGACACGGTCGACGTCGATTCGACCACCGGCGCCAGCAATCGCGCGAACATCTGTAGCGTCGCCATGACCGTCGACGCCACCACCGACACGGTGGTCTACACCATGCGCAACCTCACGCTGGAGGCAGGTGCCAACGTGCGCTTCATCGGCGAGCGCAACGTGGTGCTCTTGGTCTACGGCGACGTCACCATCGCGGCGGGCGCTCGCTTGGGGGTCGATGGCGTCACCGATGAGGCAGGCGCGGGCGCGCGCGCAGCCTGCGGGCCGCTTGCGCCGGTGGGGTCGGATGGCGGCGGCGCCGGTGGCAGCCACGGCTCGCAGGGCGGCGACGGCGGCGACGGACAGGACGCCGCCGGCAGTGATGCCCTCGACGTGAGCACGAGCGATCCGCACGACCTCCTCGAGCGGGGCTGTCGCGGCGGCTCTGGCGGTGACGGCGCGACGCAGAGCGATGGCGGCGAGCCTGGCGGCGCCCTGCAGGTGTCGGCGGGCGGCACCGTGCGCATCGACGGCATCCTGTCGGCGAACGGCGGCGCAGGCACACGAGACGGCGACCACGACGGCGGCGGCTCTGGCGGTGGCTCCGGCGGTGATCTGTACCTTCAAGCGGTGCGCATCCTGGTTGGTTCGGGCGCGGCAGTTGTCGCCCAAGGCGGCGGCGGTTCCGGCGGTGCCGACTGTGGCCCCGGTGGCAGCGCCCCCACCGACCCCTCGCAGCGCGCCGCCGGCAGCGCCGATGGCCAAAACGACGCGACCGCGGGAGGTGCGGGCGCGGGCGGCGCGGCT
This sequence comes from Deltaproteobacteria bacterium, assembly GCA_020850995.1. Lineage (GTDB taxonomy): Bacteria > Myxococcota > UBA727 > UBA727 > VGSZ01 > JACOUT01. The sequence goes on from JADZDP010000207.1 coordinate 20,745, forward strand.
GACGGCGCCCTCGATCAAGCCGACGACGGCGTCACCGACCTTGGGCCCGGCGGCGATCACGGCGCAGGCGGCGGCGGTGGCGGCGCCGGGCGCGTCTCCATGGCCCTGGTGGCGGATTGCCTCGCGACGCCGCACCCGCGCTTCTCGCCGCAGCCGATCTGCCGCTGACGATCAGCGGTCGAGCTCGACGGCGCGGTGCAGCGCCACCGGGTACAGGCGGTCGCGTCCACGTACGCCGAGCGCGGACACCAGCGCCTGTGGCGTGGAGGGCTCGTGCGCCAGCACGCTGCGCGTCGCGACCTGGGGCGCCGACACCTCGAGCGCCGGTGTGCCCGCGTCGTCGACGGCGAAGCGCTCGCCCTGCGTGGTCTCGAACACCACGCCGCGTACGCCGCAGTGTCGCGTGCTCTCGCGACGCTCGAGCTCGATGTCTATGCGCACCGTCGCCTCGGCGCCGACCTTGACCTGCCACCCGAGCTGGCCCCGCGCCACGCGTTCCGCCGTGCCCCAGCCGAGACGCGATGCGAGCCATCCGAGGAGCAGCTTGGCGGCGGGCACCGCGGCGGGCACGACGAGGAGGCGCACGCGCCGGAGGCGCTCGAGCGGTGCCGGGCCCACCGGCGCGTCGAACAGTGACGCGATCACCGCACGGAGGCTCGCGGTGCGCAACCAGCACAGGTCGGCGAGCAAGAGGCCATCGAGCATGCCGCACACGTGCGCGACCTTGGACAGTCCGCCCTCGACGCCTTCGGGCAGCGCGTGCGTGTCGAACACCAAGCGATCCACGCCGGCCAGCAAGATGCCCAGCGCCGACGAGCTGGTGGGCGGCGCGCCCGCCCAGTAGAGGGCGGTGGGCACGTCGGGGACCGTGAGTGCGCGCACCAGCGCCGGCAGGCGCGCGACACCCTCGGGGCCGCGGGACTCGATGGTGATCTCCTCGGTGCACAGCAGCTTGTCGCCCCCCGTGGCCACCTGGCACGCGGCGGTTACCCATGCTTCCACAGGGGGACCATCGCCCACGGCGAGGTTGGGGCGCGGCTTGAGCATGAGCGTGCGCGTGGGCACGTGGCGCACCGCCTGATCGACGAGAGGGCGCGCCATCGCGTGCGTGGCGTCGTCGGCGCAGTGGACTA
>JADZDP010000208.1 GCA_020850995.1 Deltaproteobacteria bacterium
GAGGCGCGTCGATGGCAAGGAGCCCCGCAGGGCCGTGGCCGTCGCCACGGACCGAGGACGCGACGCCGCCAGCGACGATGGATCGCTCGCGAGGACGATTGAGTTGTCCGTTCGCGGGCCCTTAGGGCCCTCGAAAGGACAAGTTGATCGATGATCGCTTCCGAGGCGCCCGACGCGCAAGGCGCCGTCGAGGACCGGAGCGAGCATCCTCGACGGATGTGACGCGAGGACCGGAGACGGAAACGCCGCGCGCCGGGATGGCTCGGACGCGAGGGCGGTCAACTTGTCCTTTCGAGGGCCCTTAGGGCCGGACCAAGGGGTCCTTCACCACCAGGGGACAGAGGGGATCGTCGTCGATCAGGTCGAGGCGCACCGTGCCGTCGGCCACGAGGAGCCAGCGGTAGCTCCCCGGGTGCGTGTAGCTGTGGACCAAGGGCACGGGTGGAAAGATCGTGCCACCGAGCGCCTTGCTCACCACCGTCACGGTGCGCTCGGAGGCGTCGAAGGGAGGTCGGTACGCATCCTCGGTGCCGAGGATGGGCCCGGGGGGGCTGCCGAGGTCGCGCCAGTAGATGCGCTGCCGCGAGGGCAGCGCGCCCTCGACACGCAGGCACTCGCGCCGCGCGCCGGCGCCCACGTGCTGCACCACGGTCTTGGCCACGCTGTACAGCTCGCCCTTGCGCAGCACCGCGTGCGTGTCGTGCACGGTGGTCGATCGCCCTTGCTCCGTGGAGACGATCCACACGCGCGCGGCGCCATCGCCGAGCGGCACCTCGACGGTGGGCGAGACCCCAGAGGCACGCGCGTACACTTGCTGGCCCTCGACCCATACGGCCTCGACCTCGTCGTCGATGAGCAGGCGCGCGCGCGCGTCGGTGGGCGACGCCGCGGGCAAGAGCTGTTGGCGCCAGAAGCGCAGCAAGGCCTGCTCGGCCTTGGGCAGCGCAGCCTCGTCGAAGCGTTCGATGGCCTCTTGGCGCGCTTGCGGCAGCATCGATGACAGCTCGCGGCGCAGGCGGCGCTCGACGGTGAGGAAGTCGACGCGCGCCTGCTCAGCGGGCGGCAAGGTCACCTCCAGAGCTGCCAGGCTGGCGAGGTAGGCGTCGAGCTCGGACTCGGCGAGGAGCACCGTGGGATCGGGCGTGCCCTGCCCGAGGTACCAGCGCGCGCCGGGCGCATCGCCGAGCGCGATCAGCTGCGGGCCCATGACGACCGACGCGGCGCTTGCCTCGATGGTCTTGTGCACGCGCTCGCCGCTCTTCACCGCGCCGCGCAGCAACGCCGGCACCGCGAAGCTCGCCGAGCGCAACGCGCCGTCGAACAGCACCACGTCCACGTCGACGCAGCCACCCACGGGCACGTCGAGCGCGAGCGTCACCACGCCGCTGTAGGGCGCCGGCAACGCCAGCGGCAGCTGCACCCGCGGCGCGCGCCGGGACACCAGCGTGAGCTTCAGGTGATGTTCGTCGATGACGAGGTCGCTCGTATGCGCGCGCACGGCGAAGGCACGGAACAGCTCGCTGAGACGCACGTCGCTCCACAGCGCAGGCGCCACCTTCTGCAAGCTCGTGTCGCGGCCCGCCGGGCACGGCGCCGCCCACGCCGACGGCGCCGCGACGAGCGCGCTCAGCACGAAGGTCGCGGCGGCGAAGCGGTGCACGTGGTGGTTGTACGCCTAGGGGCTGACGGTCGCCACGTACACGCTCTTGCCGCCCTTGACCTGCAAGACCACGGCGGGCTTGACGGCGTCACGCTTGTCGTTGAGCGTGATGGTGCCGGCGATGCCCGGGTGATCCTTGGTCTTGTTGATCTCGTCTTTGAGCGCGGGGCCCGAGAGATCCTTGGCCCGCTCCATGGCGACGATGGCGACCATGGCGGCGTCGTAGCCGAGCGCACCCAGCGAGTCGGGCATGGCGCCGCCGAACTTCGCCTTGTACTTGCTGATGAACTCCTGAATGCGCGGGTTCGGGTCTTCGGCGGAGTAGTGGTTCGTGTAGTAGCTGCCCTCGATGGCGGCGCCGCCGAGCTCGTAGAGCTTCTCGCTCTCCCAGCCGTCGCCGCCCAAGAGCGGCGCCTTGATGCCGAGCTCGCGCGCCTGGCGCGCGATGACGCCCACGTCGTTGTAGTAGCCGGGCACGTAGATGGCCTCGGGCTTCTTGCCCTTGATGCTGGTGAGCTGGCCGCGGAAGTCGGTGTCGCCCTTGGAGTACGCTTCTTCGGCCACGATCTCGCCGCCGCGCTTCTTGAATTCTTCCACGAAGAACTGCGAGAGGCCGAGCGAGTAGTCGCTCTTGTTGTCTTTGAGGATGGCGACCTTCTTGGCCTTCAGGGTCTCGTCGGCGAACTTGGCCATGACGAAGCCCTGGAAGGGGTCGATGAAGCACACGCGCGAGATGTACTCGCCCACCTCGGTGACCTTGGGGTTGGTCGACGATGGCGTGATCATGGGGATCTGCGCCGCCTGTGCCTTGGGCGCCATGGCCAGCGAGTTCGACGACGCCACCTCGCCCAGGATGACCTTGACCTTGTCTTGGTTGATGAGGCGCGTGACGGCGTTGGCCGCCTCCTCGGGCTTGCCTTGGTCGTCGTACACGCGCACCGCCAGCTTCTTCTGCGTGCCGTCGGCCAGCTTGACGCCGCCCTTGGCGTTCATCTCGTCGACGGCCATTTGGATACCGTTGGCAGTGGACTGGCCGAAGGTGGCCTCGCTGCCCGTGAGCGAGCCCACCTCGCCGAGCAGGATGGCGTCGGCCGGCGCGGCGGCGGCCACGTCGACGGGCTGGCCGGGAGCGGGCTTGTCGACCGGGGCGGGCGGCGTGGGCGTGTTGCCGTCGGTGGTGCGCTTCTCGCACGCCGCGCCGGCGAACAGTGACAAGGCCGAGAGGGCGACGACACCGACGGACGCGAACGCGCGCATGGGACCTCCGTTGCGCGCGTCCTAGCAGGGTAGGGAAGAACGGCAAAGCGCAGCGTGGTCGTGCCCCGCGCCCGAGCTCGCTCGCGCGCATGCGCCCCCTTGGTCCCGCTGCAACGCGAGCGCGGCGTCGCCGGCCTGCGCCACCTCAGGTGGTCACGAGCGACGCGCGCGTGGCCGTTTCGCCTACGCGCAGGCCGTGCCCTCGGCGCTGGTGACCTGCTCCGGTGGCGACGACGACGCGCCATCTGCCGCCGAGGCCCGCGTGGCCAGATCGGCCAGCGTGTGCAGGCTGACGAGGTCGCGCACGGCCGCCTCGGGGTGCAAGGTGGTCAGCACGGTACCGGTGGCGTCGCGCCGCTCGAGGTCGACGCGCACCAGGGGCGCTGCGCGCGTGAGGGTGGTGGTGCGTCGCCCGATCCACAGGCGCTCGCCGCGGCGCAGCTCCTCGAAGCCGAGGGGCAAGCTGGCGTGCGCGGGCAGCCCGGCGACCACGTAGAGGTAGCCCACGCGGGCCGTCCCCGAGAGCGCGGCCCAGAAGCCCTGCTCGGGCAACAGGGTGAGCTCGGGGCGCGCGGCCACCAGCTCCTGCAGGTCGATGGCGCGGGTGCGCCGACGATCTTCGGCGAGGTCGGTGGAGCCGAAGGGCAAGGCGTCAGCGAGGCCGGCGGCGTAGCGCACGCCCACCACGACCTCGGCCCGGCCGGGCACCGGCAGCACCACGGTGCGCTTGCCTCGATCGCGGCCATAGAGGCGTGGCGCAGCGCGTCGAAGCCCATGCTCGAGCGCAGCCAGATCAACGTCGCCGTTGAGGCGGGCGAGCCTGCCGAATACGAGGTGAACGCCGTCATGCTGCATCGCGTCGCTCCGCTGACAGGCGGGAGCCGTGCCCCACCCGCTCAAAGGAGGATTCTGCCCCCTCGGTCAGAGAGAGGAAGGGGAAATTGACGCCTTACGTCAAACGACCGATGCGACATGTCACACCGATGTGATCGTACGCTGACCGCTGGGGCAGCACATGCACCGGCGCGCGCCTCGGCGCCGCGATCAGAGCCTCGCCAACAGCTGCTGACCGAGCTCGCGCACCTCGCTGGTGCTGGCCAGCAGGAGCACGTTCTTGATGCGCGTCTTCAACAAGCCCGGGCTCTTGATGCGCGGCAGGTCGATCTCGATGAGCCCACGCAGGGCCTCGGCGATGACCTCTTCGTTGCCGTGGCCCAAGGCCTTCGAGAGGATCTCGGGGTCACGGGGCAGGGCCACGCCGCGCTCGCGCAGCTGGTTGACCACGCTCTCGACGTCGCGCGGTGAGGTGGCGCGCCCGAGCTGCGCCACCAGCTCGGCCACCTCGTCGGTGGGGCCGGCGGCCACGCGGCGCTTGCGCTCCTCGGCGCGCGCCGGCGCCTTCTTGCCCTTGGCGCCGTTGCCAGGGGCGGGCGCAGCGCTTGGCTCTGGCTCCTCGGCGGCGAGGCCGTGCTCGGCGGCGCCGGGGCGCGTGGCCAACAGGTCCTTCAGGTGGTCGGGCAAGGGCCGCTGCCCGTTGAAGAAGGACTGCAGCTCCTGCTTGTAGCGCTCGTAGGCCGTGGAGGCGGGCTTCGGGCGCGGCACATCGTCGTTGCCGCCGCCCTCGCTGGCGCGGCCATCGGTACGTACGCGGGTTGGCTCACCAAAAGACTTCTGCCGTCGGTCGAAGGCCATTCGTTCCCCGAGAAGAGAGTCGCTGCGGTCTGGCGCCGAGATCTCTTTGCCGATCCCGTGGGCGTCGGATCTTGCCTGCGAGCGCCGCAACTACGGCGCCGCACGAACCAGCTCAGCTCAGCCCCAGTCCCATCGCGGTGCTGCTGGCAGCCGCGATTCCGCCCCACTCTATCCCATGGGGCGCGAATTCGGCACGCTTTTGTGCGGAATTTCGCGTGCGGCCCGGGGATAGGCGTGGATCTGCGAACGTGGCTACCCTGGCCAGCATGCTCGAGCTCTACCTGAAGGGCGGCGCCACCATGTTCGTGCTGACGGCCTGCTCGGTCGCGGCGGTGGCGGTGTTCGTCGAGCGCCTGCTGGCCTTGCGCTCGACCCGCGTGGCGCCGCGCTCGCTGCTCGCCGAGGTGGGCGAGCTGGTGCGCGCGGGCAAGGTGGCCGAGGCGCTGGCGCGCGCAGTGGGCTCCTCGAGCGCGGCGGGCGTCATCTTCACCGCCGTGCTGCGCAAGCACGGTGCGCCCGAGGCCCTGCTCAAAGAGGCGGCGCAAGACGCCGGCCGTCGCGAGGCCGCGCGCCTCGAGCGCTTCGTGGAGTCCATCGGCGTGGTGGCTGCGCTCGGTCCGCTGCTCGGCCTGCTCGGCACCGTGCTTGGCATGATCAAGGTCTTTCAACGCGTGAACGAGGTGGGCGCGGGCTCGCCCGTGGAGATGGCCGCCGGCATCTGGGAGGCGCTCATCGCCACGGCCTATGGGCTCATCGTGGGCATCCCGGCGTTGGTGATGTACCGCGTCCTGCTTGGGCGCATCGATCGGCTCGTGCTGCGCCTCGAAGACGAGGCGGTGGCGCTGGTGGAGACCCTGAGCGTCAGGCAAGCCGATGGGCGCGATCAGGGCCCGTGATCACGGCGTCTGACATTTCGCCAGTATTTTTTGCTGTTTTTTTGACTTGGCCGCCGACCCTAGGCGAAGGTGCCTCCACGTGGCGACCGCGGTCGCCGAGTGTGGACGAGCGGAGCCATGCGTCACCTGCGCTACTCGAGGAGCGGACACCAGCAGCGCGAAGCGCGACGCGCGGCGCGCGCCGTGCCACCCGAGCTGGTGCGGCGCGCGGGCATCATCCTCGCTGCGGTGGCGCTGCCGACGCTGGTGGCCTTGCTGGCCCCGCGCGAGGTCGAGCCCGCGCCGGTGCACACGACGGTCGCGCTCACCCCCGCGGCCCACGCGCCAGCGCCGCCTGCAGCGACACCAGCAGCGCCGCCGGCAGCGCCGCCACCGCCGCCGGCGCTCGAGCGCGTGCAGGGGGCGCTGGCCGACGGTGAGGCGCTGTCGACCGCGCTGCAGCGCCACGGCGTGGGCGCCAACGACACCAGCGATCTGGTGCGCGCCCTCAAGGACCACGTCGACATGCGCGGACTGCGCGCGGGCGCGAGCTTCACGGTGGTGTGGCGGCCCGTGGTCACGGGCGCGCGTGAGCTGGTGCGCATGGAGCTGGCCACGCACTCGGGCGAGGGCGTGCCCCGCACCGTGGTGGTCGAGCGCGAGGACGCGCCCATCACGCAGCCCGAGCTGGGCGCCCTGTTCTTGGCGCGTCACGAGGACGCGCCCATCGAGACCAAGCTCGAGGGCCTGTCGGGCACGGTGCGTTCGAGCCTGTACCAGTCGATGCTCGAGAGCGGCGAAGAGGCGCTCTTGGTCAACAAGTTCGTCGACGTGTTCGCCTGGAACGTCGACTTCTACCGCCAGACCCAGCGCGGCGACGCCTGGCGCGTCATCGTCGAGAAGCGCTTCGCAGGCGGCCGCTTCCTCGGCTACGGCAAGGTGCTGGCAGCCGAATACGTCAACGCCGGCAGCGTGCACCGCGGCTTCTTGTTCGACGCGGCCGACGGCAAGCACCGCGGCACCTACGACGACGAGGGCAACGCGCTGCAGCGCACCTTCTTGAAGAACCCCATGGAGATCGCGCGCGTGACCTCGAGCTATGGCATGCGCTTCCACCCGGTGCTCGGCAAGAACAAGCAGCACCAGGGCGTGGACTACGGCGCGGCCATCGGCACGCCGGTGTGGAGCGTGGCCGACGGCGTGGTGAAAGAGGCGCGCTGGTCGAAGACGGCGGGCAACATGATCGTGCTGGCGCACATGAACGGCATCACCACCGAGTACTTCCACCTCTCCAAGTTCGCCGAGGGCATCAAGCCCGGCATGCGCGTGCAGCAGAAGCAGCTCATCGGCGCCGTGGGCAACACCGGCATGTCCACGGGGCCGCACCTGCACTTCGGCATGCTGCGCGGCGGCGCGCACGTCGATCCCGCGCAACAGAAGTTCCCTAACGCCAAGCCCATCCCCAAGGAGTACCGGGACGAGCTCGGCCGCTTCGTGGCGCCGCTCTTGGCGCAACTGCGCGCACTCGATCGCGCGTGAGCGTGGACCGTAGAGCGGTGCTCATCCCGATTGATCGATGAGTCTGTCCGAAAAACGCATGCGCGGGGATTGTCGATGGAGGGCCACGTTGCATGGATGGTCGCCGGGCTTGGCCCTTGCCACGATCCCTGCGCCGTCCTCGATCATTGCAACCAACCTCCGCGGTATCAGCGCGGCGCCGTGGGCTTCACCGGGGGGGCAGGCGCGGGGGCCGGCGCCGCTAGCGTGACGCGCACAGCGGCGGTGGCGCTGGCGCCCGCTTGGTCGCGCACGCGGACACGGAAGCTGTCGTCGCCGCTCGCGCTTGCCGCGGCGCTGTAGCTGAAGGTGCCGACGCGCGCGTCGTCGAGCGTGAGCGTGCCCTGGCGAGGCGGCACGGCCACCACGAAGGTGAGCACGTCGCCGGGGTCGGCGTCGGTAGCGACGATGGCGCCGGTGACGCGCTGGCCGGGCGCCACGGTGAGCGCCAGGTCTTTGACCACGGGCGCGTCGTTCACGTTGGCTACCGTGATGGGCACGGTGAGCGAGGTGCTGGCGCCGCTCGGGTCACTGGCCGTCACCACGACGTTGAGCACGCCCGCGAGGTCGTGGGGCGGCGCGACCTTCAGCAAGTGACCGATCAGCGAGGCGCCGCGCACCGGCGCGCCGCCGAGCGCGAGCTGCACCACGTCGCCGTCTTTGTCGTGCGTCACGAGCGGCACCAGCACCGCCAGCTCCTCCTGCGTCTGTGCGCTGGCGGGCTCGAGGGTGGGGGCGTCGTTCTTCGGCGCCACGCGCACGGGCAGCGCGGCGCGCACGCGGTGCTTGCCGTCGCTGGCCTCCACGACGAGCCGATGCTCGCCGTGTGCGTCGGCGGCGGGGACGAAGCGCAGCGTGCGGCCGTCGGGCAAGAGCTCGGCGGTGCCGAGCACCGTGGGCGTCACGATGGTGAAGGTGAGTTGCTCGCCGTCGGCGTCGACGCCGGCGAGCTCCACCGACACGGGCTCGTCCTCGGCGGTCTCGATGGGGCGCGGATCGATCACCGGCGCGTCGGGCGCGGGGGTCAGCTCCACCGTGACGCCGGCCTCGCGGACCAGCAGCCCATCGCTGACCGCCACCACGAAGCGATCGAGCCCGCTGCGATCGCGCAGCGGCTGATAGCGGAAGGCGCCGGTGGCGTCGTCGATGCTCACCACGCCGAGCTTGCCCGGCGCCTGCACGCGGTAGCTGAGCACATCGCCGTCGACGTCGCTGGCCTTGATGGCCCCGCGCAGCTCGCGGTCTTCGAGGGTGGCGAGCGCCTGGTCGCCGGCCGTGGGCGCGTCGTTGACGGCGCTGATGGTGAGCGTGACCTCGCCTTCGCTGCCGAGCTTGCCGTCGCTCACCGCGAAGCGGAACGCGTCCTCACCGTGCTGGTTGGGGCGCGGGGTGTAGGTCCACGTGCCCACCGGATCGATCTGCACCGCGCCGAGCTTGGGCGCGCGCACCAACGTGAAGCCGAGCGCGTCGCGATCGACGTCGCTGGCAGCGAGCGCGCCGCGCTGCACGGCGTCCTCGAGACCTGCGGCCTTCCCCGCGTGTGCCACCGGCGCGTCGTTGACGGGCGCGATGGTGATGAGCACCTTGGCCGCGCTCTTGGTGGTGCCGTCCCCCACCTCCACCATGCAGCTATCGTCGCCGTGCTCGTTTGCCTTCGGCGCGTAGCTGACCCGGCCGCTCGTGGCGTCCACCGTGAGCGTGCCCTTGGTGGGCGCCAAGCCAAGCGACCAGGTGAGCTTGTCGCCGTCGACGTCGCTGGCGCTGACCGCGCCGCTCACGGGCTGGTCTTCGCTGGTGGCCAGCGACAGCTCGCGCACCTCGGGGGCGTCATTGACGGGGCCGATGGTGAGCGCGACCTCGGCCGCCGCGCGCAGCTTGCCGTCGCTGACCTCGAAGCGGAAGCTGTCCTTGCCGTGCTCGTGCGCGCGCGGCGTGAAGCGCCAGGCGCCGCTCTTCGGGTCGAGCTCGAGGGCCCCGCGCCGCGCTTGTGTGAGCACGCGGAAGCTGAGCGCGTCGACGTCGACGTCGGTGGCGATGAGATCACCCTGCAGAGGGTGATCCTCCTCTCCTTGCGCGGCGCCGGCCTGCGCCTCGGGCGCGTCGTTGACCGGGCTCAGGCTCACGCGCAGCGCCGCCTCGGCCTTGGCGCGCCCGTCGCTGACCGAGATGGTCAGGGCATCGGCGCCGTGCTCGTTGGCCTTGGGCGTGTAGATGACCGCGCCTGTGGCCTCGTCGATGGCGGCGCTGCCCTTGCTTCCCTGCTTGGCCACCGCGTACTCGAGGGTGTCGCCGTCGATGTCGGTGGCGAGGGCGCGGCCCTTGAGCGGCTCGTCCTCGCGGCCCGACAGCGAGAGCTCGGCGAGGCGGGGCGCGTCGTTCACCGGCGCCACCACCAGCGCCATGCTGCCGGTGGCGCGCGCGCGGCCGTCGCTGACCTCGAAGGTGAAGGTGTCGTCGCCGTGGAAGTTGGCGTTCGGCTGGTAGCGAAAGGAACCGTCAACCTCCACCTCGACCTTGCCCGAGCGCGTGCCTTTGGTGAGCGTGTAGCGCAGCGTGTCCTGGTCCACGTCGGTGGCGCGGAGCCGGCCCACGATGGGCTGGTCCTCGTCGCCCTTGCTCCTGTCCTCGCCTGCCTGGGGCGGGTCGTTGACCGGCGTGACGGTCACGGTGACCACGGCGGGCACGCCGCCAGCGAGATCGCTCGCCTCCACCACGAAGCTATCGACGCCGACGAAGTCGCCCGCGGGCGTGTAGCGCGCCAGGCCGCTCTCGGTGTCGACCTCGGCCTCGCCGTGCTTGGGATCGCTCGCCAGCTTGAAGGTGATGGCGTCGCCGTCGGCGTCCTTGGCCACGACCCTGCCCGCCATGGGTTGGTCCTCGGCGCCGGAGAGGGCGAGCGCTGCCACCGTGGGCGCATCGTTGACGCCCTGCACGGTGATGCGCACGCTGCCCTTGGCGCTGGCCTTGCCGTCGCTGACGGTGAAGGCGAAGGAGTCTGGCCCCACGTAGTCGGGCGCCGGCGTGAACAGGTAGCTGCCCTTGGCGGCGTCGAGCTCCACGCGCCCGTGCGCGGGGGGCGCGGCCAGCGCGAAGCTGAGCGTGTCCTGGTCTGGGTCGTGCGCCTGCAGCGTTCCCGGCAGCGGCGTGTCCTCGCGCGTGCGCTGCTCGTCGTCGGTGGGGACGGGGGCGTCGTTGACCGGCGCCAAGCTCACCGTCACCGGCACGTCCACGTCGACGGTGCCGTCGCTCATGCGCACCACGAAGGCCACCGCGCCGTGCTGGTTCGCCTCGGGGGCGAAGGTCAAGCGTCCGGTGGCGGCGTCGATCTCCACCGCGCCGCGCGCGGGCGCCTTGCCGAGCGCGAAGCGCAGCGGGTCCTTGTCCACGTCGCTGCCCTTGATGGCACCGCTGACGCGCTGATCCTCCACGCCGCGCAGCTCGAGCGCCGCAGCGGTGGGGCGATCGTTCACCGCGCCCACGGTGATGCGCACCGTGTGCTTGACGCGGGCCTTACCGTCGGACACCTCGAAGACGAGCTCGTCCTTGCCGTTGACGTCGGGCTTGGGCGTGTAGATGAGCTGGCCGCCAGAGGTGAGGCTGGCCTCGCCCTGTTTGGGCCCCTTGACCAAGCGGAAGGTCAGCGTGTTGCCGTCTTCGTCCGACGCCTTCAGGTCGGTGGTCACGCTGGCGTCTTCGGTGGCGTCGAGATCGACGTCGGCCGACACCGGCGCTGTGTTGGCGACGGGGACGCCGGGCGCTGCCCGTGCGCTGCCGACGACGAGCAGGCCAAACACGAGGATGGTGCGTGGGCGGTGCAGCGTCATGGGTGTCTCCCGGCAGCGAAGGTGTGCGCCGTCTCTGCGGACATTCGGGCCTTGTGTGGGGCGTGCGCAAGCACGCGGCGCGGTCCACGAGCGGCTCGGCGTGGCGTGCGCTACCATGGAAGCGATGCCGCGCTCGCTGCGTTCCTGCATCCTGCTCGTGGTGGCTGCGCTCGCGGGCGCTGCGTGCCAGACCCCCAGCGGCGACGAGATCGACTGCGGTGAGATGTGCGGCTTGGCGCTCCTCGGCGTGCTCGCCATCCCCTGCGGGGTGGCCGCGGGCGTGGGCTGCATCGGCGGCGGCATCACGCGCTGCGGCGAAGGCGCGCCGCAGGCCGATCCCGCGCCCTCCCCTGCCCCGGCCGAGGCTGCACCGAGCAGCGCCGGCGCCGCGCCCATGGAGTACTGAGCATGCGCACTGCGAGAGCCAAGCGTCCGGTGCGCCGCGTGCTGTCGGTGCTCTCGCCGGCCATCCTGTTCATCGGCTGCGACATGATCGGCAACGCCTATCAATGCGGCTACGACGGCGGCTACGGCTTCGTCGACTTCGTCTATGGCTGCGCGGCCTCGTGCGAGCAGCAGCGCCTCGAGCGCGAGCAGAAGGAGGCGGTGTGGAACGACGCCTGCGATCTCTCGGTGCAGGCGGCCTTCGCCACCCAGGCCGCGCTCGACGAGGCCAACCGCGCCTGCGAGGATCAGTACGGCTTCGGTTCCGCCATCCGCCTGTGCGAGGACCTGGGGCAAGAGATCGACTTCGAGCCGTCGGGTTGTCGCCCCTACGACGAGCCCCTGCTCGGCGTGCCGGTGGAGGGCAATTACGCGTGCCCCGCAGGCGCGGCGGGCGCCGAGCTGTGCCTGTGCTGCGACGAGGGCGGCGGCGCGGACTGCGCGCTCGCCGGTGGGACCTGTTGGGACAACAGCCGCTGCTGCAGCGGTAGCTGCGATCTGCCGCCGCAAAGCGACGCCGGCGTCATCCTCGACGCCGACGGTGGCGTCATCGACGGTGGCGTGCTGCCGGCCCCGCGCGGCAGCTGTCGCTGACCTGCGCCACGCTCCCCTTCGCCCCGAGGATGCGCCATGCTCACCGCCGCGCTGCTGCTGCTCTCCCTCGAGGTCCCCATGGCCAAGCCCCCCGAGCCGCTCGAAGAGATCTTCCCGCTCACCGCCATCATCCTCGACGCCGAGGTGAAGGCCGTGCAGCGCAGCGACCCCGACGACGATCCGCAAGGCAAGGACCTGCCCCGCCAGGTGGTGGTGCTGACGGTCAAGCGCATGCTGCGCGGTGCCCTCAGCGCCGCCGAAGAGACAGCGCGCGAGGTGGTCGCCACCAAGCCCAAGGCGCCCTTCACGCTCAAGGCGGGCATCAAGGGGCCTTACCTGCTCGCCGTCGACGCCAAGACCGGCGAGCGCACCATCCTCGGGCGCTACGGTCCCGACTCGTGGAGCTTTGAGAAGATCGAGCGCAAGCTCGCCGAGCTGCAGCCGCCGCACCTGCAGAAGTGACGTCGTCGCGGCGGGTCTGCGCTGTCCCAGACCGCGGGTGACTCACAGCGTCAGAGCAGCTCGTATCCGGCAAGAGACCGGCGCTGAACCCCCTTTGCGGACCGCAGCGGTGCCGCGAGCCTCCGGCCGCTTTCGCCAACGGGAGGTTCTCATGTCGCGCGTGCTCGTGATTGGTCTCGTGCTCCTCGGCGTCGCCAGCAGCGCGCGCGCCGACGCGGGCGCGGTCTCGGCGGTGAGCATCCAGGGCGTGGACCCGCGCATCTATTTGCGCGCGCTGCGCCCCGAGCCGCGCGCGCTGCTCGAGCTCAAGCGCCAGCCCGTGGACGTGTCGGTGGCCATCCTCGAGGGGCATGCCGAGCGCTATCTGGCGGAGCCGAGCGCCTACCCGAGGCAGCTGGCGCCCGTGGAGATCGAGCTCTTGCGCGAGGACGAGACGCGCGCGCTCCTCGAGGGCGCGCTGGCCGCGGTGGCCGCCAAGCGCCACCCGCGCGCCGCGGCGCTCATCGAGCGCTGGCTCGATCACGACGACGCGCGCGTGCGCGCCGCCGCCGCCGAGCGCTTCGGTGAGGCGGGGGGATCGCTGGCGGTGGTGCGCGAGCTTTCCGACGACCCTGACCCGCGCGTGCGGGTCGGCGCCTGCCTCGGCATGGGCAAGCTGCGCAGCGAGGCCGCGGTGGACGCGCTGGTGCAGCTCGTGAAGGACGAGCGCGATGCTGAACGCCAGGTAGCGGCGCTGCGCGCCATCGGCCTCGCCACCACGGCGCCGCCCGCGGGCACCAGCGATCCCGCGCTGCAGCAGGCCGCACACCAGGCGGTGGCCAGCAAGGCGCGCCTGGCGCTGGTGGTGCTCGAGCCCAAGAGCGCCGCCGTGCGCGCCGCCCTCGACGACGTGCTGGCGCGCCTGCAGTAGCCGGTCTCAGCCAATCACGAGCGCGCCCGCCGCGCGCATCTCGGCCAGCGCGCGCTCGCCGTCGCCTGCCTGCACGTCGACGGCGCGGACGCCGGGCGCGAGCACGAAGGTGGTGAGCCCGCGCGCGCAGGCGTCGAGCACGCTGGCCTTCACGCAGTAGTCGGTGGCCAGGCCCGCCACGATGAGCGCGTCGACGTGCTCGGCGCCGAGCGCGTCGGCGAGCGATCGGCCCCCATGGCCGCGGGAGCGACCCTCGAAGGCCGAGTAGCCCGCGTCGTCGTTGGGATCGGTGCCCTTGTCGAACACCTCGGCGCTCGCCATGGCGAGCTCGGGGTGAAAGCCCGCGCCCGGCGTTTCTTGCACGCAGTGGGGCGGCCAGCGCCCGCCGCGCGCAGCGAAGTGGCGCGTGGACGTGGGGTGCCAGTCGCGGCTGGCGAACAGGGGCAGCCGCGGGTGACGACGCAGCAGCTCGTTGATGGGGGCCACGATGGCGTCGCCGTCGTTGACGCCGAGGGCACCGCCCGGGAAGAAGTCGAGCTGCGGATCGACGAGCAGGATGCCGACCGTCATGCCGCCTCCCGACGCGCGGCCTTGATGCTCTCGAGCAGGCGCGTGAGCTGTTCCGAGGGTCGCACCTCGAAGAAGTGCTCGTGCTCGTCGCTGCGCTCGATGACGCGCAGCACCTCGGGCAGCTTGGCAAGCTGGCTCTTGCAGCGCACGCGGGCCTTGGCCAGGTCGTCGTCGAGCACGGGCTTGCCCGCGCGCATGGCGGGCACGAGCAGCGGGGTGGCCTCGAGCACCTCGTAGCTGGCCTCGTCGACCAGGCCGAGCGTGTCGAAGGAGATCCGCCCGTCACCCTCGTGCCGGTACACCTGGTGCGCGCCCGGGTAGGTGACCTTGTCGGCCGAGAGCTTGGCCACCGGGCGCCCGCCGATCTGCACCAGCTTGTACACGCCGCCGAGCGCGGGCGCGTCGTCGGAGGTGGCCACGCGCGTGCCCACGCCGGCCACGTCGAAGTCGCCGCTCTTGGTGAGCTTGACGATCTCGTACTCGTCGAGGTCCGACGACACCACGATCTTGACCTCGTCGCGGCCGCGGGCCTTGAGCAGCGCGCGCACCTCGCAGGACAGCGCGGCCAGGTCGCCGGAGTCGAGGCGCACGGCGGAGACGCCCGTGCCCATGGCGTCGAGCGCGACCTTCACGCCCTCGACGGTGTCGTAGGTGTCGACGAGGTAGGTGGAGTGCGGGAACAGCGACCCATAGTGCCGGAAGGCCTCGCGCTCCGAGGCGCTGGCCATGATGTACATGTGCGCCATGGTGCCGCGCGCCGGCACCTCGAAGCGATCGAAGGCCTCCACGTTCGACGAGGCCTCGAAGCCCGCCAGGTACGCCGCGCGCGCCACGTCGACGGCCGCCTCGGGGTGGGTGCGGCGCGTGCCGAACTCCAGCGCCGGGCGGCCGCCGAGCGCCAGCACCACGCGCGCGGCCTTCGACGCGATCATGGTGGCGTGGTTGATGGTGGAGAGCAGGTAGGTCTCGATGAGCTGCGCCTCGCCGAGGGGCGCGGCCACGCGCACCAAGGGCTCGTTCTCGAAGGCCACGGTGCCCTCGGGCATGGCCCACACGTCGCCGGTGAAGCGGAAGGCGCGCAGGTACTCGACGAAGTCGGGCGTCATGGCCTTCTTCAGGTGCGGCACCTCGCGCAGCGCCTCGATCTGCGCGTCGGTGAAGCGCAGGCCCCGCAGGTAGTCGAGGGCGCGCTGCAGGCCCGCCACCACGAGGAAGCGGCGGTTCTTCGGCAGGCGCCGCACGAACATCTCGCACACCGCCGGCTCCTCGTGTTGGCGCTGGTGGAAGTACGAGGCCAGCATGGTGAGCTGGTAGAGGTCGGTGTGCAGGGCGTGCGTCGTCATGGGGGCGAACCTTCGGGCGAGGCGGTGGTGCGGCGGACGCTAGCGCGGAATGACGGGGCGAGGATCAGCGCCACGCCGACCATGAGCAGCAGCACCACCACGCTGCCCGTGAGGGCGGCGGCCGTGGGCGCGCGCAGGAAGATCGCGGTCGACATGGCGACGACGGCCGCCACCCACGCCACGGGCACGAGCGGGTGCACGCGCTCCACGTAGGGCCAGGCGAGGCCGAGCAGGATGGGGCCAAGCACGGCGTAGTGCAGCGCGGCCACGCCGGCGCCGCTGTCGAGCGGCAAGAGGCGCAGCGCGATGGCGGCGGCGCCGACGCCAAAGGCGAGCCACAAGAGGCGCAGCAGCAGGTCCATGCGCGAGCGCAGCGCGGCGATCAGCACCAGCGCGGCCACGGGCAGCAAGAGGTACGAGAGCTCGGTGAAGCCGAGCCCCACGGCGCCCATGAGCGCGGCCACGATCCACCAGGGCTTTTTGGGCGCGCGCGCGCCCGCCACGTGCATGGCCGCGGGCACCAGCACGCCGAGCACCAAGACGCTCAAGAAGCTCTGCACGATGCCCGCCGAGAGCGAGGGGTCGCGGCGCAGCGTCACGGCGATGGCCGGGATGCAGGCGGCGGCCACCGGGATGGCCAGGGGCGCGCCCGAGAGCCAGCCGTCGCCGTCGACGACGAGGCGGCGGCGGCGCCACGCACCGTAGAGCCAGGTGCCGAGCACGCCCGTGGAGCCGGCGATGGCGAGCACGCCGTAACCCGCGAGCGCGAAGCCCACGTGCGCCACGAGCACGAAGAGCGCGTAGAGCGCACCCGTGGCCCGCGGCAAGGCGTTGTCGTCGTCGTAGGCGGCGAGCCACGCGAGCGGCAGGAGCGCGCCGTAGAAGCCCAGGTGCGTGTGCACGCGCCGCAGGTTGGCGAAGTTGTCGGCGAAGAGCGCCACCGCGCCCGCGAGCTGCCAGCGCAAGAAGAGCCCGAGCAGCACGGTGGCCCCAAGCGCGAGCAGGATGCCGGCGGCGCTCCGCGTGTTCACGAGGGCGATATAGCAGAGCGCCCGCGCGCCGGTGGGTCGGCGCGCGGGCGCGGTGACGGTGTGGTGACCGTGGATCAGTTCACGGGCACGAGGTCGCCTGCCAAGTCGGGGTTGCAGCTGTAGGTCGCCTCGAAGCTCGCCTGATCGTAGGGGTCCACCAGCGGGAAGCCCGCCGGCAAGGTCACGGGCACGCCGTCGACGGTGAGCGACCCGCTCAGGTCGTTGGAGCCACCATCGACCCAGGCACCCGCGAAGGCGTCGAGGTCGACGTTGGTGACGTCGACGTTGAAGGTCTTGGTGCCCGACTGGATGACGAGAGTACCGCTGGCCATGGTGAGGTTGGAGATGGCGGCCACGCCGGTCTTGATGCTGTACGCGTTCGTCAACGCGCCGCCGGTGGCGGTCGACAGAGCGGTACTGGCGCTATCGCTGCGCCCGGCCACGGGATCCACCACGACGCTGGCGGTGCCGGTGACGGTGACGGCCGCGGCGATGGCATCGGTGCCCACCTGGTCGTAGACCTTGAAGCCGGTGAACGCGATGTCGCTCATGGTGAAGGTAGCGGCGTCGCGGGTGACGGGCGCCACGAGCGTGGCGGTGCCGGTGAGGAAGCCGTCGATGGACTTGGTAGCGGCGTCCACCGCGAAGGTGCCGCCACCCTTGGTGACAATGGGCCCAGTCGCGGGGCACGAACTGCTCAAGGGGGTGTCGGCCGGCAGCGTCACGCCGCAGTCGGCCTCCGCGGTCAAGAGCACGTTGCCGATGGTGCCGGTGGTCCCGGTGATATTCGGGCCGGTGGTGGGCGCCGGGTTGGCGAAGCCGCAGGCCGCAGCGTCGACGTAGCCCGTCGCCGTGCCCGCCGCCTTCACCAGGAGCCGCGCCGCGCCGTAGCCGAGCGTGGTGCGGAACGAGCACGCCGCGTCCGGCACCACCACCAGGTTCGGCGTACACGTGTAGCCGCTATCGAAGTCGGCCTGCACGTACGCCGGGTCAAGCGGCAGCGCGAGCCCCGCGAGCGGCACCCCCTCGGCGGTGATGTCGCCGGTGAGCGTGTTGGTCGTGGTGCCGTCCGTGCCGTTTTGCGCCGCCAGGTCGCTGGCGCTGATGGCCACGTCGAACACGCTGCCGTCGCTGGTCACCGTCACGGCGCCCGTGGTCCAGCTCACGTCGGAGAAGGCGGTGTTGGGCGTGGCGATGCTGCACGCGCCCGAGGTGGAGTCGAGGCCCGTGCGCGGCTGCACCACGCCCTCGAGGGTGCCCGAGTGCACCACCATGCTCTTGGTGGAGGCGCTCACCACCACCGAGAAGTCGGTGAAGCTCAAGGAGAGGTCGAAGAGCGCGGGCATGAAGCTCGTGGGCACGATGGGCTGCAGCGGGTCGCCGGTGCGGAAGCCCGTGACCGCCTTGGTGCCCGTCACCACCACGGTGCCGCCCACGCTGGTGGTGACGCCGTTGCAGTCGGTGGCGACCACGGTGTTGGCCGGCAAGGTGATGGTGCAGCCGCCGCCCGCCAGCGAGAAGGTGGCGGTGACGTCGTCATCGCCGAGGTCGCCGCCGGTGAACACCGGCGTGCTGCCCACGGCCGCGCTCGCGAAGCCGCAGCTCGTGTTGGCGTCGACGAGCTTGGTGACGGTGCCGAGGGTGCGCATGGTGAGCGAGGCCGCGCCGGCGCCGAGCTGGCCGCCGAGCGCCGCCGCGCAGTTGTGCGAGAGCGGATCGGCCAAGTCGGGGTCGCACTGCCAGGCGGCGTCGAAGGCGGTCTGGCTGAACTCGGGGTCGAGGCCCGCGTTGTCGCCGGGCACGTCGTAGGCGCTGCCGTCGATGGTGATGCTGCCGTCGAGCGCGTTGGTGCCCGAGCCGCTGGTGCCGTTGGCCGCCGTCAGGTCCGAGCTGCCCACGGCGAGCGCGAAGGAGCCCGAGGCCGAGGTGAGCAAGAGATCGCCGTTGCTCCAGGCGATGTCTTCGAAGCCCACGTTGGGCGTGCTCACCGAGCACACGCCCGTCTCGTCGCCTACGTACACCGTCGGCTTGACCACGCCGGTCAGGTTGCCGCTGCGCGCCAACAGCGCGTTCTCGTTGGCGGTAGAGGCCACCATGAAGTCGTCGGCGACGAGGCTGAGGGTGATAGTGGCCGGCTGATCGACGGTGGGCACGACGGGGTTCGCCGCGTTCGTCGTGAAGCGGCCGGCGATCACCTTGGTGGCGGTGACGGTGACGCTGCCCTGCACCATGGTCTGCACGCCGGAGCAGTCGGCGTCGAGCATGGTCATGCTCGGGAAGGCGAGCGTGCAGGCGGTGCTCGTGAAGGTGATGGTGCCCGTGCCGCCGGGCGTGCCCGCGAGCGTGGCCGCGCCCTGCACGGCCGTCGACGAGAAGCCGCAGCTCGTGTCGGCGTCGATCAGGGAGGCGATGGTGCCGAGCATCTTGACGCTGAGGCGCGCGGCGCCGTCGGCCAGGCGCGGCGTCAGGTCGGCGCACTCGAAGCTCTCGGGCACCGCCAGGTCGTCGGCGCAGGCGTAGCCGGCTGCGAAGTCGGCGGCCACGTAGTCGGGGTCGAGCAGGCCGTCGCCGGCGACGTCGACGGCGGCGTCGAACACGGTCATGGTGCCGCTGATTGCGTTCTCGTCGGCGCCGTTGACACCGTTTTGCGCGTCGATGGCGCTGGTGGCCACGCTGGCCTCGAACTTGTTGTCGGGGGTGTCGACGTAGACGGTGGAGGGGGCATAGACGATGTCGCTGAAGCTGACGTTGGGCGTGGCCACGGCGCAGGCGCCCGTGGACGCCGCCACCGCCAGGCGCGGCTTGGCCACGGCGCTGATGCTGCCGGCCACCATGGTGAGCACCTTGTCGCTGGCGGAGCTGACCACGCGGAAGCTCTCGAAGCTGGCCTCGTCGATGGTGATGGTGGCGGCGTCAGGCCCGCCGGGGACCACCGGGTTCTCGTCGTTGCCCGTGAGGATGCCGGCCACGGTCTTGGTGGCGGAGATGGTCACCTTGCCGCTGCCCGTGGTGGTGGCGCCAGTGCAGCTCTCGGAGATGGCGCTCTCGTCGCCGAGGTCGATGGCGCAGTCGGTGACGGTCCAGGTGACGGTGCCCTCGCTGCCGACGGCGCCGCTGATGGTGGGGCTGCCGAGCACGGCGGTGGCGGCGAAGCCGCAGTCGCTGTTGCCGTTCACCAGCGTGACGATGGCGCCCACGTTGCGCACGGTGAGGCGCGCCACGCCCTCGCCCACGGTCTGGGGCGCGCACGAGGGGCAGCCCGCCACCGACAGAAGGGCGCACGCGCCCAGGACCAACACGAGAGAACGACGCAATGACATCGGTGACTCCGAGCGCAACATGGTGAGACCCCCCGACGCGACCGCGGGTCGCGCCCCAAGGGCCGCCTGCTAGCACGAGTCGGAGCCGAGCACCACGACGGGCGCGCGTGCGAAGTCTCAGCAGGGACCGTCGTTGAGCACACCGGCAGGCGTGGTGTTGCCGCTCAAGGTGGGCGTCGACTCGCAGCTCACCCAGATGTCGTTCAGCGCGTTGCTCTCGAAGCTGCTGTTGGTGATCGACACCGCGGTCCCCACGTGATCGAGGGTCACGCCGCCGTGGGTGCCAAAGCCGCCTTCGCCGCCATGGCGCACCACGGCGTAGTTCAGCGAGGTGTTGCTCAAGGTGTCGGGCCGGAAATACAGCCCGAGCCAACTGCCCGCGGCGGCGCCGAGCTCGGCGCTCTCGAAGGTCACGGGCGCGCTCGCCATGCCGAGCACGGCCAAGCCCCCAGGCTCGCCGCCGCCGCCGATCTCGAGCCACTCCCCGCCCGCGAAGCGCAGCGTGATGCCGCCCTGCAGCGACAACACTGGGTTGGAGGCGCCGTTGACCTCGAGGGAGCCGACGACACGGTAGGGGATGGGCTGCGCGAGCCAGGTCACCGGGCGGTCGAGCACCGAGCCGCGAATGACGTTCTCGGCCACACCTGTGTAGCTCTGGGTGGCCGACACCTGACCCACCGCCGTGGGCGGCAAATCGACGCCGGCGGGCATGCTGGTGAAGCTGTTGTTGGCGAAGAAGGTGGCGAACTCGAAGCCATCCTCGGTGGCCGCCACGCCCGCTTGGCCGCACTCGTTGAAGGCGGTGTCGCGCACGCCCACGCGCCCGATCGACGAGGTCGCGATGTGCAAGCAGCCGCGCACGCCATAGGCATCCTGGCCACCGTGCTGGAGCAGCGCGTGGCTGATCACGGTGTCGGTGCGAACGTCGTCGCGCAGGACCACGCCGAGCCAGTCGCCGGCCTGGCCGTCGGCCCCATGCACGCCCTCGAAGACGATGGGGTCGGTGGCGCTGCCCGAGGCGATCAGCGTACCGGGGTTGCCCCCGCCCCCCACCTCCAGCCACTCGCCGGTGTCGAAGCGCAACACCGAGCCCGGCTCGATGGTCAGCGTGCAGCCCGCCGCGCTGCCCACCGTCGTGGAGCCGAGCACGCGCCAGGGCAGCGGCTGGAACACCAGCGTGGAGTCGGTCTCCACGGCATCGCCGATGAGCTCGTTGTCGTCGACGTTGGTGAAGGTGAGCTCCTCGGTGATGGCGCCGAGCGCGGTGGCGTTGACGCGCAGGCCCACGGGCGCATCGCTGATGGCCACACGCGCGAAGGACGCGAAGGTGAAGGGCGCGGCCATGGTCAAGGCGAGCCCGGCGGTGGCGCTGCGCTCGACGCTGAGATCTTCGAGCGTCACGCGCCCGCCCTGCTGCACCTCGATCTCGAGGGCGGCGTCTTGGCCGTACGCGTCTTCGCCGGCACCGCGAATGACGGCGTGGCGCAGGATGGTGCCCGTGCGCGTGTCCTGGCGCAGCACCAGCCCGAGCCAACTGCCGGCCGCGGCCGCGCTGTCGGTGGAGGTGAACACGATGGGCGCGTCGCTGGTGCCGTCGGCGATGAGCGTGCCGTCTTGCAGCTCGAACCAATGGCCGGCATCGAAGCGCAGCTCGACGCCGGGCTCGATGGTGAGGGCAGCGCCGTTGGTGACCGACACGTCGGCGTTGTCGACCTCGTAGGGGCTGCAGGCCGCGCTCAGCGTGCGGTCGCTGTCGATGGCGCCCGCCAGCACGCAGTTGTCGCCCTCGCCCTCGCCTTCTCCCTCGCCTTCACCTTCTCCCTCACCCTCACCTTCTCCCTCGGCGATGGGGACGCAGAGGCAGCCGTCGACGACGGGCACAGCGGCGGCGGCGACGAGGAACGCGAAGTGGCTGACGCGCATGATGACTCCTTCACATGGCCGCGACTGCGGCACCGGAGCTATCGGGAATCGCGGCGATACCCGCAAGCGGGGTGATCGTGCTGGGCTGCCGCGCCTCGCTTCTCGTACACTCGCGCGATGGAGACGAGCACCGCTGTTCCCAGCCGCACCGAGGTGGTCGAGCGCGGCCTCACCGAGCTTGCCGACGACGACATCGAGCACCTGGCCGACCTGATGGTGCGCTCGTGGGTGCGCGTGAACCGGCTCAGCTTGGGCATGGTGCTCTTGCCCTTCGGCGGCTGCGCGGCGCTCATCGGCGTGGGTGGGGCGGCGCTCCTCAACCTCGGCATGGTGTTCGGCGCCGTCACGCTCTTTGGCGGGGTGTTCGTGCAGGCCATCGCGAGCGCGCTGTTCCGGCGCTCCCTGGCGCTCGAGGTAGAGAGCCTCGGCTACGGCGCCGCCGTAGGACGCGCGGCCGGTGCAGCGTGGGTGCGCGCGCTGCGCTCATTCCTGCCGCGTTTCACGCGCGCGCAGAAGCGACGCGCATGCGTGAAGGAGCTCGTGCGTGCGCGCGAGCGCGCGCAGCGCACCAGCTGACACTCGCGCTCAGAAGAAGTGCCGGCGCACGATGTTCATGAAGTCCGACGAGAAGTTGTCCATCTCGACGCCCAAGACCTTCATGCGCGACGTGAACCAGTTGTAGGCGATGACCGCGGGGATGGCGGCCAACAGCCCGGCTGCCGTGGCGATGAGCGCCTCGGCGATGCCGGGCGCCACCGTGGCGAGGTTGGCCGAGCCCTTGGCGCCGATCTCGGCGAAGCTCTTCATGATGCCGATGACGGTGCCAAAGAGCCCGATGAAGGGCGAGGTGGAGCCCACCGTGGCCAAGAAGGGCACCAGGCGCTCGAGCTCGGTCATCTCGGTGGTAGCGGCGCGACGCAGCGCGCGCTCGACGTTCTCGGGGCCGCCGAAGGCCATCTTGTCGGCGGCCTCTTTCTCTTTCTGCTCGCGCTGCTTCACCTTGACCAGCTCTTGGTAGCCGGCGCGAAACACCTGCGCGATGGGGGCCGAGGCCATCTGCTCGGTCTTTTGGAAGATCTCGTCCAGGCGCTTGGACTGCCAGAACAGCTCGAGGAACTCGACCGAGGTACGGCTCGCCTGGCGGATGGCCAGGTACTTCACCAGGATGATGCCCCAACTGACGACGGAGAAAGCCACCAAGAGCAAGAGCACCGCGAAGGCCATCGGGCCCGAGTGCGTGACGGTGGCCCACAGCGAGGTGCTCTCACCGGCAGACTGCGCGACCTGGACCGAGATGTGCTCCATCGTGGGGGCAGAGATCCCACAGCCGCTCTTGGGCCACAAGGGCGATGCGCGGTGCGCGGGCGGGGCGCGGGGGACGTGGAAGGAGGAGGAGAGGAAGGAGAAGGACAAGAAGAAGAAGAAGAAGAAGAAGGACAAGAAGAAGAAGAAGAAGAAGAAGAAGAAGAAGATGGGGCTTGTTGTCTCGCCCTCATGGCGAGATCGCTGCTCTCGCGAGAGCAGATGGCGGTGCGTCCCTGCGGCGCCGGCGTGCCGGGTTGACGACGTCGCTTCGGGATTGAACGGCCCCCCTTCTACCTCTTCCCCCATAGGAATGGGGGAAGCCCTTCCGGGTTCGCCGAAGGTGGCACGGCCCTCTCCAGTCCTCTGGGGAGGGATCTAGTACTACTTGGTCGGATCGGCGTCGTAGCGAGGTCGCGACTGGCGAGGCGGATCACGGCGGAGCCCGGAGGCGCCGCCGAGCCGTACTTGCCGTACGGCGCAGGCGCCGCCGAGGACTCCCGCC
>JADZDP010000209.1 GCA_020850995.1 Deltaproteobacteria bacterium
CGATCCATCGTCGCTGGCGGCGTCGCGTCCTCGGTCCGTGGCGACGGCCACGGCCCTGCGGGGCTCCTTGCCATCGACGCGCCTCGCTCGCGATCACCGATCGACTTGTCCATTCGCGGGCCCTTACGGCGGGGTCGGCGGTGGCGCAGGCGCCGGCGGCGTCATCCCCGCGCTCGCCCTCGGCGGTGCGGTGCTGCTCGGTCCCATGGGCGGCGTGGCCGGCGGGCTGCTGGGCGCCACGCTGAGCTTCTTCGGCACGCGCGCGCTATTCCTCGTTGCTGCGCGCCGGCGGCAGCAGCAGGTGCAGCGCACGTTCGATGTTCTGGTGAACGAGGTGCGTTCGGTGGCGAGGCCCGTCGAGCGCGCCGCGGAGTCGCTCGCCGAGGCGCGCGCGCGGCAGGGGATCGCGGATGCGCCGCGCGCGTCGCTCGTCGAGGACCAAGCGACAGTGGGCGTGACGGCCGAGGCGGCCGTCACGCGCGTGCGCTGATCTGCGCCGGCAGCGACGCCAGCGCGACCACCGCATGACGATGCTCGGGGGCGCTGCGGCCGCCGCACCGTCGCAGCCGAAGCCGCAGAGGATCGGCGCGCCAGCAGCTCCCTTGCCGATCGAGATCGTCGATCCCGTGCACGCCGTGCAACGACGGCCATTGACCACGCAGTCGTCGCTGCCGATCGCTGACGGTGCTCACACTCCGGGCGCTCCGCGCGCGGCACGGCGGCCATGTGACGTGCGTCGCGCGCAGGCAAGGCTCTGTCGATGATCACGCCTCGGCCGTGCTGCGCGCGGGCGTGGCGTCGTGCAATGATGGCGCAATGCGAGCCACCTCCAAGTCGTTCACGCCGCCGCTCAAGGCCAAGGAGCCGACGGCGGACGCGGGCGCCATCACCGATGGCGTCGAGCAGAAGGTCGTCCGCGACGCTAAGGCCGAGCAGATCGTCGCCAAAGAGGTCGGCGGCGTCGGGACGACTACGACGCCGATCGAGGCGCAGGCGCCAGAGGTGACCCGCCAGCAGCGTGAGCTCCTCGAGGCGTCGCGCCCCGGCAGTGAAGGCGTGGGCGCGGGCAAGGGCGTGCTTGGCTTTCGGCTCGGCGCCAAGCACACCCTCGAGGACGTGCGTGCGCGCATCGCGGAGCTGAAGGCAACCTCCACCGATCCCATGACGAGCTCGCATATGGCCGAGGTCAACCCTGCGGAGCTGACCCACCTCGACCTGCAGGCGTTCCAGGCCATCGTCGTCGACAAGAGCCCCGAATGGAAGGAGAAGACGCCGGCCTTCGATGCCTACTTCGCCGACGTCAAGCGCTTCATCGACGAGCGCCGTCTACAGAACCCGCGCTTCGACGCACTCAAGGACACGCGCGAGAACTTCGGCGCGTTCCTGCGACACGTCGTCATCATCCACGCATTCGAAGAGCGCTTGGCGGCCAAGGCGGCGGCACGCGCGGCGCGCGGTGAATGACCTGGCGATGACGACGTGCGCGGCCGCTCGGTCCGGGGTTGTCAAGCGAGCTCTCCCCCCACCACCTCGCGGCCGTTGCCAAGGGGGACGACGGTGAGCGTGCTCATTCTGCGCCGGACGACGGACTGTGACAGGCTGTGCGTTCCCTGGCGGAGGCGTGGTTGGGTCTGGCGCTGTGCATGTTGAGCTTGCTGAGCGCCGTGCCCGAGGCGCGCGACGCCCCTGCGCGGCCCCGGCTGCTCATGCTCAGCCTCGAGGGTGCTGGTGTCGAAGTGGCGGCGATGACGCTGCTCGACGGCGCCGTGGCGGCGGCGTTGGCTCGCAGTCCGGTCATGGACGTGGTGAGCGAGGTGGATCTGCGGCGCATGATCGAGCTCGAGGGCCAGCGTGAGCTGCTCGGGTGCAACACCGATTCGTGCATGGCCGAGATCGCCGACGCCCTTGGTGCACGCTACGTGGTGCATGGTCGCTTGGGCACCTTGGATCGCGAGCTGCTCTTGCAGCTCAGCTGCTTCGACGCCCAGGCGTCGCGCACCGCAGCGACCCGCCAGCTCCGCGCCGCCAACCTCGACGCGCTCTCGCGTGCGGTGCCCGGGATGGTCGCCGCGTTGCTCGCGGACGTGAGCGGCGAGACGGCTTTGGCGCCGGCGGTGTCCTCCGATCGTGGCCTGCTCTGGACGGGGGCCGTCATTGCCGGGCTGGGCGTGGCCGTGAGCGTTCCCTCGGGAGTGGTCGCTCTGTGGGCCAACGAGCAGCTCGGCAGGCCAGGAAACGACGTGGATCCGGCGACGAAGGAAGAGCACCTGGAGCTCGGCCGCGCCGCGCTGGTGGCGCTGGCGACCGGCACCGCGGTGGCCGCGGGAGGCGGCGTGCTGGTGGCGCTCGCGTTCGTCGAATGAGCGCCGCGCGCAGTATTCGCGGGGTAGCGCTGGTGGCGCTCGCCGCCTGTGGCCCCTTCGCGTGCCGCCTCATGGGGAGCATCGAGTGCGCGAGCTCGCTGGATTGTCCGACCAGCATGCCCGTGTGCGTCGACGGCTTGTGCAACGAGAGCGGGGCGAGCGACGGTGGCGTGCTGCCCGGTGACGGTGGCGACGATGCCGGCGCGCCCGACGCGGGGCCCGTCGATGGTGGGCTCGACGCAGGGCCCGACGGCGGGCCCGACGGCGGGCCCGACGACGGGGGCGCCGACGGGGGCGCCGTGGACGCAGGTCCCATCGACGCGGGCCCCTACGACGCGGGCATCCCCATCGCCGTACCCATCGCGCCGCAGGGCGGGCACGTGGACTTCACCGGCGCCCTCGGCCCCACCGACGCCACGATGATGAACCGCCCCTTCGAGACCTGCACCGCGCCTGGGCAGGAGCGTGGGCCCTACTACGTCGATTCGTTCGCGGTGGTGAACCAGACCGGTGAGCAGCAAGACATCGCGGTGGGCGCCCTGTGGACCGGCGGCGATGGCTACCTGTTGCTCTACCGCGGCGGCTTCGATCCAACGACGCCCACGGTGAATTGCGCTGGCGGCGACGACGACACCGGGTCCGCCGCCATGAGCGCGGTGCCGCGCTTCGCCATCGCACCCGACGAGATCGTGATCATCGTGGCCTCGACCTTCACCGTGCAGGCCACCATCCCCGACTACCTCATCGAGGTCGAGACCCGAGGCGCCGACGCCGGCGTCACCGTCGACGCCGGGCCCCTCGACGCGGGCCCGCTCGACGCCGGTGACGACGCGGGCCCCGTCGATGCCGGGCCCCTCGACGGGGGCAGCGACGACGCCGGTGTCGACGCCGGCGTCGACGCTGGACCACGGGGTCCTTCGCTCATCATCACCGAGGTGGTGGACCACCCGGGCGATCCCCTGGTCCGCTTCGTGGAGATCCACAACGCGGGCGACGAGGAGGCCAGCCTCGCGAACGTTCGGCTGCGCCGGTACGCGAACGGGCAGAGCTTCCCCATCGGTTCGGTGCAGCTCACGGGCATGCTGTCCCCGGGGGCCACCATCGTAGCGGCGCACGACACGGCGTCCTTCCACGCGATGTACGGCGCCTCACCCGACTACGCGAGCCTCGCGGTCGATGGCAATGGCGATGACGTCTACGAGCTGGTGGACAATGGCGTCGTCGTCGACATCTTCGGCGAGGTCGCAGTCGACGGCACCGGTCAGCCGTGGGAATACACCGATCGGATCGTCAAACGCGCCGCGGGGGTGGTGCTCGGCAAGAAGGTGTGGGAGCCCACGGAGTGGGTCTTCTCCAGCGACGGTGCCTCGGCCAGCCCGGGGCAGCGCGACTGACCAGGTCGCGCGCAGCGAGATCCTGTTCGTGGTGATGCGCGCGTCTCAGGGCGTGCAGGTACCAAAGCTGGAAGAGTCGGCCACGCACTCCACTCCGGTATGGCACACGGCCAGGTAGTTGCGCGGCGAGCACAGGGCCCTCGCGCGCCCAACGCAGCCGGGGGAGTCACCCGACTCCACGCAGGCGCCGCCGAGGCCGGCGCAATCGACGATCGCGGGGTCGAGGAAGAGGAAGCTCGAGTTACAGATGCCGCAGATGGTGAGGCGATCGCCGTCGCGCGCCACTTCGACCTCTTCACAGGTCGAGGGCGCGAGCGCGCGCTGCTCGGTCCACCGGTCGAAGGTACAGGCCACCCGGACGCACAGCCCACAAACCACGTGCTCGGCCCACGGGCGATGGTGTCGGTCCCGGCCATAGCTGCGGCACCGGCGCCCTCGCCCCAACATTGCCGAAGCAGTTGCTCTCTCGGGGTTGTCGGCCTCGTCGTCGCGAGCGATGGTGCCGCCGTGCCGCGACGCCCGCTTCTCACGACGCTCCTCGTGCTCGCGCTCGCCTGTGCCTGTGAGGAGCCGCCCCGAGGTCCGCCCGGGCCCGAGTGCGTGACCCTCGATGGCTGCGGCGCCGGCGAGGTGTGCGCCGGCGGCAGGTGCGTCGAAGGCCCGCCCTGCTACGCCATCGACGACTGGCCGTACTGCCGCGAAGTGTTCGAGGAAGCCGCCCCTGGCGCGGGTCGCACCGCCGTGTGCGAGCCCGACGCACCCGACTCGTTCGACGCCCACTGCCGCATCGCCTGCGAGATCGACGACGAGTGCAGCGCGGGATCGCTGTGCACCGATTTCGGCCGCTGCATGCCCGGATTGCGGCGCGCGGCCGCGGGCACGCCGCGCGGCGAGCACGCGCCGCTGCTCGCCGGCGTCGGCGAGGCGCTGCTCGACGTCCCGCTGACGACGTCGCTCGGCGGACTGTCCGAGCGCGCGGGCTCTGGCGACGGCAGGTGGGCCGAGGGCATGGAGCCCGCCGTCGGCAGCCTCGACGCGCTGTGGGCGCGAGCGGCGTCGCTCGACGTGGGTGACGGTCGCTTGCTGGTCGTGCGCCTGCCGATCATCTTCCCGACCGGCGAGCTGACGGAAGCAATTGCCCAGCGCCTCGAAGACGAGACCGGCGACGACTGGCGCGACGCGCTCGTCGTCGTCGCCACCCACACGCACTCGGCTCCCGCGCGCTTCTTGCGCTTGCTCGGCGCGTCCGAGCCGATCCTCGCGCCGTTCGGCATCGGCACCTTTCGCACCGAGGTC
Source organism: Deltaproteobacteria bacterium (assembly GCA_020850995.1). Lineage (GTDB taxonomy): Bacteria > Myxococcota > UBA727 > UBA727 > VGSZ01 > JACOUT01. The sequence goes on from JADZDP010000209.1 coordinate 5,054, forward strand.
TTCGATCGCATGGTGGACGCGGGCGCGTCCGCCGCACGCGCCGCCCTCGACGGCCAACAGCCCGCGCGGCTCGGGTGGACCATCGTCGAGGCGTTCGACGTCGACGATCGGATCGCGCGTGACCGACGCGTCGAGAGCCCGCCATTCGACGACAACCGCGCACTGTTGATCCGCGTCGACGACGACGCGGGCGCACCGCTGTTCGTCATGACCAGCTTCGGCGTCCACCCCACCTTGAACGGCAGCTCGTGGGCCACCAACGACATCGTGGGCGGCGTCGAGCGCGCGCTCGAGGAGGCGCTCCATGACGCGCCGTCGGGCCGCGTCGTGCCTGCGCTGTTCTTGCAGGGCAACGGCGGCAGCATGTCGCCCGGCATCGACTTGCCCGTGCCGCTCGGCAACGACGCCACCGGCGCCCTGTTCGTCGACGCCGTGCTCGACGAGCTGCTCGCGATCGAGACGCGCGCCGACGTCTCCCTCGACGCGCGCGCGCACCGCTTTCCGATCACGGTGCCCGCGCTCGGCTACGCGCCGGGCGAGTGGCAGAACGACGGCGGTCCGCCGTTCGGTGGCGACGTCACGTACGGCGGCATGAATTGTTTCCGCAACGTCCCCCCCGACGTCGAGCCCTACGACGCGCATCTCGCGCGCGAGGACATGGACTGCGGGATTTCGTTCCACACCTTCTTGTTCAATCACCCGCCGTCGCCGTTTCAGCGCGCGCAGATCACCGCCATCGAGCTCGACGGGCTCGCGCTCGTCACCATCCCCGGCGAGCTCTCGATGGAGCTCGCGTGGGGCATTGCCGCGGAATTGTCGAGGAGCGCAGGCCTCGATCCGCTCGCGACCTTCACGCTCGGCTACGCGAACGAGCACCTGATGTACCTGTTGCCGACCACGCTCGACGAGGACGCGCCGCCGTACCCCGGCTACCTCGGGCTCGCCCCGCGCGCGCTGCCGCCGTTCGCGTTCTCGCCGCTGCGCGGCGGCTACGAAGCGGACATGTCCGTCTTCGGCGATAAGCTGGGCGGCCATCTGGTCGCGCACAGCGCGATCGCGTGGAGCCGCATGCAGGAGCGCGCGCCGCCGTCGCTCGAGACGGCGCCGGCGGTGTTCTCGCCCGACACCAAGGAGCCCATCGACCACGATGAGACGGCCTTGACGGCCGCCGGCGCCATCGTCGTCGATCTGCCGCCGAGCGTGCCGCGGCGGGCGCTCACACCGTTCGCGTTCATCGGCGGCGACGTCGCGTACGAGGGCCAGGGGCCCGAGGTCGCGCTGGTGCGCGAGGACGGCTCACCGGTGCTGCTCGCGTCAGGCCGCGCGTTCACGTCGCGCCATGCGTCGGTGCTGCCGATCGGCGTCGCGCGCGAGCAGAGCGGCGATGAGGACGGCGTGTGGACCTGGACCGCGTACCTCGAGCTGCCGCCGAGATTTCCGGTCGGGCAGTATCGCTTGGTCGCGAACGGCAAGGTCGGCGCGGGCGCGTACACCGTCGAGAGCGCGGTCTTCGACGTCGGCCCCGCCGCGCTCGCCGTTTCCGGTCGCCGCGAGGGCGCAGACCTCGTGGTCAGCGTCGCATTCTTCCAGCAGCCGCCTGAGCTCGACGAGACCGCGATCCGCGGGCACATCTCGACGCCACCCCCACTCAGGAGCGCGACCGTCACGGTGCGTCCGGCGGCCGGCGGTGCCGAGCTCACGGCGCCAGTCGTCAATGGCGAGGCGCGCGTGATCGGCGTCGACGCGGGCGCGCTCGTCGTCCTCGCGACCGACACGGACGGCAACGTCGGCAGCGCCGACGTCCCCTGACGCTTCGCATGGGCTGGTGCGGTGCTCAGCCGTCGTGGGCTTTTGCGCGGCAGCCCAAGCGAGGCGGTAGGACGAGGGCGCACGCGCGGCTTGTCCGCCGGCGCGCCCTGCGCAACCACGGGCGCGTCTGACGTTGGGCGCCTGGTCTTGCCGGGACACGTCGGCCACGAGGTCGATCGGCGCCACCGTTGCCTCCCTACAGCGGAGACCAGTTGCGTTGATGGTCGCCGGGCTTGGTCCTTGCCACGACCCCTGCGTCGTGCGCTCGCCGCGTCCCACGAGGTACGCGGCTGCGGTACTCCTTGGGCTCCTGGCAAGTCCCTGAGTCGGGCTCGATCAACACAACTGGTCTCCGCTGTAAGAAGCGCCGTCGGCCGCTTGGGCGTCCCATCGCCGACCGCACTCGAGGGGCGCGGTCATCAACGCCGTGCACGGCTCCGCGAGGGCGTCCACGTCCGGCTCCTGAGGATGTCCGGCCGCTGCAGCAGCAGGCGGCGGCCTTCACCCACCCTCGCGGCTGGGCAGAACCGCTATCCTCCCGTCAACGAGAGAGTGGAACGCCGTGCGTTGGATTGCCACCTGCCCGCACGAGACCGTCGACGTGCTCGCCGCGGAGCTGCGCGACCTCGGCATCCGCGACCAACAGCCGCTGCACCGCGGCATCGCGTTCGCAACGGATCTCGAGACGGCCTACCGCGCGCACTTGTGCCTGCGTACGGCGAGCCGCATGCAACGCGTGGTTGCCGAATTTGCTGCGCCCGACCCCGAGACCTTGCGCGCAGAGCTGCGGAAGATCGAGTGGCCGGAGTGGTTACGCGCACACCGACCCTTCACCGTGGTTCCGACGCTCACCGATCCGCCGTCGCAAGCGCTGGGCGAGGCGACCGTCATCGCGTCGATCGCGGAGTCGGTCCGCACGGGCGCGTTTTCGAAGTCCGCCCCGACCTTTTGCGCCGACGCCGACAACGCCATCACCGTGGTCGCGTTCCTGCGACAGGGCCGCTGCGTGCTCGGGTTGGACACCGCAGGCCGCGCGCTCCACAAGCGCGGGTGGCGAATGACGGGGCATCCGGCCGTCTTGAAGGAGACCCTGGCTGCCTCCATCCTGTTGCTGGCCGGTTACACCGGTCAGGAGCCGCTGCTTGATCCGATGTGCGGCTCCGGGACCATCGCCATCGAGGCGGCGTATCTCGCGCTCAACAAGGCGCCCCTCATCCATCGCGGCAAAGACGATTTTGCCCTGGAGCATCTGGCAGGCTTCGATCGGGCGCTGTGGCGTCGCGTCTCGGATGAGCTGCGGGCTGCGAAGCGGAACGTCCTGCCGGCGCCTATCTACGCCTCCGACATTCGACCTGAGTATGTGGAGGTGGCGCGCTCCTCCGCCCTGCGCGCGCGCGTCGAGAAGTACCTCGAGCTCTCCAGCAAACCGTTTCAGGATTGGCACCCGCCGAGCGCAAGCGGCTTGCTTGTCGCCAACCTGCCCTATGGGGAGCGTATCGGCGCCGGTGCCCTCAGCACCCTGTATCGAGAGGTGGGTGACGTTATCAAGACGCGCTTCCCCGGCTGGCGAATCGCCCTGCTGGTTGCCGCCGATGCTCCCCTGCACCTGCTGGCACTCACGACCAAGCAGGAAATTTCCCTGATGAACGGTGCGCTCCCGGTGAAGCTCCTGATCGCTTGACGCCGTCTCCTTCAGCGCCAGGCGCTGTGTTGGGGTGTCCGCGAAAACGGATCAAGCTCACCCAGCCGGCCTTTCTGGGCGAAGGAGAAGGTCCCGCACTACAGCGGAGACCAGTTGCGTTGATGGTCGCTGGGCTTGGTCCTTGCCACGATCCCTGCGTCGTGTCCTCGCCGCGTACCACGAGGTACGCGGCTGCGGTACTCCTTGGGCTCCTGGCAAGTCCCTGCGCCGGGCTCGATCAACACAACTGGTCTCCGC
>JADZDP010000210.1 GCA_020850995.1 Deltaproteobacteria bacterium
CGCTGCCGATGGTCCTCTTGCTCATGACGGTGCTCGCGGCGGCGGGGACCGCGGCGGTCATCGTCTTGACCTCGAGCGCCGAGACCAGCGCGGCCATGATCAACCGCCGCCAAGCCTTCTATGCCTGCGACGGGGTGGGGCGGGCCGCCATGGTGCGCGCGCGCGACTACCTGCGGCGCGACACCACGCCCACCACCACCGAGCTGCGGACGGCGGTGTGCGGCGCGTCCTCCGGCTGCCCGAGCAAGTCCGACTTCGCACCCACGGGCTTCACCATCGACACCCTCGATCTGGCGACGGCCGGTTTGCAGACCTGCACCTCCAATGGTCAGTGTGCCAGCGCGAGCTGCCAAGGCGGCTTCTGCGTGCCGGTGCTGCCGCTGCCAAACGGCCCCTTCCGCGGCATGAACGCGCGCCAGACCGACCTCAGCATCATCATCGAGGCCACCAAAGACGCCACCGACGCGCGCTGCCGCGTGGAGGAGAACCTCGCGTTGGGTGAGATCGGGCTCTTTCAGTTCTTCGTCTTCGCAAATGGCTACACCGACCTCGGCATCCCGCCGACCATGAACATCAATGGGCGGGTGCACGTGAACGGCGACTTCTGTGCCTGGGGCAACCCGGGCAACCTCAAGATCGACACGGTCACTGCCTCTGAGCGCCTGCTCACTGGCTCGCATTGCCCGCGCTACGCGGTAGGCGGAGGCGCCGGGCAGAACTACGCGATCCTCGACGCTGCGACCGCGGGGACCACCAACACCTATCGCGAGATCACCGACAGCAACGACGCCACCTGCGTCGCATGTACGCCGACCCCAGGCTCTGGTGCGTGGACCCAATACGCGATGGCACATTGGAACGGCAACGCCCAAGACGGCAGCCACGGGGTGCCGGTCCTGCGCCTGCCCGTGGTCGGCAGCACCGCGGTGCAAGATGGGCGCGACGTCAGCGCCAACGCCGTCGACAACAGCGACAGCCTGCGCATGCTCGTCGATCCTGTGCGGCCGGGCGACAGCGCCTCGGTGCTGGCGCAGCGCTATGCATCCAAGGCCGATATCGTCATCGTGAACGGCATCTGGTTCAAGCGCACGAGCGGCGTGCCGTGGCCGGGCACGCCCATCTGGTCCGACCACCCGGGCAATTACACGCCGAGCTGCCTGAACGACGAGGGCGCGGTGTTGTGCGCGGCTGGCGCCGCCCTGGGCGACGTCGGGCAGGCGGCGCTCTTCAGTGGCACCAAGCCCTCGCGCTACTCGTACTATCGCCACGGGGCCACAGGTGAGCTCGCGCCCGACTACGCGCAGCGTCCGGTGGTCTCCTACGGGCCCATCTTCCGCAACGCGGCCAATGACTTCCGACCGGCCTACTACACCGTGGACCCAGGCACCGGCGCCGTCGGCACCGCTCCAGCGCAGACCACCAACGCCGCTCAGGCGATCGAGGGGACGCGCGCGGGCTTCAAGGACTTCCGTGTCGATGCCGGCCTCGCCGGCGCCAACACCGAAGACATGATCCTGCCGATGAACTTCGACCTGGCGGCGTTCACGGCGGCGCTGCAAGACAACGATCCCGGCGAGCTCGGCTCACACTTCAGCGACTTCAACGGCATCATCTATATCGTCAACACCTGGCCGGGTTGGGACGACAACATGAGCACCTCGCCGGCGCCGAATCCGGTGCCGGCGCTGTGGCCCCGCGTCGATGATGCAGGCGGCGCGGCCACCGCGGGATTGGTGGCGCCGACGGGGGCCGGGAGCACGCGCGTCAACACCAGGCTGCCCTACCACCTCTGCAAGACTGCGGGCACCGCGAACCTGCTGAACGATGGACCCACGGCGGGCCCAGCGGCGCTGGTGGCGCCGGACTGCTCGAACGCGCTCACGCGTCCGAGCGCGCTGCGCATCATCAACGGCGCCACCGTCAACCCGACGGTGTTCCCGGCGGGCTTGTCCATCGTGAGCAACAGCGGCGTGTACATCGTGGGCGACCTCAACTCCGCCTCGGGAAGCTTTGTGGGCGCCGGCGCCGTACCCATGATCGTTCCGGTCGAGACCGTCGCGCCCTTCGCCACCTGGCGGCCCCTCATGGTCGGCGGCGACGCAGTGACCCTGCTGTCGAACAACTGGAACGATCAGCACGCCGACTGGCAGGATCCTCGCGACAGCGCGCAGCGCGACCTGCGCGTGCCCACCACCACGATGTGGGCCTTCGCGTCGATCTCTGGCAGCGTCGAGACCTCCATGACGGCGTCGAGCGGTGGCCTCAACAACTTCCCGCGCTTCCTCGAGAAGTGGAGCGGCAGCGGCGCTGCCACCCGAATCTTTGGTTCGCTGGTGGTGGGTTTCCGCTCGGTGTACCAGTGGCAGCGCTTCCCGCAGCCCTTCACGGGCTACGGCGTCAACGACCAGTTCGCGTACACCGCGCCCACCCGCCAATGGGTGTATGACACCAACTTCAACATGCCCTCAAACCAGCCCCCAGGCACGCCGTCATTCTTTGTGCAGGCCGTGAAGACCTGGAAGCGGGAGTGAAACTCATGAGCATGCGCGCCCTGACCATCCTGGCAGCCATGACCCTCCTCCTGTCTGCCTGCGGCTCGGGCAAGAAGCCCGACCTGAGCCGCGAGCCCGCCATCGACGAAGACAAGGTCGCCGTGCCGGTGGCGCCGCCGCCGAAGCCGCCGCCGCCGCCACCGCCGCC
>JADZDP010000211.1 GCA_020850995.1 Deltaproteobacteria bacterium
CAGCGACTCGAGAGCGATGGACTTGGGTTTGCGCGGCATCCACCGGACTCGATCACGGATCGTGCACCCCGTCGATCCACCTCACGCAACCGATCGAAATTGATCATCTTTAGATGCGCCAGCCCTGGCGGAGCCCAGAGGCGCCGCCGAGCCGTACTTGCCGTACGGCGCAGGCGCCGCCGAGGACTCCCGCCGTGAGGCGCCCGGCAGACGCGGCCGCAGCAGACGACGATCCGATCAAGCAGTACTAGAGAGCTGATTCGGTTCCATCGCCTGCTGCGCGCGAGCCGGTGGTGCGACGGCGGCGTCGCATGCTCGGCACGTGGCTACGGCCACGCGCCTGCGCGTCTCCTTGCCCTCGCACCACCGGCTCACGCTCGCGACGGCGCTGCAACCGGATCAGCTCTCTAGCCTCGACGGACGCAGGTCATCGAGATCGAGCACGAGCGCTACGGTGCACAGACACCATCGATGCAGTGGGGCAGCGGCGTGCCACAGTCAAAGGCGACATGGTCGCCCGTACACCCAAATCGGGCGCACGCCTGGCAACCTTCTGCGCGCAACGGCGCGAGGCGTGTCTCGAGCGCACAGAGGTTGGCAGCGAGCAGGCCGTAGGGGCAGATCTCCGCCAGCACAAAGCCGTCGCCGCACGAGAGCGGGAACGGGTCGAGCACCACGCACTCGTCGTCGCGCGTACAGGGACCTTTGAGCGGTCGGGCGAGCTCGTCCATCCGCAGCGCGGTCGCCACCCTTGATGATTCACAAGCCCCACTGTCATCACTGCCGCCGTCGATTGCGCACGGCACGTCGCCGGCGTCGGCCGCAGGGCAGCCCGCGTCGCCGGAAGCTCCGCCGTCGGTCGCTCCCGCATCAAGCGGACCACCGTCGCTGGCACCAGCGTCGGACGGGGCCTGGTTGAGCGGGCAGCCACCGCAAGCGGCGATCGCCGCGAGCGCGAGGAGGGACGATCTCATGGCTGCGCCGGGTCCCGCTCGGCGGGGAGCTCCGCGAGCTGCGGCGCGCGCAGCAGGGTGACGAAGATGCGCGCCCCGTGGCGTGCCGCGTCGCTCGAGCCGTCCATCGTGATGTCGTGCATGACGCAGAACTCGGAGGAGGTCGCCGCGGGCGCGAGCCTCGTCGGGTCCGCCCGATACTGGAGCGGGAGCACCACCGGCAGGTCGCGAGGAAGCACGAGCTCCGTCGCGACCCAGATACGGGGCGCCGCGACGTCGAGGCCATCGAGGACCTCGAGCAGCTCCACCTCAAGGAGCGCGACCTCCTTGGTGAGCACCGGCGAGTCGGCAGAGCCGGGATAGAGCGCGTAGCTGCGCTGCTCGACCAGGCGAGCGCCGGTCGGGACGCCGACGAGCACCACGTCGGCGTGAAGCACGGCACCCTCGAGGGTCGGTGGGTTCTCGAACTGGGTCGCCCGGGCCGCTGGTGCAGCAAGCATGGCCGCGGCCACGACCGCATTACGGAGCGAAGTAGTACACATAGGTGTTCCCGTTGTTGTCGTCGGCCGCCATCGCCGGCTTCACCTGCGTCGTCTGCGAGCCGATCGCGATCGGCGTGGGCCAATAGATCGCACCGGGCGGCGTAGGGTCGACGCCGGCGAAGTACATGCGGTCATCGGGTCCGCGATGAACCTCGAAGAGCATGAGCGAGTGATTGCGGCCGAGCGACGGCGGCCGGCGGCTCCAGTCCGTTGAGTAGGCCATCGACTTCCAGGTGCCATTGAGGTCGTAGCGTTGGGCTCGCACCAGCCCGCGCTGCACGTTGTAGTAGATGGGCGTCCAGGCAAACCCATAGAACTGCATGCCGCCGACTTCGGTGACGGAGACGCCTAACGCCGTGCGGTAGTAGTTCCCATCGCCGGCCTCGCCTAGCTCGGTCCAAGACACACCGTCGTTGAGCGACTCGAGCCGCAGTACTCTCCCCGTGCGTTCCAGGTTGGTCTCGTCGAGCACAGGGAAGCTCATCGTCCAGCGGTTCGCGGTGAGCTTGTGGACCGCGGGCGTGCCGCTCGCCCTGAGCTCGTTGTCCACCGGCGGGCTGCGGTCCTGCCAGGTGGCGCCCCCGTTGTTGGAGAACAGCACTCGGGGACGCATGAAGTCGAAGGTGTGCCCGTTGCCGGCACGCGGCTCCACCCACGTCAACATGTACTCGCCGTACTCGCCGCCTAGGCCGACGCCGTAGTGGCTCATCTCCAGAGTGAACAGGTGCCGGAAGTTGATCACCGAAAAGCGATCGTCACCGGCGACGATCACCTCCGGGTGGCGGCCGGTCGCGCTGTCTCCGTTGCCGGTGATGATGTCCGAGCGTACGTACGCGAGCAGAAACGTCGAGCTGTCGCGCACCGCGGCCGGGTTATTCACCGTCGTGATGGTGGCATCGGGCGTGGCCGTCGTCAGGATGCGATTGCTCCAGGAAGAACCGCTGTTCCCCGAGTAACGCGCGCGCACCCGATTCGCCGTCGCGAGGCCGTCGGTCCTCCAGAGCTCGCGAGCGCGCAGCACGTCTTCGACGTTCGGCCCCGTGCGCATGCGTACCCAGGGCGCTCGGCCGCACATGGTGGAGCTCGGATAGTCGGAGTGCTCCTTGAGCCCGAGCGCGTGGCCGATCTCGTGGGTGAGCGTCGCCTCGATATCGATCAGGATCGAAGTGTCGTTGGTCGGGTACTGCGGCCACGAGAAAACCCAGGGGCGCAAAGGTCCGCCTGGCACCGCTCTGGCGTAGATCTCGATCTTCTGAGCGTCGCTCCCATCGCCATACTCGCGAGCGAGGGCTTGTGCGCCCTGCGGGTCGGACGTCGCCATCACCACCAGGAGCTCCCCCGCCCCCGCTTCCGTCGCGGTCGTCATGGTCGGGCCCGCTACACGAAACCCGAGTCCCGCGATCGAGATCCAGCGCTCCATCGAGGCGCGCAGCGCGTCGAGCATCTCCTCGACGCGGTCGTTCGGGATGCCCTGGTTCACGAAGCTCTGCCAGTTGAGCTTGAGCGTGATCGTCGATTGTGCGGGGTAGGTGCGCACCTCGTCGCCGAAGGCGATGC
>JADZDP010000212.1 GCA_020850995.1 Deltaproteobacteria bacterium
GCAAGAGCGCCCAGGTCAGGTGCTCGACGGTGGCGATCTCGTGGCCGCGCCGGTGCGCGTCGTTGAGCGCCACGCGGATGGCGATCTCCACGTCTTTCGACAACATGCCGCCGGGACCTGACTTCTTGGCCGCCATGGGCCTATCCTACGATCTTCAGGGGGGCGCGGCGCTGTTCGCACCGCCGGCCCTCCTGAGCAGCGCCCTGCGCCACTTCATGCCAAGGGGCGCGCACGGGATGCTCGAGATGAGGGGGACAGCTGCAGTGCAGCACATGCAAGGACCACCGCGAGGCGGCTCGGGTAGGCCCCCCTCACCTCGCGCCAATGCGCGATCCAGCACAGCCCACGCGCCCCCCATGCGAAGCGCCGGTTGGGTGGCATGCTGCGTTGCCTGCGCCGCGCTCGCCGGCCCCGGCTGCGTGGCAGAGATCCGAGCCGACGACTACGCGCAAGAGTGCAGCACCGACGACGAATGCACCGCGGTCTACCAAGGCAACGTCTGCATGGAGTGCGGCATCGACAACGCCGCCATACGAGTCGACGAGTGGGAGCGCTACGCTGACGACGTAGCCCAGCTTCGCGAGGCTGCGTGCTTCCCCGAGCTGACGAGCCCGTACCGCAGGCGGTGCGACGCGACGATGCATGCGGTCTGCACCGACGGACGATGCGCGGTCGCAGCCGGTGAGGGGCAAGACTGAGGATTGCCCGCCGCGGCACCCCTGCCCCCGCGCCCGCGCTCGTCACTCCGACTCTGTCGTCAGCATCAGCGGGTGCCCGTGCTCCCGCGCGTAGTCGATCACCTGGTCGCGCTTGGTCTCGGCCACGTCCTTCGTGTACACGCCCACGATGGCCTTGCCGCTCATGTGCACCTTGAGCATCAGGTGGTTGGCCTCGGTGAGGTCCTTTCGGAAGAACTGGATGAGCACGTGGACCACGAACTCCTGCGTGGTGAAGTCGTCGTTGTGCATGACGACGCGCCAGAGCTGCGGCTTCTTGGTGACAGGGCGCTCGAGGGTCTCGGTGCCCGTGCCGCCGTCTTTTCCCGGCTTGCTCGGCTCCTTGGGACCGTTCGGGTTCTTCGGGTCGGCCATCGGGGCTGCACTCTACGGCACGGGGCGCGGCGACGCATCCCCGAGGGCGGCGGCCACGTCGCGCGGCGCCACCTCGAGCAGCCAGCGGCCCTCGCGCGTGGGCGCGCGCACCAGGCCCTGCAACTCCTCGAGGAAGCGCGCGCGCGGCCAGTGGACGGCGCCGAAGCGCTCGAGGTGCTCGGTGTGGCTCTGGCAGTCCACCAGCTCGAAGCCCCACGTGATCAGGTTCGCAAGTAGGGTGGCGAAGGCGATCTTCGACGCGTCGGCCTCGTGCTGGAACATGCTCTCGCCAAAGAACACGCGGCCAAACGACACGCCGTAGAGGCCGCCCACCAGCACGCCGTCGCGCCAGGCCTCGATGGAGTGCGCCAGCCCCTCCTCGTGCAGCGCGCAGTAGCCCTCGATCATGTCCTCGGTGATCCAGGTGCCGCGCTGCCCCGGGCGCTTCCTCTCGCTGCAATTCTCGATGACGCGGCGAAACGCCGTGTCGGCGCGGATCTCGAGGGTGGTGCGTTTGAGCTCCTTCTTGAGCGAGCGGTGCAGGTGCGCCTCGCCCGGCACCAAGACGAAGCGCGGGTCTGGTGAGAACCACAGGAGCGGGAAGCCCTCGTGCGGCCACGGGAAGATGCCCTGGCGGTAGGCGTCTTTCAGCATCTCGGGGTGCGGCGCCGCGCCCACGGCCACGATGCCCTCGGGGCTGGCGGTGCTCGGGTGCGGGAACCCTCGTCGACGCGCGGCCATGCTTCAGCCCGCCATCACGATGACGGTGGCGCCCATGGCCGAGCTCACGCTGACGCCGCGGGCGCGCGCACACACCACGGCGCTGGCGCCGGCGGGCAGCGTTAGCTCGGTGGCGCCAGCGTCGGCGTCGAGGAGCGCGCTGCCGCCCAGCACGTACGCCACACCGGCGCTCCCCTCGGGGAGCAAGAGCGGTCGACGGGCGCCCGCCTCCACGCGCTGGACGCTCATGGTGAAGCGCGGCGCGCGCACCACGGGCTCGCCGGGCGGCGCCGGCGGCAAGGTGGGTGGACTCTCGTTGCCGAAGCGCGTGACCGCCATGGCCTGCTCGACGTGCAAGGGGCGCTGCCGACCCTGGTGGTCGACGCGGCCCCAGTCCCACAAGCGGAAGGTGGTGTCGCTCGGCTCCTGCACCTCGAGGAGCAGGCAGCCCTTGCCCACCGCGTGCATGGTGCCGGGCTCGACGCGCACCACGTCGCCGGGTGCCACGGACACGGCGCGCAACAAGCGCTCGACGCGACCGGCGCCGAGGGCCGAACGAAGGGCCGCCGCGTCGACGCCAGGCACGAGGCCGTGCAGGATGCGCGCGCCCGGCTCCGCGTCGACGACGAGCCAGGCCTCGTCCTTCGAGGAGCTGCCGGGGTGCGCGCGCGCGTAGTCCTCACCGGGGTGCACCTGCACGCTCAGGTCATCGGTGGCATCGATGAGCTTGACCAGGAGCGGGAAGCGCAGCACGCCGTTGAGGGTGGGCGCGCGCTCGCCCACCAGCTCGCGGCCAAAGCGCGCCACCACCTCGGTGAGCGTGCGCCCATGCAGGGGCCCGCCGTCCACCGTGGAGCTGCCCTCGGGCAGGTCGGCCACCTCCCACGATTCGCCCACGCGCACGTCGACGGGGGGCGCATGCCCGGCGCGCCCCTTGGCCGGCAGCCGCGCGATGCGTGTGCCGCCCCAGAGCTTGTCGACGTAGTGCGGTCGCATGCCGAGGAGGGCGGGGAGCATGGGCGTTTGTACCAAGGTTCACAGGAGCGCACACGCCCCCGTTTGCCGTACCGGCATCCGCGCTGTATGGTTTTCCGTATGAAGACCACTCTCGTCATCGACGACACGGTGCTCGCCAAGCTCAAGAGCGAGGCGCGGTTGCGCCGCACGACCATCTCCGAGCTGGTGGAGGCCGCGCTGCGGGCCTTCCTGGCTCGCAGCAAGCGCCCGGCGCCACCGCCAACCCCGCTGCCGACCTTTGCCTCCGGCGGCGCCCTGGTCGACGTCGCCGATCGCGACGCGCTCTATCGCGCGATGGAAGAGGAACGCTAGGTGTTTCTCGTCGACACGAACGTGCTCCTGTACGCCATGGACCAGGACGCGCCGGAGCACGCGCGCTGTCGCTCTCTGCTTGAGCAGTGGCGCGCGCAGGCCTCGCCCTGGTTCTGCACCTGGAACATCCTCTACGAGCTGCTGCGCGTCAGTACGCACCCACGCGTGCTGCGACGTCCCTGCACGCATGCCGAGAGCTGGAGCTTCGTACGCGCGCTGTTGTCGTCGCCGAGCCTGGAGCTGCTGCTTCACACCGAGCGGCACGCGCGCGTCGCGCAGGAGGTCTTCGACGATACCCCGGCGTTGCGCGGCAACCTCTACTTCGACGCGCACACCGCAGTGCTGATGCGTGAGCACGGCCTTCGCCGCATCGTTACCCGCGACGCTGACTTCCATCGATTCCCCTTCCTCGAGGTCCTCGACCCGCTGCGCGTCGAACGCTGACGAGCCCTCGTCCGATTTGCCGTTCGGGATGTGCTATGCACGCGGGCTTCTCGACTCGGAGTCCGGTGTGCTGACCTTTCCCCTTGCTTTGGCGCTCGCCGCCGTCACTGCCCCCGAGACCGGCGGCCTGGCCGTGCGCGTGGCGCTCCTCGAGGTGGACGGGCCCGCGTCGGCGAACGATCGCGCGGCGCTCACCCAGCTCCTCGACGACGCGCTCACCCAGCGCGGGCTCTCGCCGGTGCGCGAGCCTGCGCCGCGCGACTGCGGCGCCCCCTGCCTCGAGGGCATCGCGCGCAGGAGCGGCACCGAGCTGGCGCTGCGCGCCGAGCTGGCCACCGCGGCTGCTGGCTGGTCGCTCACCCTGGGCCTCTTCGATCCGCGCCGTCCCGAGGCTGGGGTCACACAGGGCGCGGTCTCCGGCGCAGACCTGAACGCGCTCGGCGCCAAGCTCGGCGCTGCCGTCGACGGGCTGCTGGCCCCAGCCCTGGCGCTGCGCGGCGCGGGCCCCGGCACCATCAGGCGCGGCCTCGGCTGGGGCACGCCGGGGCTCATCTTGGGGGGCGGCCTCGCGGTGGCCGGCGTCACGTTGGTCGGCGCGGGCTCGTGGCCCTTCATCGATCGCGCGCTCGGCGCCGCCGAGGTCGAGCGCCTGCGGGTCGCGAGCGCGTCACCGGCGGAGCTCGACGCCGCGTCGCGCCGCGTGTCGCTGGCCCAACAAGCGCTCTCCGAGTGGGGGCTCTCTGCGCTCGGGATTGGCGCCGGCGCCGCGCTGGTAGGCGCAGCCATGATGAGCGGCGCGGCAGGAGAATGACGAAGGGGCGCCTGCGCTTGTCGCTCGCTCCCGCGCCGCCTGCCCCTTGCGCACAGGAAAAAACGGTGTTGAATCCGCACGGCAAGACCGGTGGTGACCGGAGGATCTCGTGATCGAAGCGGTCGGTGTCTCCAAGTTCTACGGCGCGCGGCGCGCGCTCGCGGACGTGTCGTTCTCCATCGCGCAAGGCGAGGTGGTGGGCTTCTTGGGCCTGAACGGCGCCGGCAAGACCACCGTGCTCAAGGTGCTGTGCGGCCTGCTCGTGCCCTCGGCCGGCAAGGTCTCCGTCGACGGCATCGACGGCATCGACGCGCCGCGCGAGCTGCGCAAGCGCATCGGCTTCCTTCCCGATCGCCCGCCGCTCTTCCCCGAGATGACGGTGCGCCAGATGGTGGCCTACGCCGCGCGCCTGTGCGGGCTGCCCGCAGAACGCGTCGACCGCCGCGTGGCCGAAGTGCTCGAGCTGTGCGGGCTCGCCAACGTCGCCGACGACCTCATCGAGTGGCTGTCGCACGGCTACCGCCAACGCGTGGGTATCGCCATTGCGGTGGCGCATGAGCCCAAGCTGGTGGTGCTCGACGAGCCCATCTCAGGCCTCGACCCGGCGCAGATCGTCGCCATGCGCGGCCTCATCCGCGGGCTCAAGGAGAAGCACACGGTGCTGCTCTCGAGCCACATCCTCTCGGAGATCTCGCACACCTGCGATCGCATCCTGGTGTTGCACCAGGGGCGCATCGTGGCCCAAGGCACCGAGGCCACGCTGGCGGCCGGCGTGTCGCCGCCGGTGGAGGTGACCGCGCGCGGCACCATGGCCGACCTCGCCAAGGCGGAGATCCACAAGCTCGAGGGCGTCAGCGAGCTTGAGACCACCGACGTCGGCAACGGCGTGGTGCGCCTGTGTGCGCGCGTGGCCTCCGACACGGCGCGCGAGCAACTGGTCGCCACGCTGGTGCAGCGCGGCCTTGGCGTGCGCAGCGTGAGCGACGCCGAGGGGGGCCTCGAGAGTGTGTTCCTCAAGCTCACCAAGGGAGTCGAAGCGTGACCACGGCGCTGTTGATCGCGCGGCGTGAGCTGCGTGGGTATTTCTCGTCGTCGTCGGGGTGGATCATCCTGGCGGTGCTGTTGTTGCTCGACGGGCTCGCCTTCAACGCCTTCGCCATGGCAGGCGAGAAGAAGTCGTTCGACGTCTTGCAGAGCTTCTTCTACTTCCACTCAGGCGCCACCATGGTGGCCTCGGTGTTCATCGCCATGCGCCTCTTTGCCGAGGAGAAGCAGATGGGCACGCTGGTGCTGCTCGAGGCCTCGCCCGCACGCGAGGCCGAGGTGGTGCTGGGCAAGTTCCTCGGCGCCTGGGGCTTCTTGCTCATGTTCCTCGTGTTGTCGCTCTACATGCCCGTGCTGGTCATGGTGAACGGCAAGGTCACCGTGGGCCACCTGTTCGCCGGCTACCTCGGGCTCGCGCTCCTGGGCGCCGCGTGCATCTCGATTGGCGCGTTCACCTCGAGCGTGGCGCCAAACCAGGTGGCGGCCGCCGTGCTGTCGGGCGCGGTGGTGGTGGTGCTGGTGCTCGCCTGGCTGGTGGCGAAGAACGTCGAAGGGGTGCTCGGCGACGTCGTCGGCTGGCTCGACCTGTTCGACAAGCACTACCGCACCTTCTCGCGCGGCACCGTCAAGCTCTCGAGCGTCGTCTACTACGCCGCGCTCAGCTATGGCTTCTTGCTCGCCACCGCCGCCGTGCTCGGCGCGCGTCGCTGGAGGGGCTGACCATGGCGCCCATCGAATCCGCCCCCAACACCCGCGTCATCGCCGGCTGGCCGAACCTGCTCGGCGGCGCAGCGCTGGTGCTCACCTTCGTGGCCCTGCGCCTGCTCGACGACACGGCGCGCACTGCCGGCATGGTGGTCGCAGGCGCCGCGCTCGTCGGCGCCGTCGTGGGCCGCGCAATGGCGCGCAGCGCGGCCGACGCCGTGGGCAAGCGCTACGCGCTGCTCGCCGCCATGCCCGATGCGCTCATCCTCGTGGGCGCCGCGCTGTGCGCGTACGCCGTCCTCGGGGCCGAGGTGCCAGAGCCGGTGTTGCCGATCGGCGTGCTCCTGGCCGTGCTCGGCGGCGCGCA
>JADZDP010000213.1 GCA_020850995.1 Deltaproteobacteria bacterium
CCAAAACGCGGGCTCGCGGACGGCAACCACGTCAGGCACGCGTGCCTCGACTACGCCGACTCGGTTGGCGTCGAGGTCGACGCGCCGCCGAACAAGCGCGCGAAACCGCGCCCGAGCGACCGCGAGGCGGTACGCGCGTGGCGCGCCCGCATGACCACCGACGATGCCCAGCGCATCTATCGCGGACGCGCGCCCCTCGCCGGGCTCCCCCACGCTTTCCTCAAGAGCCACTACGGGCTCGATCGTGTCCTCGTGCGCGGCGTCGCCAAAGTGACGTGCGTCGCGCTGCTGGCAGCGATCACGTTCAACATCGTCCAGAACGCCGCCTACCTCGCCTGACGCCGAGGCCGAGGAACACGAGGCCCAAAGCAGCCAGAGCAGCGATCGACCGTCGCCCGTCGCCCGAAGCCCGAAGCCGACGCCCGACGGCCGCGCCCGACGCCCGATCACCGCAAAATCCGACGACCCGCCGGCCGAAGACCGATTTGCTGTCGGCCTCTCAGTGCCCCACCAGGCACGGTCAGACCGCAAGCGGCTCCCGGCCCTTCTCGAGGACGGCTCGCTGCCTGGCCACCGCGCTCGTCGGGAGTGCCGAATCGAGGCCGCGAGGTGCCCGCCTCCCGTGAGGCCGACCTGAGCCCAGCACGTGCAGCCGATGGACGTGCCCGCGCTTGCACCGCACACGAAAGATGGTAAGCGGACCCTGGTCCACATGATCTGGAGGCCTCAATGTCTGCTTCGTTGTTTTCGCCCACCACGCTCGGCCCGCTCACACTCGGAAACCGTCTCGTGATGGCGCCCATGACGCGCAACCGCGCCCCGGGCAACGTCCCCAATCCCTTGATGGCGCGCTACTACGCCGAGCGCGCTGACGTGGGCCTCATCGTCACCGAGGGCACCTCGCCGTCGCCCAACGGGCTCGGCTATCCGTCGATCCCCGGCGCGTACTCCAGCGAGCAGGGCGCGGGCTGGCAGCTCGTCGCCGACGCCGTGCACAAGGCGGGCGGCAAGATCTTCGTGCAGCTCATGCACTGCGGCCGCGTGGCGCATCCGCTGAACCTCCCCGCGGGCGCCGAGGTCGTGTCGTCGAGCGCCGTCGCCGCCGCAGGTCAGATGCATACGCCCGAAGGCCCCAAAGACCACCCCGTGCCGCGCGCCCTGCGCAGCGACGAGCTGCCCGCGCTCATCGCCGAGCTCGTGGCGTCCGCCAAGAACGTCGTCGCCGCCGGGTGCGACGGCGTGGAGCTCCACGCCGCCAACGGGTACCTGCTCGAGCAGTTCCTCAACCCCGCGTGCAACCAGCGCACGGACGCCTACGGTGGCAGCGCCGCCAACCGCATTCGCTTCGTGGTCGAGGTCGCGGCGGCTGTGGCCAAGGCCATCGGCGGCGAGCGCGTCGGGATCCGGCTGTCTCCCTACGGCACCAACGGCGGCATGACGTCGTCGTACGACGGCATCGATGCGCAATACCTGCTTCTTACCGAGCAGCTGGTTGCCACGGGGATCCAGTACCTCCACGTCGTGGATCACTCGAAGATGGGGGCGCCCGAGGTGCCCGCGTCGCTGAAGCGCGCGATGCGCAGAGCCTGGCCGCGCTCATTCATCCTCGCTGGCGGCTACGACAAGGCGTCGGCGTCCGCGGCGATCGTCGAGGGCCACGCCGACCTCATCGCCTTTGGACGTCCGGTGCTCGCCAACCCCGGTTTCGCGACACGGCTCGAGCGCGACCTGAAGTTGAACGACCCGGACTACTCGACGCTCTACACGCCCGGCGAGAAGGGCTACGTGGACTACCCGCCCGCGCGCTGAGGTTGATGCGGTTCGGTGGACATCTTCGGAACGGAGTACACGGCGTCCACGGCAAGCAAGACAGCCAGGGGCACGAGGGCGAGGCGCATGATGGTCCTCCGCGGGGTCGTTCGCGACGACAGACCCTCGCGCGCTCTTCAGTAGCGCCAGGGACGCAAAGCACACAGGGTAGGCGTCCCCGCCACGCGCGCCCCGTCGCGCTCAATCCAGCGGTGCCAACGCTTGGCGGGGCGCGTCAATCGGCGCACTCTGGCAGACTCGAGCCGTGGTAGGCGCTCTCCTGGTCGGCGTGTTGCTCGCGGGCACTGCCGCAGACGACCTCGTGCGGTTCAGCGTTGTCGAGACGCGCGCCGGCGCGCGCGGCATGCCCGCGCCGGCCGTGGCGGGCGTGCAGCAGCTTGACGGTGCCCGTGTCGACGTCGACCTCAAGAGTGGCCTGCCGACCCTGGTGAGCTTCTGGGCCACGTGGTGCGCGCCGTGCCTCGAAGAGATCCCTGAGCTGGCGGCGCTCGCCCGCGAGCACGCGGGTAGGTTGCACGTGGTCGCCCTCGCGTGCGACAGCCCGCACCGCGAGGTCATGGCCACCGTCGAGCAGCGGCAGATTCGCTACCGCGTGCTCGAGGCGCCCGACGCTGTAGCGCGCGCTTGGGGTGTGACCGCGTTCCCCACCTCGTTCCTCGTCGACGGGCAGGGCGTCGTGCGCTGGTCCGACACCGGCGCCGTGTCTGCGTCGGAGGTCGTGCAACAGCTCACCGACCTGAACGGGCTGGCGGCGCTCCCGCTGGGCGCAGCGCTCCTGCCCGGCGAGGACGTGCTCGCGCGCGGCACCCTGATTGCGCCCGGCATCGTGCTCGCTCCGCTCGAGGCCGTGCGGGGGCCGCGCGCGATGCTCGCGGTGGTGCGCGGGCAAGCGCGCGCGATCGAGGGGTGGCTGAGCGTGGACGAAGCGGCGGGCATCGCGCTCTTTCGCATCGACGAGCCGCTCGCTCCGCGCACCATGCCGGCGTCGTCGATTGGTCAAGGTGATGTGCGCGTCGCCGTTGGCACCGCCGAGCGCAGCGTCGCCGGGCCGGTGGTCATGGCGCTCCTCGCGCGCACCGACCTAAGCGCACCGGCCACCCGGCTCGGGCCAAACGTGAGACGCAACCTCGCCATCAGCGGCGCGCTCTTCGGGCTCCTGGCGCTGGCCTTCGCGCTGCCACCCTTGCTGCTGCGCCTCCGCGCTCGACGTCGCGTTGGTCGCGAGATGCGCGCGGTCCGCTCGCTGCGCGTGCGCAAGCCCACGGACACTGACGTGCATTGAGGGGCGTCGTGTGCGGGTCGCGCGCCTCCTTCTGCCGACGCCGCGCCGAAAGTGCCTGCCAGGTCGCCGCGATCCCGTGAGCCTGACCGACGTGTGTGACGCAGCGCTCACCGCGACGGCGCCGCACGCGCCAAACGCTCCGGTCCAGTGCTAGACCGCTGCGCGCGCATCACTTCCGCGCATCGGAGCTCCGCATGGGTGTCGATCAGATCCGCCGTCCCTACCAGCAAGCGTCGCTCAAGGTCCCCACCGGGCCGGTGCAGGTCTCCGGCAAAGAAAACGATGTCACCGCGCCGCGCAAGCTCGGCGTGGTCGCCGCGTGGGCCTTCGAGCGCGCAGCCGACGGCTCCTCGGTGGTGCCGCCGCCACCACCGAACACGCGCGGCCGCGACCCGGTGTTCATCGCGCTCCAGAACTTCGAGCCCGGCTGCCGCCTCGAGGTGATCTCGCTGTCCGACAACCCGGCCGCCGAGTTCAACGACAAGTGCCGCAACGAGATCTTCGAGTTGCCCATCACCGGCTTCAACGCCGAGGGCGACGTCGCGCACGTCGCGCTCAACGCGGAGGCGATGAAGGAGAAGGGCCTGGTCGCCGGCGAGCGACTGATGATCCGGCAGGTCGATGACGAGGGGAACCCGGGGCCGGCGACCCACGTGTTCCTCGACCCGCAGGGGTGGGCCAATCAGCAAATCGCAGAGCCGGTGCAGGGGGGCGGCACGCAGAACGTGCGCGGCCGCACCATCGACATCGTCCACGGCCTCATCGGCATCGAAGGGAACCCGAATCCCGGCAAGACCGATCACGTGCTCGGCAAGTCCACGGTCGACAACAACGCGCCGGTGCTGCTCAAGGACCGCGTCAGCGTCACCACCGTGGAGCTGCCCAAGGGAACCCTCGAGAAGGTGCCCGGATTCATCCAGGGCATGAGCACGCTCATCGGTGGCGCGAACTACGGCTACGAGCACATCAAGACCACGCTCGACACCAACGAGGCTGGGTGGCGCAACAGCTATGGCCCTGCGATCGCGGGGCTGCGCGCGCTGCTCGACGATCGCAAGCAGTTCGACGCGCTCGCCGAGTACACGCACTTGCTGGCGAACACGCCGAACGACGGCACCATCGACTGGAATCAGGTGCAGCGACTGAACGGCGCCGCCGAAGCGCCACCGCTTGGCGTCGTCAAGTTCGACAAGGCGCTGGAGCCAGGCGTCACCGTCACCGTTGAAAACGGCCGCTTGGGGGACCAAAGCAAGCGCTCCCTGACGACGTCGCCGGAGACGCGCTCCTTCGCCATCGCGCTGCCCGATCTGAAGACGGGCGACCCGATCGTGGTGACCTTCCACGACAACAGCGGCGGGCAGAGCAATGCCGGCGAGATGTACGCCTTCGACTTCCAGCCCTCGAGCAAGGATGGCAAGGGATCGCGCAACCCGCTGAGCATCCGCTTCGGCGGCGGCGTCTAGGGCGCGAGCGGCGCGTCTCGAGCACGGCCTCAGGCACCACCGCACTCGTGGCGGTGAGACGCCACGCGCACACTCGGCACGCTATCCTCGCGGAGCCGGTCGCAGAGCTGCGACGCGTGCTCGCGGGAGGATGATGCGCGCGACGCATCGAAGCGCTCGGGCAAGCACCACCGCCTCGGCGTCGCGTCGGCAAGCGGGGCGCGCCCAGCGCCAAGGCTCGGTGCTGTCGGGAGCGTCTCATCACGCGCGGCAGGCGCCGCTCGCGATGTGCGCGCTCGTGCTGCTCGCCGCGGCGAGCTCGAGCGCCGAGCCCGAGCGCTGTCGCCTGCGCGCCTCGCTCAAGGTCTTCGTCGACGGGGCTTGGGTCGAGGTGGAGAGCGGCGCACTGCTGCTGCTCGGCGAGCGCGGCGAGCAGTTCACCAAGGTCGCGAGCAAGCAGGGCGTGGGCCGCGCGGCCAACACCCTGATCGACGCGCGGTGCCGAGCGGGCGACGTGCCCGCAGCATCGAGGACGCTGGCCCCAACGATCGCGCCCCTCGACGTCTACCGCCCGCGTCCGTGCGCGCGCGGGCAGCGCGAGGATGGTTGCATGCGCTCCCAGTGGCAGCGCGGCCGCGCGCTGCTCGACCAAGGCGACCTCGACGGCGCCTGGGCCGCATTCGCGCAGCTCGATGCGCTCTCCCTCGAGGCGCGCGATCGACGCACCGAGGCCTTCGGCGCTGGCCTTCGGCGCGCACGGCTGGCGACGCTGCGCGCGCTGCCGGACCCAGGCGCAACGCCGGCGCAGGGGCCGCGCGCGCTGGACACCACCGTGCGCATAGCTGCCGTCGGCGACGTGCACCTCGGGCGGGGCAACGCGCGACCAGCCGCGGTGGTGCCGCCCGACAACGGCCGTCACTACTTCGACGAGGTTGCGCCGCTCCTGCGCGGCGCCGACCTCGCCTTCGGCAACCTCGAGACGGCGCTCGTCGACTCGGGCGAGAGCGACAAATGCGAGCGCTCCGGCTTGCCCGAGCAATGCCACGCCTTCCGCGCACCCACGGGGCTGGCGCCGGCGCTGGCCGCCGCGGGCTTCGATGTGCTCAGCGTCGAGAACAACCACGCCACCGACTTCGGCACCAGGGGCATGCTGACCACCACCGCCGCGCTCGTCGACGCCGGCATCGCGCCCGCGGGTGCTGGGCACATCGCCACCCTCGAGCGGAACGGCGCGCGCGTCGCGTTCGCGGCCTTCGCGCCCTACCGCGGCGCGCTCGACGTGCGTGATTTGGAGATCGCGCGCCGCACCGTCGCGTGGCTCGCGCACACCCACCACATCGTGGTGGTGTCCTTTCACGCCGGCGCCGAGGGCCCCGAGGCCCGCCACGTGCCGAAGGCCGCCGAGGAGTTCTACGGCGAGCCGCGCGGTGACGTGCACGCGTTCGCCCACGCCGTGGTCGACGCGGGTGCCGATCTGGTGCTCGGCCACGGTCCTCACGTGCTGCGCGCCATGGAGCGCTATCGCGGACGCTTGATCGCGTACTCACTCGGCAACTTCTCCTCGTATCGCACCTTCGACGTGCGCGGCTTTGGCGGCGAGAGCGCGGTGCTCGAGGTCGAGCTGGCCGGCGATGGTGCTTTGGTGTCGGCGCGCCTGCACCCGGTGCGCCTCGGCAGCGACGGACGCCCGGCGCCCGACTCGACCCTCGGCGCCTTCCAGACGGTGCGCGCGCTGTCTCGTGAGGATCTCGGCGAGGCACTGTTCGACGAGAACGGGCGCTGGCCGGGCAGCGCAGGCAGCAGCGCGCGCGCCGTTAGCGCGCCACAGCGCTGAGCGTCGTTTGGCGCACCAGCGCCGCGCGGCGCAGGCGCTGCATCATCTCTGGCAGCTTGGCGCGCTGGATGAACGACACTAGCCACGCCGGCAGCGGCGTCTTCGGCCGCACGTCGATGTGGTAGGTGGCGATGGTGCGACCGTCGCCGCTGGGCTCGAGGCGCCAGAAGCCCTCGTTGACCGTGAAGTCGCCGGTCACGAGCCGCCAGCTCCGCTGCCAATGCTGCCCCGGGCGCACGTCGAGCGCTGCGCGCGTCACGCTGGTGAGGTCGCCGAGAGGAAATGGCAAGTCCACCACCACGGTGCAGCGCGAGGTACCGCCACGCTCGGCCACCACAGCGGCGGTCGCCACGTCTGGCATGACCTCGCCGGTGCGCTCGCAGTCGGCCACGATGGGCCACACACGGCTCGGCGGCGCGTCCACCAAGACGCGCGCGGTGGCCACCGGGTAGTCGCTGCCAGGCACCTCAGCGAAGTGCAGCACCACCTCACCGCGCGCCAAGCGCTCGGCCTCGACATCCACCAGAGGAGCAGCAGCCAGGACGAGCGCGAGCGCGAGCATGGCTCGAGTATCGGCGAGCGCCCGCGACGTCGTCGTGGCACGGGCATCGGTCGAGCGGCGGGCTCAGCGGCGTTTGCGCGGAGCGAAGCGCGTGTCGTCGACGCGGTCCCAGCCGGGCACCAGCGCATGCGATCCATGACCGATGAGGTCGGCGCGCCCCGCCTCGCGCAGCGCCTCGCGCACCAGGGGCGCGTTGTCGGGCAGCCAGTACTGCAAGAGCGCCCGCTGCTTGCGTTTGCCGCGCGCGCTCTTCTCCACGAACACCGGGCGCATGGTGGCGGGGTCGAAGCCCGACCACCACATGCAGGTGGCGGGCGTGCCCGGCGTGGGGATGAAGTCCTGCACCTGCTGCGGACGCAGGTGCTGAGCTTTGAGCATCTCGGCCAGCGCCACGGCGCCGTCGACGTCGCAGCCGGGGTGCGACGACACGAAGTAGGGCACCAGGTACTGCTCCTTGCCCGCCGCCTGCGAGGCGCGCGCGAAGCGCTCGGCGAAGTCGAGGTACACCGCGGGCTTCGGCTTCTTCATGAGCGCCAGCGTGCTCTCGTCGACGTGCTCGGGCGCCACCTTGAGGTGGCCGCCCACGTGGTGCGCGGCCAGCTCGTCGATGTAGCGCTGGTCGCGCACCGCCAGATCCATACGCACGCCCGACGCGATCAGCACCTTTCGCACGCCCGGCACGGCGCGCGCCTTGCGCATGAGCTGCGTGAGCGGCGCCTGGTCGGTGCCGAGGTGCGCGCAGATGCTCGGTTGCACGCACGAGGGACGACGACACACCTGCTCCGCCGCCGGGCTGGTGCAGCGCATACGGTACATGTTGGCCGTGGGGCCGCCGAGGTCGCTCAACACGCCGGTGTAGCCGGGCACACGCGAGAGATCGGCGATCTCGCGCAGCACCGAGGCCTCGGAGCGCGACTGCACGCGCTTGCCCTGATGCTCGGTGATGGCGCAGAAGGTGCAGCCGCCGAAGCAGCCGCGCATGATGGTGATCGACGCCTTGACCATCTCGAAGGCGGGAACGACGCGCGCGCCGTAACCTGGGTGGGGCGCCTTCTGAAAGGGCAGCTCGAAGATGGCGTCGAGCTCCTGCGTCGACAGCGGCTGCTGCGGCGGGTTCACCACCACGGTGAAATCACCGTGCCGCTGGTAGAGCACCGGTGAAGCGTCGGGGTTCTGCTCGCGGTGGAAGATGCCTTGCGCCACGGCGAAGGCGCGCTTGCTCACGGCGTCGTCACCGTGGAGCTCGCCGTACGAGGGCAGCGCCACCACGCCGGCGGGCGGTGCTCGCATCCACCAGGGCGCCTCGTCGCTGTGGCTCTCGGTGGCCACGAAGTGCGGCAGCGTCTTCTTGCCCACGGCGTAGGCCGTGCCGGGCACGTCGCGGATGTGCTCGATGCGCTCGCCGCGCTGCAGGCGCTCGACCACGGCGAGCAGCGGCCGCTCGCCCATGCCGTACACCAACAGGTCGGCGCGCGCGTCGAGCACGATGGCGCGCCGCACACTCTCACTCCAGTAGTCGAAGTGCGCCAGGCGCCGCATGGACGCCTCGACGCCGCCGATGATGAGCGGCACGTCCTTGTGCGCCTCGCGGCAGCGCTGCGCATACACCACCGTGGCGTAGTCGGGGCGCAGGCCACCGTGCCCACCGGGCGCGTATTGATCGTCCGAGCGCCGCCGCTTGGCCGCGGTGTAGTTGTTGAGCATCGAGTCGAGGTTGCCGGCCGACACTAGCCACGCGACGCGCGGTTTGCCGAAGGCCCGGAACGCAGACGCGTCGTGCCACGAGGGCTGCGACAGGATCGCGACACGAAGACCCTTGCCCTCGAGCAAGCGCGGGATGACGGCGTTGGCGAAGCTTGGGTGATCGACGTAGGCGTCGCCCGACACGAACACGAAGTCCACACCGTGGCGGTGCGCGTCGAAGGCCTCGCCGACGCGCGGCAGCCACGCGCGCGTAACGCACTCCTCGGGCGTGAGCGGGAGGAACGCCGACGAGGGCGCGGGCGGTGGAGAGCGCCTACTGCTCACGCCCGAGTGCCTCGTCGATGCGGCGCACCTGATCGTGTCGTTCCTCGACGAGCCCGCGGGCAGCGCGCGCCTCGTCGATGGCGGCGGCGGGGTTCGCGAGCGCGCCGTGATCGAGCCCGGCGGTGCGCATGACCCACCCGAAGTAGAGCGCCCCGAGCGCCACCACGCCCGCCACCACCACCGCGATGCGCACCAGCGCGCGGCGCGCGCCGCGCATGCCGAACACCAGGTACGCCCCGGCGAACGCCACCACGGCGCCCAGCGCGAAGGAGGGGCCGTGGAACACCGGCGCGGCGTCGAAGCTGGCGCGGGCGCGGCCCATGGTCGCATGGACGCGCGCGGCGTCACGCTCCCGTGGCGAGGGGTCGCCGCTCATGACCACCTCGACCTTGCCGCGCAGCTCCAGCGGCACCTCGTTGAGATCGTTGGTGATGACGTCGCGACCGGCGGCGTCGCGATAACGGAAGAAGGCGACGGCAGGGTCAGCCATGGGGTGAGCGTAGCGTACCGGTGCGTGGGTCACCGCGCGACCCGCGCGGCTACTGCGTGAAGGGCGAGAACGCCACCTCGACGGCTCGCTGGTCGGCGCCGGCCATTGCCAACACGCGCGCCGCTCCTGCCCAATCAAGCCGCAGCGGCTTGAGCGCGCGCGCCGCCCCTGCCTCGTCGAGGGGCTCGTCGGCGCGCGCGGCGTCCGCCAAGAGCGCGGCGGTGGCGGGCACCTCCACGAGCGCGCCGGCGTGCCTCGCGGCCACGCGCTTCGCCACCTGCGCACGCTCGGCGACGCTGACGGGTCGGGTGCGTCCGCTGCGCCGCACGGCGCGCACCAGCTCCGGCAGCGTGGATGCGCTCGCCGACGTCGAGCGCACCGCCACCGACAAGAGCTGAGCGCCGAACGCGCGCTCGCACCCCGCGTGCGTCTCGACCAAGTCCTCCCGTGCAAGCTCGCGCCGCAGCCGCAGCTCGAGGAGCGCCGCAGCAGTGGCGCAGGCTGCGTCAGGGGCAGGCTCGAGCACGGCTGCGCTCACCGCCATTGTGCGCCGGCCCTTGCCGTGCGCTTCGCTGGGGACGTTCGGGCTGCGCTGGTCGCGCGCCCGCGGCGCATCGGGCACAGGAGCGCCGTGCAAGCCCTGCTCCACCAGGCGACGCACCTCGTCGCGCTCGAGGTCGCCAACCACGATCACTGTGGTGCGCCAGGGCACCCAGTGCTCCTGAAAGAAGGTCGCGACGTCGTCGCGCGTGACCGCCCGCCGGGTCTCTCCGCTGCCGCTCGACACCAAGCCGCCGTGTCCGCTCGGGAACGCCACGTGGCGCGCAGCCCACCCCGCGCGACGCAGCGGCGCGGCCTCCACGTCGACGGTGCCGACGATGAAGCGCGCGCGCTCGAGATCGATGAAGGGCAGCGCCGGTGCGGTGACCGTCTTCAGCAAGGCGCCCAACGCGTCGCGGACGCCGGCGGTGCCCACGTCGATCGCCAGGACGGTCGCGTCGGGAGCCACCTCGAGGCCGAAGGTCCCGCCCGCGTTCTCGACCAGCCGAAAGAGCGCGCCCGGACGCATGTCGTAGGTGCCCTGCAGCACGGCATGCGCCGTCAGCTCGGCCAAGCCCGCGCGTCCCGGCGGATCGTCGTCGGCGCCGGCGCGCACCACCACGCGCACCGCGGCTCGTGCGGCGCCGGGCCGCGCCAGGAAGAGCATGGTGGTGCCGTCGAGCAAACGCTCGACGACCGGAGCGCCCGGCGCGTCGCCGCGCGACGTGCCCGCGCGCGCGGGCGCCGCATGCGCCACGAGCGCCAGCGCGAGCAGCGCCGCGCGTGCGCTCACTGCATCACCCCGAGGCGCACGAGCAACTGCACCGTGGCTTCCTTGCCGGGTCGCACGCCGTTGGTGGTCTCGTCGACGTCGAGGCCGTTCTTGCGCGCGCGTTCGACGGCGTAGCGATAGCGGGTCGCGTCGGGGTGCGCGCCGCCCGGCGCGAGCTCCGCCAGGCGCGCGCGCCACCAGCGCACGGGTTGTCCACCGAAGGGGAAGTCGATGAGCAGCCGCGCGTACTTGACGGCGGGGTCCTCGGGCGGCGGCGGCGGCAAGGGCTCGGCGCAGGCGCACGCGAGCGCGAGGGCGGCGATACCGGCGGCGCGGCGCACCATGCCGGCAGCCTACCCCAGGGGCGGCCGGGGCGACCGCCGATGCTCGTGTCACACGGCGCGCGCGGCGACGCCGAGCAAGGTCACGAGGTAGAGGGCGCCCGAGGGGCCGCGCTGGAAAGACACCTCCACGTCCATCTGCCACGGCGGGTAGCTGAAGCTGAAGGTGCCCGGCGCCCAGCGGGTGAGCGGATAGCTGGTGCCGTCGAACGACATGCTGAGGGCACCACCGGCGCGGGACACGACCACGTCACCGAGCACCACGTCGTCGTGGTAGCTGCCGACCACCTCGGCGTCGGAGGGCCCCTCCGCGGCAGGGGGCGGCGGCCCCGCGGGCCACAGCTCGGCGAACGCCTCGTTGAGCGTCTCGCTCGGGAAGGCCCAGTCGGCGGCCGACAGGATGGCGACGCCCACGCGCGCCTCCGGGTGCAGGTCCATCTCGCTCAGGAAGCCCGCGACGCTGCCGCCGTGAAACACCGTCCCCTCGTACATCGAGAACAATCCCTGTCCGTAGCCGATGGCGGATCCCCAGGCAGGGCCGCGCGAGCGTGCCATGTCGTCGAGCGAGGTCGACGACACGACCGCGTCGCCAAAGAACGCGTGCATCAGGTGCGCGAGATCGGCGGCGCTGGCGAAGGCGCCGCCCATGGGGCCGTAGTAGGTCGACGCGAGGTACAGGTCGGTGGGCTCGATGAGCTCGGGTCGCGCGGGATCGCCGCTGTGGCCGCGGGCCATGTTCGGCTCAGCGCCGTCGAGCGTGGCGCCCATGATCGCGTCGCTCATGCCCGCAGGCGCGAACACGCGCTCCTGCACCAGCTGCTCGAAGGGTGCGCCCGCCGCCACCTCGAGCGCGCGGCCCGCCAGCGCGAAGCCCGGGTTCGAGTACAGCCACACCTCGCCGGGCGGCGCCCACATGGGCGCGCTGGCGTTGTCGTCGAGGTAGGTCGCGAGATCGAGGCTGGTGGCCGTGGGCAAGTCCGTGGGGTAGCCGGCGCGGTGCGCGAGCAGCTCTTCGAGCGTGGCGTTGCTGGTGGTGCTCACCAGGTCGGCCACCGGCGCCGCGCGATCGATGACGCCGTCCTCCTCCAGCGAGAGCGCCGTGAGCGCGGTCAGGGTCTTGGTCATGCTCGCGAGCTGGAAGCGCGTGTGCTCGTCGACCGGGGCGCCGCCCGGCGCTTGCACGCCCAGGCCGCGCGCGAACAGGCAGTCGTCGACGACCAGCGCGATGGCGGCGCCGGGGATGTCGAGCTCGACGCGTTCGCGTTCGAGACGATCCGCCAGCGCCTCGAGGCGCTGCTGGTGCTCGGCGCAGGCGTCGCCTCCGAGGGGCGGCGGGTCCTCATCGGGAGGCAGCTTCGGGTCGGCGGCATCGCTCGGCTCGCGAGCGTCGCGCGTGCGGTCGCTCGCTGGTCCCAGGGGCGCGACGCAGGCGCAGGAGAGGGTGAGGGCGGCGCAGAGGAGTCGCGTGCTCATGCGGCCTGTATCGGCGGGTCGCGGCACGCGTGACGCAGCGCACGCACTGCGGACATCGGCCGGTCGGCGGAGCGTGCGTGGCAGAGCGCGCTGCGCGCATCGGATCAGCAGCTCGAGCGCGCACGCGCGCCACGTTGCTGCGCCTCAGGGCCCCTCGCACACCGCCCCGTCGAAGCGCACGACGCGCGCCGCGCACGACGCGCGCACCTCGTCGGCCGAGAGCGCCCGATCGTAGGTTTCTAGCGCGGCGATGTCGCCAGCGAAGCGGCCGAGCAGCGCACCTGTGGTGCGCCGCATGGCGCCAACGGTGAGCAGACTGTCGGGCGCGGCCGCCGGCGTCGCGGTCTGTGCTTCGTCGACGTCGAGAACGCCGCGCACGTAGAGCGCGCGCTGCTCCGCGCTCTTGGTCGCCGCCACGTGTGCCCACACGCCCTCCTCGAGCAGCGCTGCGCCGCTGAACGGCAGGTTCGCGTGCGTTCCTTGCTCCTCGAAGTCGGTGCCGAGCTGCAGGGCGGGGGTGACACCGAGGACGAACGTGATGTCGAGCAGGTCGTCCTCGTTCTCGGCGGCGCCGCGCGCCACCAGGGGGATGAGGTTGATGCCGCCAGTTCCCGTGGAAGCGGCCACACCACCAGGGGCGACTCTCACCCACGCCGTGATCGTCCACGTCGGCATCGACAGCTCATGGCCAAATTCCACGCGCTCGTCGACGCCGCCGAAGCGCAGGACGAAGGGCGCGGTGCCACCGTCACCTACCCAGCCGGTACCGCCACCGCAAGGATCGCCGAAGCCCGCCAAGGTGCCCCACGCGCCGCCCACGAGGTCGCGCCAGCCCGAGGGATCGGGCGCTGCGCAACCGGCGCGATGCTGTCCATCGATGTCGGCGGCGTCGAGCGAGAAGCGCAGGCCTTGCACCGGAAATGGGTCACCCTCACCTTCGCCTTCACCTTCGCCTTCGCCCTCACCCTCGCCCTCGCCTTCACCTTCGCCCTCACCCTCGCCTTCACCTTCACCCTCACCTTCACCTTCACCTTCACCTTCACCTTCACCCTCGCCTTCACCTTCACCCTCACCCTCACCCTCGCCCTCATGCGCGGGGGACGCGAGGCAGCGGCTATCCAGGCACGTGTAGCCCGCGACGCAGCGATGGGCTCCGTCGCACGCTTTGCCATCGAGCGCAGCGGAGAGCACGCAGGCTGCCGCTGTGGCCACGACGAGGAGCACCGCGAGCGCAGCCGCGCGCATGAGCCGAGGATAGCACCGCGATCGCTCGCGCACCCGCCAAACGCCCCGGCGCTGCGCTACAAGAGCGCATGACCCCGCAAACATCGCCCACGGGCGCGGCCCAGCAGATGCTCGCGCTCTGCATGCAGACCGGCCCCGACGGCACGCGCCTCTACAGCGACGCCGACATCGCCGCGTTTGTCCCCTTCCTCCTCATCGCCTTCGCGCCCGCCATCGATGGGAGCACCCTGTCGCCGGCGGCGCGCGCGTTGGTGGGCGGGCTCGCCGAACGCCTCGGTCTCGACGGCAAGGACCCGAGCGCGGCGGCCGCCGCGCTGCGCGCGCACTTCGCCGCCAGCCCGCCGAACCCAAATCTCGTGCAAGACTTCGAGCGCCACTTCCGCGAGCTGCTCAAGGAGCTCGGGCCGGGCGCGGCCGCAGCGGCGTTCGCGTCCTTCGTGGGCGCCGCGTCGCCCAAGCCCCTGTCGACGGTAGGCGAGGCGCGCCCTGCCGGGACGGTGCCTGCGAGCCCGTTCGCGCGCTTCCAGGTCCGCACGCCGCCCACGAAGAAGGAGAGCTGAGCCATGCCCGAGATCACCGGACGCCTCACCACGGGTGCCGTTGGCAGCGCCACCACCACGGGCGCCCAAGACGCCGCGGCGCTGGGCGCGCTCGTGCTGGCGGCGCTCAAGAGCCAGCCCGCGGGCACCATGAACGTGCCGAAGGAAATCCTCGAGCAGCTCGCCACCGCGGTGGTGCAGCTCGCCAACGAGGTCGCCAAGGTCCAGGGCGGCGGCGCCGTCGGCCAAGGAGGCGCGGGCCCGAGCATCGACGCGCAGCTCACCATCACCTCGAACTTCTCCCAGGCCAAACAGCACACGCACCTCGAGGAGCTGGCCGGCAAGGTCCGCGTCAAGTGCGCCGAGCTGGGCGTCAAGCTCGAGGTCAAGCTGACGGTGGCCTTCGGCATGACCTGGCAGCTCGAGGTCGGCGGCCGCGCGCCCAAGGGCGCGCTCGACCAGCTGCGCACCTTCATCAGCAGCGAGACCAAGGGCCTCGGGCTCAGCGACTTCGCCAAGGTCGAGGTCAACAAGTACGACCTCGTCTGAGCGCGTGCCCTACCCTTTTCTGCCCGAGGTCGCGCGCCCCGCCGTCACCGTGGACATGCTGGTGTTCACGCTGATGGAAGGCGCCCTCTCGCTCTTGCTCATCGAGCGCGGCCAGCCGCCTTTTCTTGGGCGCCTGGCGCTGCCCGGCGGCTTCCTGCACGTGGGCGCCGGTGGCCAGGGTGGCGAGTCGCTCGACGACGCGGCCGCGCGCGAGCTCGTCGAAGAGACCGGGCTGCCGCGGGCGCAGGTGACGCTCGGGCAGCTCGGCGCCTTCGGTGCACCGGGGCGCGATCCACGCGGGCGCACCATCACCATCGCCTACTTCGCGCTGGTACCGCCGCACGCCGCGCACGGCGTGCGCGCGGGCAGCGACGCCGCCAACGCGCGCTGGGTGCCAGTGGCGGGTCTCGCCCTCGGCACCCTGGCCTTCGACCACGGCGCCATCGTGGCCGCCGCGCTCACGCGCCTGCGCCACGACGTCGATCGCTCCGGCAGCGCGTTGGCGCTGGTGCCCGAGCCCTTCACCGCTCGCGAGCTGCGCGAAGTACACGAGGCCGTGCACCACCGCGCCCTCGATGCGGCCAACTTCGATCGGCGGCTCCGCCGCTTGATCGAGGATGGCTACGTCGAGGCGGTGCCCGAGCGGCGCGCCACCGGCCGACGACCGGCGCGCCTGTTTCGCGCCGTGCCCGCAGAGCTCAGGGCCGCGCGGACAAGCGCGCGATCTTCCGGCCGACGAGGTCGATCAGGTCGCCCTGCGTAAACTGCACGTCGAGCACGTGGGTGCCCGCGTCGCCCGACAAGTTGGCGCGCTGGAAGTCGATGGGCGAGGTGCGCCCGTCTGTCACGCCGATGGCCAGGCCGCTGTTGCCGCCATCGCGCACGCAGCGCGCCGTGAAGGTGTTGCGATAGAGCGCGAAGGGCGCGCCGCTGTCCTGCACCGCCTGCGGCATGCCGAGGAAGGGGTTGTCCGCCGGAAAATAGGCCCGCGACAGCGAGGCGCCGTCGTCGACGGGGTTGGTGCACGCCACGGCCTCGCCGAAGAACAGGTCGGCGAGCTTGTTGCTGGTGGGGTCGCGCGGCAGCGGGTTGTCGACGCCGTAGGAGCGATACGCCATCACGCAGCCAAGCTCGTCGGCCTCGGCGCACAGGGGCAGGCGCGCGAAGGTGCCGCCCACGCGCTCGGCCTCGCTCGGCGTGCCCACGGGCCAGCCGATCGGGAGCGCCACCACCACGCGCGACAGGAGCGCGTCGTCGGGCTCCACGCGCCGTCGCAGCACCTCCGCCGTCATGTGCGCGCCCTGCGAGTGGCCGCCGATGACGAAGGGCGCATCGCCGATGTCGTCGAGGAACTGCTCGAACGCGGCGAGCACGTCGCCGATGGCGACCTCGAAGCAGCGCTCGCGCACCTCGACGTCGGCGCTGCCATACACGCCGAGGGTGGCCTGGCGATAGGCCGGCGCATGCACGCTGCACACCTCGGTGAAGCGGGCCCCCTGCGCGCGCACCGCAGCCTCTGGCGCGGCGCGGTCATGAAGGTTGGCGTGGACGCCGGGGGCGAGCGCCAGGTCGACGGTGGGATAGACCCAGAAGCAGGCGGCCGCGGGCGCGCCCGCGGGCACGTGCTCCACGGGCACCAACGTGCCGTCTGCCAACACCTCGACGGCATCGAGCTCCGACGCGCACAGGTCGCTCTCCATACCCGGGCGACACAGCCAGTCCTGGTCGGAGGCATAGTCGGGCGCGGTTTCGGGCGCCGGTTTGCACGGCTCGCAGCCGGCCGCGAGCAGCGGCAGCGTCGCGGCTCCGGCCAGCACTGCCAGCGACGCGCGGCGCACTTGCATGGGCCGACGATAGCGCGGGCGCCGGGCGGTCGCCGCGCCGCCAACCCCGCGTGGCGACCGCGCTTTCGTGATCGACCGCATGCAGGTGCGCGAGTCACAGAACCCCTACCTCCAACCACCGAAACACACCTCACACCACATCTTCGGCTGCGCGGCAGCCACACGCAGGAGCGACTCATGCCGGTGAACCCGACCCAAGGAACGAACCCCACGCAGGCCGCCCTCGTCCAGCGCGACCCGAGCCGCGCCGTGCAGCAAGGAGCCGCCGTGGAGGGCTGCAAGTCCACCGACGCTACGCCGGCGCCCACGCCCGCCCTGCGCCGCGCGCTCTGCTTCGACCTCGGCAAGGCCGACGCGCAGATCGTGCCTCAGCCCCCGCCGTCGAACACCGGCTGGTCGCAGCGCCCGCGTGACCCGGTGCTGCTCGAGCTCGGCAACATCGAGATCGGCTCGCACCTCGAGTTCATCAGCCTGTCGGACAACCCCGAGGCCACCTTCGAGAGCGACTGCGTGCGTCGCCTCGACTTCACCGGCTACGACGTGGGCAACCGCATCGGCACCTTGGTCTTGAACCCGGCGGAGATGGCCACGCAAGGATTCCAACCCGGCGAGCGCATCGTGGTGCGCCAGGTGGACAAGAACGGCAACGCCAGCGACGGCATCTTCGTGCATCTCGATCCGAACGGCTGGGCCAGCCAGCAGGTGCGCCAGTCCGACGACGCCGGCAACCAGGTGACCCTGCGCGGCGGCGCCATCGCCTTCACCGACGGCATGACGGGCCTGGCGGGCGCCTCGGGTGCCGTGCGCAACGTCATCGGCACCGCCGTGCGTGATGTGGACGGGCCGAAGCTCCTCGACAAGAACGTGTCGCTCCAGACCTTCCAGTACTCGAAGGACGAGTACGACGTGGCGGAGCAGCTCGGTCGCGGCGAGACGCGCAACTGGGTCTACAGCGTCCTGCGCCGCACCCACTTCAACCTCGCCGAGGCCAAGTCGATGCTGGCGCGCGCCGACATCACGCCCAAGGCCAAAGAGACCCTCGACAAGCTGCTCGCCAACAACAACGCGATCTTCGACAAGATCGACCCGGGCTACGACCCGGCCAACGCGGGCAAGGACGGCATCATCGGCGACGCCGACTTCAACCAGATCCTGTCGACGGGCCCCGAGCATCGCGACGTGTACCTGCGCCTCAACAAGGCGCTCGAGCCCGGCTGCAGCCTGCGCCTGCAAAACAGCCGCAGCGGCCAGGTGTTCACGGCCACGCTCGGCGCCGACCAGCGGGTGCTTGCGCTGCGCCTCTCCGACATGAAGGACGGCGATCCGCTGATCCTCAGCTTCCGCGACGGCGCCGGCAACGACGGCAAGCCCTTCGCCATGGAGTACAGCTCGAGCTGCAAGGACGGCAAGGCGAGCTACAACCCGCTCTCGGTGCGCTACGGCGGCGCGTCGATTGGGCGGCCCTGAGGCCAGCGCGACCGGCCTTCGCGGCCCGGGTGCGCGACGGGGCAAGATCCCCGTCGCCCCCCATGCTCGATTGGACCGTCGTCAGACGTGACCGAGGAACGCCAATTCGGCCCGGATCCGGCTAGAGTGCCCAGCCAGAGAACCCCGTCCCAGGAGCCACCGTGCCCGTCACCCAAGTCAACCCCACCCAGGCCACCCGCGCCGCCGGCGCCATCTCGTTCACCGAGAACAGCCGCGTGTCGAGCACCCTGACGGACCTCGCCTCACGCGCCAAGCGCGGCGGCGCCTCGTCGACGTCGTTCTTGCCGGCGCAGGGCGTGCGCTACGACGCGTACGCGTTCTCGTACCACACGGGCCGGGCCAAGGAGATGAACCTCTCGCAGAAGCCCGCCGACGGTATGGTGCGCGGCACCATCGTCATCAACGTCTCTGGCCACGACGGCGCCGAGCGCGCGGCGCAGTACGCCAAGAGCAACTCCTACAACGTCTGCATCACCTTGCCCGACGGCAAGCAGATTCGGATGAACAACATCCCCCGCAACAACCCGGGCAGCGCGGAGTACGCCACCAAGATCCCGATCGAGTTCCCTTGGCAAGAGGGCGTGGCGCGCATCGAGGCGTGGCCCACGGGCAGCGCCGGCGTGGGCGGCTACGTCGAGGGTCGCCGCTACAACGTGCACATGGGCGACGCCCACCAGTATGACGTGGCCAAGGCTCGCACGGACGCCGCCGAGTGGGAGCGCCAGCACCCGAACCCGAGCGAGTACGAGGCATCGCCGCGGCCGTACGGCGACTTCTGATCGGATGGCCACCGTCCTCTCGGTTGGCGACGTCGTCAAGTTCGACGTCACCTTCGTCGAGCAGATGTTCAAGAAGCTCGCGGTCCGCCGAACGGCGGCCCCGAGCTTCTGCCTTTTGGTGAGCCCCGCGAGCAATGCGGGGGCCGAGCAGGCGGTGTTCGTCGACCTCGCGAGTGGAGCCGTGGAGCGCGCCCAGCGGCCCGCGCCCATCACCTTGCGCTTTGCCCCAGCCGACCTCGAGGCCACCTTGCAGGGTCGCATCGCCGACGAAGACTTCCAACGGCGCGTCGACGTCGAGGCGAGCCCTCCCTCCGCGCTCGGGGCGCTCTTCACCGCCCTCTTGCCAGAGGCCCCCGCAGCGCAGGGCGCGGCGCGCGACGTCGCCACCGAGACCATCGTCGAGAAGCGCTACGCCAGCGCCGGCAAAGACGCCATGATCGACGAGCAAGGCCGACGCGTGAAGGGCCGGCCGCAGAGCTTCAAGGCGAAAGCCGCGGCGGCGCCGGCCGCCGTGTCGCGCGTCGTCATCGGCGCCACGAGCCGCGGCCGCGACACCCACGCGTTCGCGCGCGACAACCTGCTGCGCGTGCTGCGACCGCTGGCCACCTTCGCCGGCGACCAACAGGGTGACGCGCTGCGCGTGGTAGCGGGCATGGCCAGCGTCAAGAGCGGCGACGAGTGGAGCGAGCTCGGGCGCCTTGGGGACTGACGGCCGTCAGCGTGGCAAGGCCCGACCGGCGACGAAATCGATGCCGGGAACCGGGTGCAGCACCGTCTCTTCGATCTTGTCGAGCGCGTGCACCACGTAGCTGGTGCCGCGCTTCGAGATCCAGCCGGCGCGCTGCCATTGGGTCAACGTGCGCGTCACCGATTTTTGCGCGGCGCCGATGCCGTTGGCGATGTCGGTGTGCGAGAGCTTGACGCGGATGTGCGTGCCGCCGTCGACGGGGACGCCGAACAGGCGCACGTAGGAGAGCACCAGGTGCGCGATGCGCTCCTCCACCGAGGCGAAAGCGAGCTTCTTCTCGCTTTGCGCTGCGATGTAGAAACGCGCGGCGCAGTCCTCGAGCACGTTGCGGCAAAAGCGCGGGTCGGCGTCGAGCAGCTCCACGAAGCGGCGCGCCGGCACCCGCACCGCCACCACGCGATCGACCGCCGCGCAGTCTTCCATGTGCGGCCGGTGCGTGAGCACCTCCATCTCTGCCCACGCCGCCGGTGCGGAGAAGAGCTTGACGGTGACCTCGCTACCCAAGGGCGAGCGATAGAAGACGCGCGTGGATCCCACGCACAGGAACCAGTAGTCGGCGGCGTCACCCTCGCGTGACAGGAGCTCGCCGGGGGCGAACACCTGCACCCGAGCATGCGAGAGCACGGTGTCGACGAAGGCAGCCGCGCAGCCAGCCAAGAGCGGGTGACACAGGAGCGCGGCGCGCGCGTGTGCGTCGTCGTCGCGGCGCCTGGGCGCGCGTTCAGGTCGCCGGCGCGCGCTCATCCCCAGGGACCGCGCACGGCGTCGAGATCCGGCGTGTCGAGCGACAGGCCTGCCGCCGCCAGCGCCGTCGTGAAGCGCGCGCGCAAGAAGGCCTGCAGCTCGGGGTCGAGATCGTGCGGGCCCGGCTCGGTCTCGCGCATGGCCTGCGCGCAGCTCGCGATCAGCATACCCACGATGACCTGCCGATACTCAGGCGGCAGGTCGTGCTCCATGTTCACCACCGAGCCGCCGCGCAAGAGCAGGAGCTCGCGCTCGCTGCCGTCTTCGCCACGCACGCGCAGCACGCGGTGTTGCAGGCGCCAGTCGTCGCTCTCGAGGCCCAGCGTCAGCTCGCGGCCGGCGAAGCTGGTCGTCACCGTGCCGTCGGGCGCGCAGCGCAGGTGGGGATCGCGCCGGCGCAGCTCGCGCTCGTCGATGCCGCGCAAGCCGAGCTCGTGCGTGCCCGACGCGGCGTTGGCCAGCACCGCGCCGCTCTTGAGGTAGCGCCACTCCTCGGCGCTGATGGCCCCCATGCCGGTGGCGCCGAAGAGCAGGTCGGCCTGGCGGAAGGCGTCGATGCGCTCGCGCGCCTCGAAGCCGGCGGTGCGCGCCGCCGCCATGCGTGCGGGATCGCGATCGGTGACGACGACCTGATAGCCGCGACGACGGAGCGCCTCCGCCAGCGCGGCGCCGGTGGCCCCGTAGCCCACCACCACCGCGGTCTGCGGGTGCGCCGGCGCGGGCGTACGGTCGTCGAGCCCCATCGAGCGCAGGTAGCGATCGGTGTGCCACGCCACGCTCTCGGCGATGAGCGGCGACTCGACGGCGCGCTTGAGGTCGGACTGCGCCATGTTGACGACCGGGCACAGGATGGCGGTACCCGAGCGCTGCATCTCTTCGAGCACCTGGATGCCACGCGTGGTCTGCTCCACGGCGACACACAGGTGCGCATAGCGCGGGAAGTGCTCGTGCAGCGCGAGGATCAGCTTGCCGCCGTCGTCGAGCAAGAGGAAGCGGCCGCGGTGATGCGCGGGATCGACGCCGTGGAAGAGCG
Source organism: Deltaproteobacteria bacterium (assembly GCA_020850995.1). Lineage (GTDB taxonomy): Bacteria > Myxococcota > UBA727 > UBA727 > VGSZ01 > JACOUT01. The sequence continues at coordinate 21,564 of JADZDP010000213.1, forward strand.
CCGCGAGCTCGCTGCGCGCCTGCTCCTTCACCGCCGCCTCGGCGTCGGCGTAGAGGTGATCGTCGGGGTCGGTGGCGCTCATATGCACGCGCAGACCGCGCGCCTCGAGGGTGGCCACGGTGTTGACGTTGGCGGAGTAGAACTTGCCGCCCACCTGGGTGTCTTTGGGCGCGAGCCCCAGCGTGAACAGCGACTCGTACAGCGCCGACGACGACGGGAACAGGTGCTGCACCGACGCGAGCCCCACGCCCGCCAGGCAGCGCGCCGGCAGCATGCGCACGAGCTCGTGCACCACCGGCATGCGCTCGAGGTAGCTCGGCCGTCGACGCGAGAGCGCGATCTTGGCGGCCACACGCGAGTCGAGCCCGAGGTACTTGCCGCTGTTCTTCCGTGAGGTGTCGCCCTCGACGACGGTTACCTTGGCCGCAACCTGCCGCACGCGCGAGGTCACCCAGGCACCGAGCGGCCCCAGGCCCGAGCTCGCGGCGTCGCCGCTGACGAAGCCGTCATCGCCGGCCACCTGCGCCAGCGCGGTCACCACGGCCTGCGCGGTGCGCCGCCGATCGAGCGAGGTGTCCCAACCGCCGCGGTAGTACTCGAGCACGCCGTCGAGGAATTTGTCGGCCAGCGGCACGGGGAAGGCGCCCACGGCGAATTCGCGGGGGGCCGTGCCTGCCACGTCGTCGACGGCCCGGCGCAGGCGCGCGTCGATCTCGTCGAGCAGGCCCGCCGCCTCTTTGCTCTGCAGCGCATCGAGCGCGCGGTCGAGCGAGAGCAGCGCTGGATCGGACTCACGCGCCGGCAGCTGCTCCTCGATGCGCTCGGCGCGCCGACGGTGCACGTCGCGTAAACGCCGCGCCAGCGCCGTGTAGTCGATCTCGCTCGAGCCGAGCCGCGTGGCCATGGTGTGATGCTCGCACGCGTCCGGCTGCGGGAAAACGCCGAAGCGCGGACATTTGTCCGCGAGTGATCTGCGCACCTCCTCCGACACTGGCGGCACACGGAGGTCAGTCATGCGCCAATCCAACACCCGTCATCCACATTCGCTCCTCGCCGCCATCGCGGCCCTCGCTTCGGTCGCCCTGGTCACCGGCTGCCTGCGCGAGAAGGGCTTCACCGACTGCAGCGGCGTCGTCTGCCAGCCGGGGCAGTACTGCTTCGCGCCGGGACTGTGCGAGAGCGGCTGCACCTCCGACGTCAACTGCGCCGAAGGTCAGGACTGCACCGACGAGGGCCAGGGCTTCGACGGCGAGGGCGTGTGCAAGGACGGCGATGATGCGCCGAACCCCAGCGAAGGTGAGGGCGAGGACCCGCCCGACGACCCGCTCGAGGCCTGCTTGGCGGCCTGCGAGTATTTCCAAAGCTGCGGCGCCGAGGCCAGCGACGTGCTTGGATGCCGCAATGACTGCCCCGACCTGTCGGAGAACCAACAGCTCGTCGTTGCGGGCTGCGCCGAGGGGAGCTGCAGCGACGCGCGCACTTGTCTCGACATCGACTGCTTCAATGACGACGACTGCAGCGGCGGTGAGGAGTGCGTGGGCAACTCCTGCTTGTAGCGTCAGCCCACCTGCGCCGCGTAGGTCATCACCAGGTACATGCGCGCGTCCGCATCGCCGACGTTGTGGTAGCGGTGTGGCACGTCGGCCTCGAACACGATGGCGTCGCCGGGTGCGAGCCGATGGTGCTCACCGGCGACGTCGATCTGCACGACGCCGGCGGTGACGACGAGGTTCTCGCGGGTGCCCGGCGGGTGCGGCTCGGCCTCCTCGACGGCGCCGCGGCGCAGCTCGAGCTCGTAGAACTCCACGCGCCGCGGCTCGTCGAGCGGGAACAGCGCACGCGACGAAAAGGTGCCGTCGAGTGAGGTGAGGCGCTTGCTGCGCGCCACCGGCAGCACACGAGGGCCGCCTTGGGCTCGCGGCCCCGCGAGCAGCGCCGAGAAGGGCAGGTCGAGCGCGCGCGCGATCTTCCACAACACGTTGATGGTGGGTGCCGATTGTCCGAGCTCGATCTGCCCGAGCATGGCGCGCGACACCCCCGAGCGCTGCGCCAGCGCCTCCAGCGAGAGCGCGCGCTCGCCGCGCAGGCGCCGCAGGTTCGCGCCCACCACGGGGGCAAGGTCGGCGATCTCGTGGTCGGCCGGTGCAGCGCCCGCCACGGGCGCCGACCGACCCCGCTTGGCGGCCGCGCCGCCTTTCGTCGTCCTTGCCACCGGCACCTCGCTCGACCGGGATCGGCCCACGGGATCCGCGCAGTCTCCGAGATCGCGCCGCGCGGGGTCAACCTCGGATCGCGCCCGGCGCCCGTGGGCCGAAAGTGGCGTTCGAACCGCTTTTTCGTCGAGACTGCGGCCGATGTTCGGTCTGCCTCTCGTGCTCGCGGCCCTCGCCCCGTTGGTCACCCCCGCGGAGGTGCCGCCCCCCTCGCCGCCCGCCGCCGCGACGGAGCCGGTCGCTCCTGAGCCCGCGAGCGACGCTCAGGGCGCGGTGCCGATGCTCCCCTTCGAGCGCTCGGTGCTCGACAACGGCCTGAGCCTCATCGTGCACACCGATCCTACGGCGCCCGTGGTCTGCGTCGACCTTTGGTACCGCGCCGGCGTCGTCGACGAGGAGCGGGGCAAGAGCGGCATGGCTCGCCTGTTCGAGCACCTGATGTACCAGGGGTCGAAGCACAACCCGGGCGACAACCACACGAAGCTGCTCGAGGGCGCAGGCGCGTCGTTCCTCGGTGGCGGCGCCGGTCTCGACGCCACCAGCTATGTCACCTGCGTACCGAAGCACGAGCTCGAGCTGGCGCTGTGGCTCGAGGCAGACCGCATGGCGTGGCTGATGGAGGTCACCGACGCGGCGAAGATCGACGAGCAGCGCAAGGTGATCATCGGCGAGCGCCGCGCTGCCATCGACGAGGCGCCGTACGGGCCAGGACGACAGGCGCTCTGGCAGGCGATCTTCCCCGCCGACCATCCCTATCGCACGGGGCTCTACGGTGCGCCCGGCGACCTCGACAAGCTGACGCTCGCCGACGCACAGGCGTTCTTCGATCGGCACAGCGTGCCAGCCGCCGCCACCTTGGTCCTCGCGGGCGACGTCACCGTCGACGACGCCAAGAAGCTCGTTGACAAGTACTTCCGCTCGCTACCGAAGGCCGAGCGCGCCGGCAGGCGCAGCGTGCCCATGCCCAAGCTTGGCGCCGAGCTGCGCGTCGAGCTCGAGGACCGCTCGGCGCCGCTCCCCACGGTGACGATGGCCTTCTTCACACCGCCGGCCCTGCAAAATGGCAGCGCCGACATCGAGGTGCTCGCCTACCTCCTCGGCGACGGCAACGCCTCGCGCCTTCATCAAGCGCTGGTGGTCGACGGCAAGATGGCCACCTCGGTGCGCACATCGCTGCTCGCGGCCGCCAACGTGAGCGTGCTGACCCTCGAGGCCACCGTGCGTCAGGGGATCAACGCCGACGACGTGCTCAGCGCCATCCAAGCGCAGCTCGACCTGCTCCAGGATCTGCCGCCGAGCGGCGAGGAGCTGGCACGAGCGGTAGCGACGTTTGAGACGCGACGGTTGTCATCCCTGCGTCACCTGGTCGGGCGCGCCGAGCTCTTGCAGAGCTACCAGCTCTACGCTGGTGAGCCGGGCTTTCTGCCGAAGGACCTGGCGCGCTTCCGCGCGGTCACGCCGGAGAGCACGCTGGCGGCGGTGAACGGCTTCCTCACCCGAGATCGGCGCGCGGTCGCCGTGGTGCGACCGGCGGGGGCGCCACCCGCGCCGCCGCCGCCAGCGCCGAGCGCCGAGCCCCCGGCGACGCCGGCCGAGCCGGCCAAGGAGGGCGGGTGATGGCGCGCTCTCGGCTCCTGGTCTGCGTTGCGCTGTGCGCGCTGTGCGCGCACGGGCTGGCCTGCACCACGACGGACGACGGCAAGAGCAAGCAGCGACGCGTGGTGCCCGACGAGCCCTGGCGCCAGGCGCGACCGCCCGCGGGACCGGTGCCCGAGCTCACCCTGCCCACCACGCAAAGGGTCGAGCTCAAGAACGGCCTCGACCTGATCGTCGTCGAGGATCACGCGCTGCCCGTGCTCAGCGCGCGTGTGGTGGTGCGCGTCGGCTCGGCGCAAGACGGCAAGGACCCAGGTCTGGCCGCGCTCGGCTGGGAGCTCATCGACGAGGGCGCCGGCGCGCTCAACCAGCTGGCGCTCGCCAACGCGATCGCGGGGCTCGGCGCCGAGCTGAGCACCGCATGCTCGCTCGAGAGCGGCGCCGCCCAACTCGAGGTTGCGAGCGGCAAGGCCGAGGCGGGCCTGCGCTTGCTCGCCTCGGTCGTCTCGCGGCCCACCTTCGCCACCCCCGACGTCGAACGCGCGCGCGATCGCGCGCTGGCCGGCCTCGCCGAGCGCCATGCCGACGCGGGCATGGTGGCCGACGCGCTCGCGAGCGCGCTCATCTACGGCAGCGAGCATGGCTACGGTCACGACGGCGCCGGCACCGCCGACGCTCTCGCCAAGGTGTCGTCGCTCAAACTCAAGACCTTCTGGTCCACCTACGCCGCCCCACACAACGCGGCGCTCATCATCGCCGGCGACATCACCCTCGAGCAGGCCAAGGCGCTCGCGAACAAGACCTTCGGCCTCTGGAGCGGCGGCGGGCGCGCGCCCAAGGCACCGCCCGAGCCCGCGCCGCGCAGCGCCATCACCATCGCCTCCGTCGACTTTCCCGGCGCCGCGCACACGGCGCTGCGCGTGGGGCGCGCCGGGTTGGCGTCGTCCGACGCCGACCTGCCGGCGCTCATGGTGCTCAACGGCGTGCTCGGCGGCCTGCGCTCGTCGCGCCTGGCCAGCAAGCTGCGCGAGGAGAAGCAGTGGGCCTCGAGCGTGCAGCTCACGCAGGCCGAGGCCCTCGGACGCGGGCCGTGGCTGTTGCGGGCCGAGGTCGACACCACCGCCGTCGGCGACGTCGTGGCGGAGACGCTGGCGCAGCTCGAGGCCATCAAAGGCGGCGTCACCGACGAAGAGCTGGCGCGCGCCAAGGATGGCTGGCTGCAGGCGCTGCCGGGCCGACACGCCCCCCCGCGCGAGTGGGTGCGCGCGCTCGACGCCGCGTACTCGCAGGGCTTCGACCCCGAGATGCTCGCCAAGATGGCCGAGGCCGTCCGCGCCGTCAC
>JADZDP010000214.1 GCA_020850995.1 Deltaproteobacteria bacterium
ACCCCATCGTCCTCGTGCAGGACTACCACTTCGCGCTGGCGCCCCGCATGATCCGAAAGCGCCTGCCGCGCGCCACCATCCTCACCTTCTGGCACATCCCCTGGCCCAACGTGGAGCGCGTCGGCATTTGTCCGTGGCGCGAGGAGCTGCTGCAGGGCCTGCTCGGCTCCAGCATCGTCGGCTTCCACACCGCGCAGCACTGCCGCAACTTCGTCGAGGCCGTCGACACCTTCCTCGAGAGCCGCATCGACCGCGAGAGCAACGCCATCGTGCAAGGCCAGCGACGCACGCTGGTGCGGCCCTACCCCATCTCGATCGAGTGGCCCGTCCACTGGCTCGATCAGGTTCCGAACGTCGACGAATGCCGTCGGGGGGTGCGCGCCGAGCTCGGCCTGGCGCCGGACGCCCTGCTTGGGGTCGGCGTCGATCGCCTCGATTACACCAAGGGCATCGAGGAGCGCTTCGCCGCCGTCGACGCGCTGTTGGCCAGCCGCCCGGAGTTGCGCGGCCGCTTCGTGTTCGTGCAGCTGGCGGCGCCGAGCCGCACCAAGATCCCGCGCTACCACGAGCTCAACGAGCGCGTTGAAGAAGTCGCGCGCGCCATCAACCAGCGCTGGGCACAGGGAGACTACCGGCCCATCCACCTGTTGCACGCGCACCACGATCCGGCGGCGGTCTTTCGCTACTATCGCGCGGCCGAGCTCTGTTACGTGTCGAGCCTGCACGACGGCATGAACCTGGTCGCCAAGGAATTCGTCGCTGCCCGCGATGATGGCCTCGGCGTGCTGGTCTTGAGCCAGTTCACCGGCGCCGCGCGCGACCTCACCGAGGCCTTGATCGTCAACCCCTACGACACCGACGAGGCCGCCAGCGCCCTGGCCGCCGCGCTGGACATGCCCGCGAGCGAGCAGAAGGAGCGCATGCTCTCCATGCGGCGCATGGTCAGCGAGTTCAACGTCTATCGCTGGGCCGGGCGCATGATCATCGACGCCGCCGAGCTGCGGCGCCGCGATCGCCTGGCCGATCGCCTGAGCGGCTGGCGCGGCGCGCTGGCGCTCGAGCACCCATGATCCCCCTGCTCGGCCGCGAGGGCCAGCCCCTCTTGCGGGCGCTCGCCGGCTCCTCGTCGCTCTTGGCCTTCGACTTCGACGGTACGCTGGCCCCCATCGTCGACGATCGGCGGCGCGCGGCGCTGCGGCCGCGCACGCGCGCGCTCTTGGCGCGCACCGCGACCCTCTATCCGTGCGCGCTCATCACCGGCCGCGCCCGCGCCGATGTCGCGCGTCGGCTCGCCGGCACCGGCGTCGCGCACCTCATCGGCAATCACGGGCTCGAGGCGAAGGCGGGCAGCTCGGGCGCGGACCCCGCGGTCCGCCGCGCCCACGCGCTGCTGCGCGTGGCGCTGCGGGACGCCGTGGGCGTCGACATCGAGGACAAGGGCGCCACCCTCGCCGTGCACTACCGGCACGCGCCCCAGCAAGCGGATGCGCGCGCGCGCATCGTCGCCGCGCTCGCCCCGCTCTCGTCCTCGCTGCGCCTGCTCGGCGGACACTTCGTGCTCAACGTGCTGCCCGCGGGCGCTGGCGACAAGGGCACGGCCTTCGCGGCGCTGTGGGACAGGCTCGGCGCCGACGTCGCGCTCTTTGTCGGCGACGACCTGACCGACGAGCCCGCCTTCGAGCTGGCGCGTTGGCGGCCCTTGATCGGCGCCTACGTCGGTGTCAACGCGCGCAGCAGCGCCGGCACTTACTTGCGGAACCAGCGCGAGGTCGACCTGCTGTTGGAGCGTTTGGTGGAGCTTCGTCTGGGACACTCCAAGGGACGAACGCGCAGGAGGCCGCGGTGAACCCGTGGGTGCTGCTCCTCGGTGGTGGCGTGATGCTCTACTTCGGCGCCGAGTGGTTCGTCGCCGGCGCGTCGTCGCTGGCGCGGACCTTGCGCGTGCCGCAGCTCATCATCGGCCTCACGGTGGTGGCCTACGGCACCTCGGCGCCCGAGATCATCGTGGGCATCGAGGCGGCCGCCGCCGGTCACCGCGACGTGGCGCTCGGCAACGTGGTCGGCTCCAACATCGCCAACATCGGGCTCATCCTCGGCCTCACCGCGCTCTTGCGACCCGCCCGCGTCGACGGTGCGCTGGCGCGCCGCGAGCTGCCGGTGCTGGTCGCCAGCGCGGTGCTGGTGCCGCTCTTGCTGCTCGACGGCGTCATCCGGACCTGGGAGGCCATCGGGCTCGTGCTGGTGGCGGCGGCGTACACGGCGTTCATGGTCCGCAGCGCGCGCCGCGCGGCGCTTGGCGAGGCCCAGGCCGCCGCCCGCTCCACCCTCGATGCCGCCGACGCCGCCGGCGGGCCCCGCCCCAAGGGAGCCTGGCGCGCGGCCGCCACCGCATTGGTGGGCCTGGCCATCCTGCTCATCGGCGGCAACCTGTTCATCGACGGCGCGGTGGAGGTGGCCAAGCGCATCGGCATGAGCGAGCGCATCGTCGGCCTCACCTTGGTGGCCGTGGGCACCTCGCTGCCCGAGCTCATCACCAGCCTCATCGCGGCGCGGCGCGGGCACTCGGACATCGCCATCGGCAACGTCATCGGCTCCAACACCTTCAACGTCTTCTTGTGCCTGGGCGCCGCCGCGCTCGCCGGCCCGGTGGGATCGCCGCTCGCCACCGTGGCTGTCGAGGTGGTGGTGCTCTTCGTGATGACGGCGTTGGCGGCGTGGTTCATCCGCAGTGAGCGCCACGTCACGCGACTCGAAGGCGCGGTGGCGCTGGCGCTCTACCTCGTGTTCACCCTCGTCACGGTGCTGCGTGGTTGATCCGAAAGACCCCGATGTCGCCGAGCGCGCGCTCGGCCCGGCGCTCGACTTCCTGCGTGAGCTGTGGCGCGTCAACCACGCGCTCGAGCGCCTATCGGCGCGCATGGAGCGCGAGCTCGGCATCACCGCACAGCAGCGGCTGGTGCTCCGCTGCCTCGCGCACCGAGACAAGATCAGCGCTGGCGGCCTCGCCGAGCTCATGCACCTCGATCCCGGCACGGTGTCGGCGGCGCTGCGCCGGCTGGAGGCCAAAGGATTGGTTCGCCGCACTCGCCCAGCAGACGACCGGCGCCGCGTGGTGGTCAATCTGACGGCGCGCGGGCGCGCGCTGGCGCAGCCCGTCCGCGGGACCGTCGAGCATGCGGTGGCGAAGCTGATCGAGTCGCTGTCGGTGAACGAGCACGAAGCCACGCGGCGCGCGCTCACGCGCCTGACGATGCTGATGGACCGGGAGCGCGCGCCGAAGGCTCGCCCTTCGACATCCACGCCGCCGCGACCAGCATGAGGCCTGCGCCGAGCGCGGCCGAGGCCCCGAGCGGCTCCTGCCAGACCAGCGCGCCCGCCAACACGGCGACGAGCGGCTCGCACAGCGTCAGCACCCCGGCGCGGCTCGCTGGCGTGGTGGCCAAGCCCGTGAAGAAGAGCACCAGCGGGAGGGCGCCGCACAAGAGGCCGCCGGCCAAGAGCCAGGCGAGGGGCGCGGGCGCGAGCACGAGATCGTGTGCGCTCGGCAGGACCAAGAGCAGGATCAGGAGCGCCGGCGCCTTGCTGAAGGCGCCGAGCTCCCACGCCGAGAAGCGCGTCACCAGCCGCTTCTGCACCACCACGCTGCCGCCGTAACAGAGGGCCGACGCGGCGCCGAAGAGCGCTCCCGAGAGCTCGGGCCCGCTCAAGGGGTGCGCCCACGGCTGCAAGAGCAAGCCAAGGCCCAGCAAGGCGGCCGCCAGCGCGCCGAAGGTGCGCAGACGCCAGCGCTCGCCGAGCAGGAGCGGGGCGAGCAGCGCCACGACGAGCGGGGCGAGATAGTGCGTCAACACGGCCACCGCCACCGTGGTGCGCTGCATGGCAAGGAGGAAGGTGAGGAAGTTGAGCCCGTCGAGCACGCCGGCGAAGCACAGGCGCAGCCAGTCGCCACGGGCGCGCGCGGGCGCGCGCGCGCAATCACGGAGCGCGATGGGCAGAAGCACCACGCCCATGAGGCCGAGCACCACGATGCCCTCCACCTCGGCGCTGAGCACCGTGGGCAAGGCGGCGCGCTCGGCGCTCCGATAAAAGATCGACCACAGGCCCCACAGCGAGGCCGAGCACGCGATGAGGAGCGATCCGCGCATCGAGAATCAGCGCAGCTTGAGGAAGCTGACGCGCGCGTTGCCGCCGCCCGCGATGTCGTCGACGACCACCACGGCGGCCATGCCGTGCGAGGTCTTCTTGTTGAGCATCTGCCAGCCAAACGAGCTGGCGCTGCCGGCGTTGATGTACAGCTTGTCCACGGGCCGCCGCATGGGCAGCTTGATGGGTGGCTGCCGCTCCACGTCGCTGGTGGCGCGCCCACCGGCCTCGAGGATGTGCGAGAAGATGCCGAACTTCACGGGCAGGTCGCGCAGCATCGCCTGCAAGCTCTCGTCGCCCACGTTGCCGGCGCTGGCGGCGAAGTCGAGGGACTGCTTGCCGCGCCCGCGCGGCGGCCCGTGGGCCAGCACGATGACGGTCTCGCCCTTGTCGACGAGGGGCTTGAGCTGTTTCTCGAGCGCGTCCACCTGCTCCTCGTCGTAGTAGCAGGCCGCCGGCTTGACGAACTGGCGCACGCTCCAGCCCGGCAAGGAGAACAAGTGCACGCCGCCGAGATCCACGTGGCGCAGCAGGTTCATGTTGAAGATGTGCGGGTACTTCTTATCGGGTCCGTTGAAGGTCTCGGTGAAGGCGCTGGTCCACTCGTAGTTTCCCGAGTGCACGAAGATGGGGACCTTGATGGTCTCGCCGAGCATGGTGGCCACCTTGGCCAGGTCGCCGGCCTCGTCGCCGATGAGATCGCCGTTGGCCACCACGATGTGCACGCCGAGCTTCTTGAACTCGCGCGCGGCCTTTTGGATGTTCTGCTTGGTCTTGTACTCGGCGTCCTTGATGGCGCCGAGCACGCCGATCTTGAGCGGCCCGCGCCACGGGCCGTCGGCCATCAAGCGCAAGGTGCTCCCTTGGATCTCGAAGCTGCGACCCGCCGCCTGCACCGTGCTCTTCTCGGGCAAGGTGAAGAAGGGCCCCGGGCACTGGTGGCCCCACTTGGAGACCGCCTCGTCCCAGGTCTGAGGCTCGGGGTCGGGCTCGGGCTCGGGCTCGGGCGCCTTCGCGGGCGCGGGCGGGGGTGGCGGGGGCGGGGGCGGCGGCGACGCGCAGGCCGCGACGACGAGCGCCGCGAGAGCGAGGGCCGATGCAGCGTGCCGCATGGGCGGACCTTATGCCGGCGCCCGGGGTGGCGTCGAGTGACGACCTTCCAGCATCGAGTCATCGCGCCGGTGTCAGAGGAGCGGCACCACGATGCCGGCGGACGGCTGCGAGCGCCGCGACCGGCACACCGAAGTGCTCGTGCAAGATCCTGAGGTGCGTTCGAAGCGGAGCGGCCGTGGCGAAGCGCAGGCCCTCGCCCCGCTCCTTTTCGCTGCCGACGTGTGTCGCCACCAGGCATGGGCGCGCGCGCGGCTCTTCGGAGATCACCCAGACCCCGCCACCGCTCGCGCCCTTCAGGCTGGGCAGCTCCGCGGCGCGCCCAGTGTCGAGATCGAATGCGTCGTTGTCGTCAATGATGATGACCAAATGGCCGTCATCTGCTCGCCGCTCGAAGAAGGACTGGTAGGCGAACATCTCAATGTGGAAGTGGCCGTCGCTGCGCTGATCATAGCGTACGCCGGGGCAGCCAACGATCGTAGCCGAGGTCGTGTCGAGGCCATCGCAGTGCGGCTCGACGAGGATGAGGTCGTCGCATGCGAGCGCGCGCTTTCGGAGCCGTCTTGCCGTTTTGTCGTTGTTTGGAAGCAGCTCGATGACGCCGGCGTCGACGGGATCACGCACCCCAAGTGCTCGACCTGCCACGACGTCCGGCAAGACCTGAGACTTGCCGAGGAATGGCCCGATCAGGATCTTCTGGCCCGACTCGGCGAAAGCGCCAACGACATGGCCAGCGGTGAGCACGAAGTAGCGCTCGTCGCACAGCACGACCACACCACTGCCCTCGAGAGCGAAATCCGATTGCCGAAATAAGGGGACCGTCGACCTCACGCTCGCCGCGCGAATGCTGCGCAGCTCGAGCTCCCGAACGGTCTCGCTCACGGATGGAGCCTACAGCGGAGACGTCGTGCAATGCGCAATCAGGCACATTGACGCGTGGAGTGTGCTCGGGAGCATTCTTGAGCGACCGAATACGCCGGCACGAAGCAATCAACGTGATCCACGAAGGACCGACTTCCTCTGGCGCCAGCGCAGCAGGAAGTCGGCCGCCACCGTCGCTCAGTGCCCCGAGGAAACCAAGGGCACCGTCACCTGTCTTGGCGGCTGCGTGTTCGCTGCGATCCTCGACATCAGCTCGAGCGCAGGCATGCGCTTGCCCGCCTTGTCGAGGACGAGCTTGGCCAACAAGAGCCAGGCGGCGCGGTCCATCGGGCGCTCACCTCGCTCCCAGCGAGACACGCTCTCCGGACGGACGTCGAGCAGCTCAGCGAGGTGCTTGGCCTGCAGGCCGACGGCGCGTCGCATCCACGAGAAGGTCTCGCCGAGAACAGGCCCCTCCGCGGCGATGGCGGCCGCAATGGACAGCTCCGCGGCCACGAGGTCCTTGCCCTTGATGATCAGCTCGCCATCAGCGGCGACGTGCGCCGGCACCGCCACGGCGTAGGTGCGGCCGGCGATCTTGCGATGAATGGTGCTCTTCTTCTTGGCCATCGCTGTCCTCAGGGTGGGTAGTGGACCGTGACAACGCGAACTCGATCATCCTCGATGATGAGCACGACGACGGCGTAGCGCTCGCCGGCGACCAGGGGCCCATAGACCTTCCACTTCTCGCGGGCGCCGGTCTGCCGCAGCACGTCTTCGGCGTTCTCAAGGAGGTGGAACACGTCGTACGCGCTCACGCCATCGTCGGCCATGGACTCGTCAGCAGCGTGAGCCGTGAATTCGACCGCGTCATGACCACGAGCACCGGCCGCACGGATCACCTTCTTGGCCGCCGCCGGCGTCATCTGAAGAGCGTAGTCGTGACTTGACCATTGGTCAAGACGCACCCACGGCTCCAGCCCCCGCCGAGGGCGCAGCCCCCGGCCTCATCGCGCGCAAGAAGCGCTGCATGGCGACGCTCGGTGTCGGCATCCACGGGAGCTCCCTCCTCGGGAACGCAGGCGCCAACGCGAGGCAACAACGAACACGTCGCCAACGAGGGTGTCTCGCGCATCTCGCCCCCAAGGTTGATCGCTGCTACTTCTTGCCCTTGTCCTTCTCCGTGCGCTTCGCATGCGGCGTGCGCGGCGCCAGGATCTTCGCGAGCAGGTCCGGCTTCTTCGGCACGCGAGAGAGCACCGGGAAGCGCGGCCCCTGGTGATAGTCGACCTGCACGGTGCGAAAGAAGCCGTCGTTCTCGAGCAAGAGCTCGATGGGCGCCGTGTCTTTGCGCGCGGCGAGCAGCGCGGCGGCGAGCACCTCGGGGCTGTCGCGCCGGCCGTTGACGGCCACGAGCTTCATGCCGGGCGTGACGCCGGCCTTCCAGGCCGGGGATCCCACCGTGACGTCGACGACGCTGCCGTCCTCGGCGCCGAGCTTAAAGCCGAGGGAAGAGGACAGGTCACGCCGCTTACGCAGGCCCTCCCAACCACGAAAGATCCCGGGCGCCTCCTCCACGAGCTCGATGCGCCAGCCGGCGGCCGCCAGCGCGTCGTCGACGGCGCTGCTGTTCTTGGCCTCGAGCGCGCGCCGCCAGAAGCCGCGCCAGTCGTAGGGCGCCACCGCGTTCAGCGCGCTCACGAGCTCGTCGAAGGTGTAGGGCTTCACCTCCGCCTTGCCGCCCGGCCCGCCGAAGAAGGCGCGCAGGAAATCATCGAGGCTCTTCTTGCCTTGCGAGAGCTCGCGGATCTTGAGGTCGGCGGCGAGCCAGAGCACCGTACCCTCCTCGTAGAAGTCGACGCTGCGGCGGGCGTCGCTCCATGCGCGCGCCGCTTCATAGAGCGCCGGCGCGGCCACCGCGGTGTCCTCGAGCGAGCGCCACGATCGACCGCCGCTGCGACCGAAGCTCGCGAAATACATAGCCTGCTCGCCGGCCCACTCCTCCTCGATCTGGATGCCGCTGCGCGCCGCCAGCACCCAGCCGAGGTAGGTGGTGAGCCCCTCGTAGACCCAGAGGAGCTCGTCCTTCATGGGCGTCAGGTAGTCGCCGGTGGCGAGGCCCGCGGGTCGCCGGAACTTGCCGTTCCACGAGTGCGCCAGCTCGTGGGGCAAGAGGTCGCCGAGCAGCGGGCGCTTGTCGTCGTCGATGAGGGCGCGCTCGGGCAGCCCGTTGCGCGAGCTCTCGTGGTGCTCGAGGCCCGAGGGGCGGAGCGTGTCCGAGAGCGTGAGCAGGAACTCGTAGTGGCGATAGTGGCGGCTGCCGAACATCGCGCCCGTCTCGGCCACGAGCTGCTTCCACTGCGTGACGGTGTCGGCGGGCACCTCGAGCGCGCCCGGCGAGTCGGCCACCAGGAAGATGCTGTGCCCCTCGCCGAGCGCGACGCGGCGGCTGTAGCGACCCATGGCGACGGGCGAGTCGATCACCATCGTCAGCGACAGCTCCTCGAATTCCACGAGGTCACCCGTGCGCTTGGTGGCCTTCATGCCGCTGCCGAAGTCCCAGCCGGAGGGCAAGGTGAGGCGCATGCGCGCGCGCAGATCGTCGGGGCGCGCGTTGCCGGGCACCAGCACCACGGTGTTCGGCTCGAGCACGGCGGTCCTGTCGCTGAAGCCCGCGTAGCTCTCGCCGTCGGCGACGAAGTCGAAGCTCGCCTCTACCACGCTGGCGCCCGCGGGCACCTCGACGTGGAAGGCGTACATCTCCACCGGGTCGCGCTGCCAAGCGAGCTCCTTGCCGCCCGCCGCGACGTGCAGGTTGATGACGCCGTTCAGGGGCCCTGAGGGCCTGTGGGCGCCTGGGATCCACTTCGGGTAGCTGAGCGTGAGCTTGCCGGGGCTCGCGGGGATGACGAGGCGTGTGTGCACGACGCGGCGGCCGATGTCGCGCGCGTCGACGTCGATGCTCATGGGGGCGGTGGCGGCGGCGAGGGCGAGCGCGATGGGGGTGAGAAGCATGCGCGCCACATAGCTGAAGGTGCGCCGTGGATCATTCGCTTGCACCCGCGATTCCGGCCTTGTCGCCCGAGCCGCGCCCCGCGCCGCACGCTCGTGCCAAAGGCTTTCTTCGTTTCAATTGGGAACGCTTCCGCTCTATGGCCCAGCGCATGAAGCGTCTCTGCCGGGTCCTCCTCCTCGCAAGCTCGCTCCTCATCGCGACCGGCGCCGCCGCGCACCCCGGTCACGCGAACGCGAGCTCCGTCGGGCCCGAGGTCGCACCCGAGCTCTCCGCCAAGGAGCTGCGCCAGCGCCGCGAGCGCCTGATGAAGGGGATCGGCTCCTGCGCCGCGGCCATCACCTCACACGGCAGCGCCGAGGAGCCGGACCAGGACTTCTACTGGCTGACGGGCGTGAGCGAGGGCGGTGCCATGCTCCTGCTCGCGCCGCGGGAGCGGGTCTTCAAACAAGTGCTCCTGCTGCAGCCGCGCGACGAGGAGGCGGAGATCGTCGAGGGATATCGAGAGCCCCTGCAGCACTCGCTGACGCTCAAGTACCAGGTCGACATGGTCGCCCGCCTGCGCGACCCGGTCCCCTCGCGGCTCTCGCTGGCCATGCGCCACACCGACTGCTTCGCGACCTTGCGGAAGGCCGCGTCCGGCACGCACGAGGTCCCGGCAGAGGAGCTCGGCATGCTCTTGCAGTCGGTGGACGCGAAGACCGTGCAGCAGTGGCAGCTCCTCGAGTCGATGCGCACCGTCAAAGACGAGGCCGAGCTCCTTCGCATGCGCAAGGCCATCGCCATCACGGTCGAAGGCCACCGCACGGCGGCGCTCAACCTCAAGCCCGGCGCGGTCGAGCGCCAGGTCGCCGCGCGCATCGATGAGTCCTTCGCTTGGCACGGGGCCACCGGCCTCGCCTTCCCCTCCATCGTCGCGAGCGGTGAGAACGGCGCCATCCTGCATTGGGCCAAGAACGACCGGGTCATGCGCAACGACGACATCGTCATCGTCGACATCGGGGCGTCGTATGGGCACTACGCGAGCGACCTGACCCGTACCTACCCCGTGAGCGGCAAGTTCACGGACGAGCAGCGCAAGGTCTACGACGTGGTGCTGGCCGCGCAGGAGAAGGCGATCGCCGCCGTGCGCCCCGGCGTCAGCCTCGACGATCTCTACGTCATCGCCCGTGACCACATCATCGCTTCCGGTCACGAGCTCAAGCACTACCTGGGCCACTTCGTCGGCCTCGATGTCCACGACGTCGGTGATTGGAGCGCGCCCCTGCAGGCCGGCATGGTCATCACCATCGAGCCGGGCATCTACCTGCGCGGCAAGCTCGGCGTGCGCATCGAGGACGAGGTGCTGGTGACGGCGAAGGGCTACGAGCTCCTGTCGGCGGCGCTGCCAAGGAGGCCGGCCGAGGTCGAGGCGTGGATGGCGCGGGCGCGCGCCGAGGCTGGCGCGGTCGTCGCTCCCTAGTGCCACAAACCCGAAGTTCGTAGGGGGTAGTGCGCAGCGGATTCTTGCCGGTGGCAAGGAGCCCCGCAGCCGCGTAGCAGCGCTACGCGGCGAGGACGCGACGTCGCCACCGGCGAGAAGACCAAGCAGGACCCCCTACAGACTTCGGGTTTGGGGTACTAGCAGGGTGTTGAAGAACGGCAGACGTGAACGTGCGCGAGCTCGTTCACGAGCCGGGCCCACGGCGTCAACGTCGACGGCTGCACCCGCGCGCGTTGTTGCCGCGCCGTGCGTCGTGCTACCTGCTTGCCCTCATTCTGAGAGGCCGACATGAACCGGACCCATGAGCTCGCGCTGGCGCTGCTGCTGGCGATCAGCACCACCGCCTGTGTGAGCACGTCGACGAACCTGACGTCGACCGGCGAGCCGCTCGAGGCGCGCATCGCCACGAACACCGAGACCATCGTCAACCGCGGGACCCGCTACGAGCCCGGCCAGTATCAGTGGCTCGAGGGGCTCTACCAGGGCACGCAGAAGATCGACGACGAGCTCAACTTCTATCACGTGGCCGGCGACGCTGAGAAAGAGGCCTCCATCATTCAGTGGCGCAACGAGCACAACCTCGGGATCGTCGCGTCGTGGGCCGGCTTCGGCGTGGGCGCGGGCGTGCTCCTTGGCGGCGTGGGCTACATGTTTGGCAGCACGGGCGGCGACCAGGCGCAGCTCGAAGCGCTCCTCACGAGGCCGGAGGGGCAGGCCACGCTCGGGGTGGTGGCGGCGGGCGGCATCCTGCTCGGGGTGGCGCCCTTCATGTACTCCTTCTTGGGGCCTGACCAGAAAATCATCGTCGAGTTCCCTGCCGACGGGGACTCGTGGACCTACGAGCTGGTCTACCCGCGCACTGTCGCTCAGAGCGTGGCCGCCGAGTACAACGCCAAGCTCAGCTCGCCGGCGTCCAGCGCGCCCGAGCCTGAGGCCGCGACCACGCCGAGCGCGAGCCCGGTGACCCCGCCCGTTGCCCCGCCCGTAACGCTGCCCGCGGCGCCGACTGCGGCCGCCACCGCGTCCGCGGCGCCGCAGCTGTCGCTGGCGCGCACCACCTTCAAGGTCGGTGAGGAGATCGCGGTGAGCTTTGCGCAGCCGGTGGTGGCCCCCACGGGGCAGCAGTACTGGCTGACCCTTGTCCCAGCGGACGCGGCGGACAGCGAGTACGGCTCCTGGCACTACCTCGCGGCCAACGCCCTCACCGACAAGCTCGTGGCGGAGCGCGCCGGCGCCTTCGAGGTCCGGCTCCACGACGTGTATCCGCAGAACAAGTTCAAGGTGCTGCAGCGGGTGCGCGTGGTGGTGAAGTAGACAGCGCCCGCGAGATGGGCGAGCGCGCCGCGCGCGCTTCAGGGCGAGAGCGCCGCGCGCGCCGCGCGCACCTTGCGCTCGGCCTCGTCGGCGCTGCCCGCCATCGCCGTGAGGTGCCCCATCTTTCTGCCCGGCCGCGCCTCGCTCTTGCCGTAGAGGTGCAGCTTGACGTCGGGGATGGCCAGGGCGCGCTCCCAACGCGGCTCGCCCTTGGCCCACTCGTCGCCGAGCAGGTTCGCCATGGCCACGGGGCGCAACAGCTCCACGTCGCCGAGGGGCAGGCCGCACACGGCGCGCAGCTGCTGCTCGAACTGCGAGGTCACGCAAGCGTCGATGCTGAAGTGCCCGGAGTTATGCGGCCGCGGCGCCAGCTCGTTGACGAGGAGGGTGCCGGCGGCGCTCTCGTCCTTGATCCAGAACAGCTCGACGGCAAGCACGCCCACCAGGTCGAGCGCCTTGGCCACCGACACCGCCAGCTCGACGGCCGCGCCCTTGGTCGCCTCGGGCACCCGCGCGGGCACCACCGTGACGTCGAGGATGTGGCGCGCGTGCGCGTTCTCGGCCACGGGGAAGGTGAGCACCTCGCCGGTGCGGGCGCGCGCCACGATGACCGAGAGCTCGCAGGTGGAGCGCACGAAGCCCTCGAGCACGCCCATGGGCTGGCCCAGGCTCTGCCACGCGTGGTCACACTGTGCGAGCTCGTCGATGCGGGTCTGCCCCTTGCCGTCGTAGCCGAAGGTGGCGGTCTTCAAGATGCAGGGCGTGCCGAGCTGGGCCACGGCGCTCTTGAGATCGTCGACGCTCTGGACGGCGCGAAAGGGCGCCACCGGGAAGCCGTGCGTCTGCAAGAAGGTCTTCTCGCGCAAGCGGTGCCGCGTGGTGTCGAGGACGAGCGGGGCCGGGTGCACGGGCACGATCTCGGCCACGCGCTGCAGGGTCTCGTAGGGGACGTTCTCGAATTCGAAGGTGACCACGTCCACCGCGCGGGCGAACTTGAGGGCGGTGTCGACGTCGTCGTAGGCGGCGCTCCACTCCACGTCGGCCACCTGGCCCGTGGGGCAGTCGGGCGAGGGATCGAGGGCGTGCACGCGATAGCCCATGCGGCGCGCGGCGATGGCGAACATGCGCCCGAGCTGCCCGCCGCCCAAGATGCCGATGGTCTTGCCGGGGATGATGGGGTCGCCTCGTCCCATGGGCGCGCCTCAGCCCTTGGCTCGCGCCGGCGTGCTGGCGCGCGCGTCGACCGTCTGCTTCTTGCGGAAGGCCTCGAGGCGCTTGGCGAGCGCGTCGTCGTGCAAGGCCAAGATGGCCGCGGCGAAGAGCCCGGCGTTCTTGGCGCCGGCCTCGCCGATGGCGAAGGTGGCCACGGGGATGCCGCCGGGCATCTGCGCAATGGAGAGCAGCGAGTCGAGGCCGTGCAAGGCCTTCGACTGCACGGGCACGCCCAAGACCGGCAGGCGCGTCTTGGCCGCCACCATGCCGGGCAGGTGCGCAGCACCACCGGCGCCCGCGATGATCACCTGAAGCCCGCGCTCTTCGGCCTCTTCGGCGTAGCGGAACATGTCGTCGGGCATGCGGTGCGCCGACACCACGCGCTCTTCGCAAGGCACCTCGAGGGCGCCGAGCACGTCGACGGCAGCACGCAGGGTGGGGCCGTCTGAGGCGCTGCCCATGATGACGCCCACCAGGGGTGCTGCGGAGCGCGCGCTTCGTCGCCGAGTAGGCATGGCAGCGCCATTAGCACACACGAGGCTGCGCGAAAGCGGACCAACGTGATCCCTTCACGCACGCGATCCGCCCGACTCTCTACACTGGCCTCATCCGTACAACGGGAGGTCGCCATGGACACGCTCAAGCTGCGCGCGCTCTTCGAGCGTGAGTCGGTGAAGCCCGGTCGCCGCACCGAGCTCGCCCTCATGGCCCAGCTCGTCGCCGTGGGGCGCCCACTCGACGCGGCGCGCCCGCCCTTGTCGGTGTGCTTCGTCGTCGACGCCTCGGGCTCCATGAAGGGGCAGCCGCTCTCGCACGTGCAAGCGTCGTTGCACGTGCTGCTCGACCTGTTGGCGCCCACCGACAAGGTCGGCGTGGTGGCCTTCTCGGGCGCCGCCACCGTGGTGGCGGAGTCGGCGCCGCTGTCGCAAGAGGCCAAGCGCCAGTTGCGCCGGCGCTGCGACGCCATCGACGCCACCGGGCAGACCAACCTCGAGAGCGGGCTCTTGCTTGGCCACAAGGTCTTGGGCGCGCGCGCCGCCCACGAGCGGCAGGTCATGGTGCTGCTCTCGGACGGCGAGGCGAACCAGGGCGTGACGGCCCCCGCGGGCTTGCAGGAGATCGCAGCCAAGATGCGCCCCGACGTGAGCATCACCACCCTCGGCTACGGCGCGCGCCACAACCCCGACGTGCTCGCCGCCATCGCCGCCGCCGGCGCCGGACAGTACTGGTTCATCCCCGATCCCACCGAGGCGCGCGTGGAGTTCGCGCGCGCCGTGGGCGCCCAGAGCGACGTGGTGGCCGAGGCCGTGGAGCTGGTGTTTTGCCCCGGCGACAACGCCGAGCTGGTGGAGGTCATCGGTGCGCGCCCGCGCTTGGCCAAAGACGGGCTGGTGGTGCCGCAGCCCGACCTGCGCGAGCATGCCGAGCGCATCGCGGTGGCGCGCGTGCTCATCGACGCGCCCAAGGAGCCGCAAGAGATCGTGGGCGCCCTGGTCAAGGTGCGCTTCCGCCGCGCCGGCTCGAGCGAGCTGAGCACCCTCGAGCAGCGCGTGAGCGTGCGCGTCGTCGACGCCGAGCCCGCGTTGGTGGTGGAGGTGCACGCGGCCGCGGCGCTGGCGCGCGCCGAGGTGGCCCGCGCCGAGGCGCGCGCCTTGGCCGACCAGGGCAAGTTCGACGCCGCCGCGGCCATCTTGCGTCGCCACATGGCCGTGCTCGAGGCCGTACCGGGGTACCAGAAGATGGACGGCAGCGCGCTCTCCGAGGCGGTGGAGCAGCTCGTCGACGAGGTGACCGCCTACGAGCGGCACCCCGCGGGCGCCGAGTACGCGGAGTTCAAGGCCACCCAGCTCGGCGTCGACGTGGCCCAGGGCGGCAAGCACGTGGCCGACATGAAGAGCGCGCGCGTGACGGCGTGGATCGATCACGCCTCGGGTCAGGTCATCAAGGGTGGCGAGGTGGTGGTGCGCGGCCCCGGGGGCAAAGAGCTGACGCGCGTGCCCTTGTGCGCCGAGCTCACCGTGGGGCGCGTGCAGGGCAACGACATCGTCATCGCCGCGGGCAACATCTCGAAGCGCCACGCGCGCATCGTGGTGCGCGACGGCAAGGCCATCGTGGTGGATCTCAAGACCACCAACGGCACCTACGTGAACGGCCAGCGCGTGATCTCGCCCATGGTGCTGAAGCCCAGCGATCGCGTGATGGTGGGCGATCACATCCTCGAGGTCGTGCAGGGCGAGCCCGGCGACAAGCAGAAGCCCTGAGCAGATCTGCGTGGCGTCGCGGGCAAACGGGGGGTTCTCGCCGCGGACCTGATGCTTGCTGGCCGCATCGCACGCGAGCCTCTATGCTCACGGGGTGACGGCGCTGCGATCGCTCACCGCACTCCTGCTCGCGCTCTTCGTCGCCGGTGCCGGCGTGCAAGACAGCGTGCTGATGTGCCGCACGCTCAACACCACCCACCGCTCCTGCTGCTGCAAGCACAGCGTGCGCCTCCCCGCGCAGGGCGACGAGCTGGCGCGCGCGCCCTGCTGTGACGCCGCCGCGCCTGCCACCACCGCCATCCCGCCCTCCACCCGCGCGGGCGCCGACTTCCACCTGGCAGCACCCGTGCGGACCCTCGTCCCCATGCTGGCGGCCACGCTGATCCTGAGCGATCCCGCGCCCACGCCCGCGAGCGCGGCCAGCACGGCGCTCACCACGGGGCCGCCCCTGCACCTGAAGAAGCGCGTGCTCTTGATCTGACTCCGTCGACGTCGGCGCCCTCTCGACGTACGCACGGAGCTCCCATGCACTTGTCCCCTCCGACGCGCCGTGGCGCGTCCCTGATCCCGCTCGTGATCCCCTGGCTGCTCGGCGCCGCCCCCGACGACGTCGTCGAGCGCACGCCGGCGGCGCTGGCGGCGTTCGCGCGCGCCCACAACCCGCGGGTGCGCGCCGCCACCCTCGAGAGCGCGGGCGCGCGCCGCGCCGCCGAGGGCGCGGACACCCTGCCCGACCCCATGCTCGAGCTGCGCGCAGCACCGCTGTCGGTGCCCGGGCTCTTGCCCCCGGATCCCCACGGGGCGAGCGGCTTCGGCGCCGAGCTGATGGTGGCGCAGCGCTTCCCGCTCTCGGGGCGCTTGGGACACGAGGCGGCGCGCACCGCGGCCCTGGCCCGCGGCGTGAGCGCCGAACGCGACTCCCTGCTGCTCGACCTCGAGCGCGAGGCCGCGCTGGTCGCCTGCGGCGCGTGGGAGGCGGCGACGGTGGCGCGCGTGCGCGGCCGTCACGTCGAGGTGTTGGGCGCCATGGCCGACGTGGCGCGCGCGCAGATCGCCAGCGGCCGGGCCACCGTGGGCGACGCCCAGCGCCTCGACGCCGAGACCGCGCGCTTGTCGCTCGACGTGCTCGAGAGCGAGGGCGAGCTTGCGGCGCTCGACGTCGAGACCAACCTCCTGCTCGGCCGCGCCGCGGGCGCGCCCCTGCCGGCACCCGGCGAGCAGGTGCCGTGGCTGCTGGCCGAGCCGAGCGCCCCGGCCCTCGACGAGCGCGACGAGGTGCGCCGCGAGGCCGCGCAGGTGGAGGCCGCGCAGGCGGAGCGCGCGCGCGCCAACGCCGCGTGGGTGCCCGACCTGAGCGCGTCCCTCGGCTACTCCTCGATGTGGCCGCTCTCCCACGCGTTCACGGTGGGCGTGGGCGTCGAGCTGCCGGTGTTCTTTGGCGGGCGCAGCGCCGAGCGCGACGCCGCCGGCACCATGGAGCAGGCCGCGGCGGCTCGCCTCGACGAGGCGCGGCGCCGCGTGACCGCGGAGCTGGCCGCCGCGCGCGCGCGCGACGCGGCCGCCGCCCGCATGCTCGCCGTGCTCGAGGAGCGCGTGGCGCCGCTGGCCAGCGCCCGGGCGCAGACGGCGCGCGCGGCGCTCTCGGGCGGCGCCGCGCTCGACGCCGCGCTCGACGCCACCAACGAGGAGCGCGCGGTCGAGCTCGAGCGCACGCGCGCCACCGCCGCGCGCTGTCGCGCGCGCGCCGAGCTGTGGCGCGCGGCCGGCGTGTCCTTCCTTGCCACTCCTGCACCGTCGGTGACCCCATGACGCGCACGCGCCTGCTCTTCGTTGTGCTGGCCCTCATGGCCCCCGCGCTCCTCGTGCTCGCCGGCTGTCGCGACCAGCCTGCCGCGCACCGAAGCGGCGAGGTCTGGACCTGCCCCATGCACCCGGCGGTGCGCCAAGACCACCCGGGCAGCTGCCCCATCTGCAAGATGGACCTGGTGAAGGTCGACGATCGCATGCCCGACGACGGCGCCCTGGCCCTCGACGCGCGCCAGCGCGCGCTGGCCGGCGTGCGCACTACCACGGTGACGCGCGGGCGCCTGGCCACCTCCATCAAGGCGCCTGGCCGCGTGGTGTTCGACGAGACGCGCCTGCGCGACCTGAGCCCGCGCGTGGGCGGCTGGGTCGTCGACGTCACGGTCGATCAGGTGGGCATGGTGGTGCAGGCGGGCCAGGTGCTGTTCACGCTGAGCGCGCCGGAGCTGGTGGCGGCGCAGGCCGAGCACCTGCGCGCCGTGGCCGGCAGCGACGAGGGGCTCGCGCGCGCCTCCGCTGGGCGCCTGGGCACCTTGGGCCTCACGCCTGCGCAGGTCGAGGAGCTGGTGCGGCGCGGCGCGCCCTTCGATCCAGCGCCCATACTGGCGCCCGTCTCCGGCGTCGTCGTCGACAAGGGTGTGGTGCCGGGGGCGCGCGTCGAGGCCGGCATGCGCCTGTTGCGCCTCGCACAGCTCGATCGCCTATGGGTCGAGGCCGACGTGTTCACCGCCGACGTGGGCGAGGTGCGCGTGGGCCAGAGCGCGCTCATCGCGGTCAACGGGGCGCACCACGAGGGCAAGGTGGCGCGCGTGCTGCCGAACGTCGAGGGCGGGGCGCGCACGGCGCGGGTGCGTGTCGATCTCGCCAACCGCGGGGCCGCGCTGCGGCCGGGCATGGTGGTGGAGGTGGAGATCGTGCTCGGCAGCATCGACGCGCTCTTGGTGCCGGCCAGCGCCGTGCTCTACACGGGCCCGCGCCGCGTGGTGTTCGTGCAGACACCCGACCCCTCGATGGCCGGCGGCTTCCGCTTCGTGCCGCGCACGGTGCAGCTCGGCCGGCGCGGCGGCGAGCAAGTGGAGATCGTGAGCGGCCTCGACGCGGGCGACGCGGTGGTGGTCGACGGCGCCTTCCTGCTCGCGTCCGAGAGCCGGCTGCGTTGGCCCGGCGCGCTCGACGCGCCCGCCGCCGACGCCGGCATGCTCATTGACGGGGGCGCCCCGTGAACCCCATCGCGCGCGTCATCGCGTTCTGCGCCGACCGGCCGCTGCCGGTGTTGGCGCTCACCTTGATCGCGTGCGGCCTGGCGCTCGGCACGTTGTCGCAGGCGCCGCTCGACGCCGTGCCCGACGTCTCCGATGTGCAGGTGGTCATCGCCACGCCGTGGGAGGGGCGCAGCCCCGACGTGGTGGAAGATCAAGTCACCTACCCGCTCTCCACCGCCTTCGTGGCCACGCCCGGCGTGCGCGTGGTGCGCGCGCAGTCGTCCTTCGGGCTCTCGCTCGTCACCGTCATCTTCGAGGACGGCACCGACGCGTCGTGGGCGCGGGCGCGGGTGCTCGAGAGCCTGTCGTCGCGAACGCGGCTCCCGGCCGACGCGCGCCCCACGCTCGGCCCCGACGCCAGCGGCGTGGGTTGGATCTACCAGTACGCGCTCGTCGACGAGAGCGGGCGCATGGGCCTGCACGAGCTGCGCGCGCTGCAGGATTGGTCGCTGCGCTTTCAGCTCGAGGCGGTGGAGGGTGTGGCCGAGGTCGCGTCGGTGGGCGGCTTCGTGCGCGAGATCCAGGTGCTGCTCGACCCGGCGCGCCTGCGCGGCCTCGGCATCACCACCGCCGACGTGGTGGCCGCCGTGCGCGCCGCTACCGGCGACGCGGGCGGCCACGTGCTCGAGCTGGCGGGCCACGAGCACATGATCCGCGCGCGCGCGCAAGCCACCACGCCAGCGCAGATCGCCCACGCGCTCGTGCGCACCGACGACGACGGCGTGCCCGTGCGCGTCGAGGACGTGGCCGAGGTGGCGTGGGGACCGGCGCCGCGCCGCAGCGTCGCCGACCTCGACGGCGAACGCGAGGTGGTGGGCGGCATCGTCATCATGCGCCAACAGCAGAACGCGCTCACCGTGCTCGACGCCGTCAAGCGCCGCATCGACGAGCTCGGCGCCGGCCTGCCGCCCGGCGTGCGCATCGTGCCCACCTACGACCGGAGCCCGCTCATCATCGAGTCGGTCAACACCCTGCGCGACACCGTGCTGCAAGAGATGCTCGTGGTGGCGCTGGTGATCTTCTTCTTCTTGCGCCACGTGCGCAGCGCGCTGGTGCCAGTGCTGAGCCTGCCCTTGGCGGCCATCATCTCGTT
Source organism: Deltaproteobacteria bacterium (assembly GCA_020850995.1). GTDB lineage: Bacteria > Myxococcota > UBA727 > UBA727 > VGSZ01 > JACOUT01. The sequence continues at coordinate 19,556 of JADZDP010000214.1, forward strand.
CCTCCCCGTCACCGCGCAGGGGCTCACCATCAACATCATGTCGCTCGGCGGCATCGCCGTGGCCATCGGCGCCATGGTGGACGCGTCCATCGTGCTGATCGAGAACGTGCACAACCGCCTCGAGCTCTTCGATCGCAACCCCGATGGGCGCACGCGCCGTGTCGTGGTCATCGAGGCCATGCAAGAGGTGGGGCCCTCGATCTTCTTCTCGCTCTTGGTCATGACCGTGTCGTTCGCGCCGGTGTTCACGCTGCCCGGCGTGGAAGGGCGCCTGTTCGCGCCCTTGGCCTTCACCAAGACCTACGCGCTCGCCTGCGCCGCGCTCTTGGCCATCACCTTGACCCCGGCGCTCATCGGCTTCTTCGTGCGCGGCAAGGCCCACGCCGAAGACGAGGACGTCATCAGCCGCGCGCTGCAGCGCGTGTACGCGCCGGTGGTGCGCGCCGTGGTGCGCTGGCCGCTGGTGCCCATCGTCATCGCCGTGGCGCTCATGGCCGTCACCGTGCCGCTGTTCTTGCGCCTCGACGAAGAGCTGATGCCGCCGCTCGACGAGGGCGTCATCCTCTACATGCCCACGGCGCCGCCGGGCATGAGCGTGGCCACGGCCGCCGACGTGCTCACGCGCATCGACGCGGAGCTGCTGCGCGTGCCCGAGGTCGATCACGTGTTCGGCAAGATGGGCCGCGCCGAGAGCGCCACCGACCCGGCGCCGCTCGGCATGGCCGAGATCACCGTGACCTTCAAGCCCAAGGAGCAATGGCGCCCGGGCAAGCGCATGAGCGACCTGGTGGCGGAGATGGACCAGCTGCTGCAGGTGCCGGGCTTACCCAACATCTGGTGGATGCCCATCCAGACGCGCATCGAGATGTTGTCGACGGGCGTCAAGAGCCCGGTGGCCGCGCAGCTGAGCGGCCCCAACCTGCCCACCCTCGAGCGCGCCGCGCTGCTCGTGGAGCGCGCGCTCAAGAATGTCCCCGGCACGCGCAACGTGGTGGCCGAGCGCCAGGCGGGCGGCTTCTTTGTCGACGTGCGCGTGCGGCGCGACGACTGCGCGCGCCTGGGCGTCCGCGTCGACGACGTGCTCGAGGCGGTGGCGGTGGCCGTGGGCGGCATGCCGGTGGCCGAGATCATCGACGGGCGCCAGCGCTTCGGCGTCAGCGTGCGTTTGCCGAAGGAGAGCCGCGACGATCCCGAGGAGATCGCTGCCGTGCTGGTGCCCACCCTGCGCGACACGCAGATCGCGCTCGGCGAGGTGGCCGACGTCGTGACCACCAGCGGCGCCGATATGGTGCGCAGCGAGGATGGCCTGCTCGTGAGCTACGTGCTCATCGACACCGATCGCCCGGTAGCCGGTTGGGTGAAGGACGCACAGCCGCTGGTGGACGCGCTGCGCTTGCCCGAGGGCGTGCGCCTGTCGTGGGCGGGGCAGATCGAGCACCTCGAGGCGTCGCGCGACCGACTCGCGTGGGTGGTGCCCGTCACGCTGGCGCTCATCGCGCTGCTCTTGTGGTGGAGCACCAAGAGCGTGGTGGAGACCGGCATCGTGCTCTTGGCCGTGCCCTTCTCGCTCATCGGCGCGGTCTGGCTCTTGTGGGCGCTCGATTACCACCTATCGGTAGCCGTGTGGGTGGGCCTGATCGCGTTGGCCGGCCTCGACGCCGAGACCGGCGTGGTCATGCTGCTCTACCTCACCATCGCGCACCGCGAGCACCACGCGCTCGGCATGCTGCGCACGCGCGCCGACCTGACGAACGCCATCGTCGAGGGCGCGGCCCGGCGCATCCGGCCGAAGCTGATGACGGTGGTCACCGAGCTCAGCCTCTTGCCGCTCTTGTGGTCCGATGGCACCGGCGCCGACGTGATGAAGCGGGTGGCCGCGCCCATGATCGGCGGCATCGCCTCGTCGTTCGTGCTGGAGCTCCTGCTGTACCCGGCGCTGTTCGCGCTGTGGAAGGGCCGCGGGCTGCCGGCAGGATCGGCCGTGGGCGCGGCGGCGGAAAACAGCTAGCTTGGGTGCCCATGGGCAAGCGAAGCGCGACCAGCGCGAGCGCGCCGAAGCGGCGCTCGCCAAAGACGCAAGAGAGCACGGAGCGCCCAGGGGCGCCCGAACCCGCCGAGCCCATCGTCGAGGCGCCCGAGCCCGCCGAGATCGTCGACGACCAGGCCGCGCTCGAGCCCGCTGACGACGACGAAGGCGGCCCCGTGCTCGACGTGGGCGGCGAGGCGCTGGTGCGCCGCGGCGCGGTGGCGCTGCCCGAGGGCGAGTGGGTGCAAGAGGAGGGGCCGGGCGGCCCCGTGGTCGACGACGAGGTGCCACCGGCGGGGCGCGGCGACGCGCTCTACACCGCGTTCGTGCGCGAGGCCACGCGCGTGCAGCGCCTGTCTGAAGAGGAAGAGCGCGCCCTCGGCCTCAAGGTGCGCGATTACCAAGACCAGTCGGCCGCCAAGAAGCTGGTGGTGCACAACCTGCGCTTGGCCATCAAGATGGCGCACCAGTACCGGCGCGCCTGGACCAACCTGATGGACCTGGTGCAAGAGGCCAGCGCGGGCATGGCGGTGGCCGCGCAGCGCTGGGATCCCGATCAGGGCACGCGCTTTGGCACCTACGCGGTCTATTGGATCCGCGCGCAGCTCACGCGCTTTTTGATGACCAACGGCCGCGCCATCCACACCGGCAACACGCGCGCGGGCAGGAAGCTCTACTTCCAGCTGCCGCGCGTGCGCCGAAAGCTCCTGGCCGAGGGCAAGGAGCCCACCATCGACGCCATCGCCAAAGAGGTGCAAGAGGACCCCATCGAGGTGGCGCGCGTGGTGGCGCGCCTCGACGGGCGCGAGGCCTCGCTGGACGCGCAGGTGGGCCCGGATGACGACGGCAGCACGCTCGGCGAGCTCATCGCCGATGAGGGCACGGGCCCCGAGCACAACGCCGCGCACCTCGAGGTGCAAAAGCTCGTCGCCGGGCTCATGCAGCGCTTCGCCGAGGGGCTGCAGGACGAGCGCGACCGTGTCATCTGGACCGAGCACCTGGTGGCGCCAGAGCCCAAGAGCCTGGTGGAGCTCGGCGCTCGCTACGGCATCTCGAAGCAGCGCATGGGGCAGCTCGCCACGCGCTTGAAGCGCGCCTTTCGCCGCCACGTCATCGACGAGCTCGGCCCGAGCACGCAGCTCTCGTGGCTGTTCGCTACGGACTGAGAATCTGGCAGGAAATCTGCTGCGCGACCCGCTGGCGGCGTTGCGGGTCCCTCCGCTTCGGCGTCACGTACCTCGGTACGCTCGCCTCGCGGCCCCACCCGCGCCTTGCCAGCGGGCCGCTCACGACGATTTCCTGCCAGATTCTGCGCGCGCGCCGCTCGGTGCCCCGCCCCGCTCACTTCATCTCGAAGTGCGCCTTGGTCTCGTCTTTCAACCAGAAGATGAGCAGCGGCACCGACGCGGGCATGCAGCACGCCGAGGTCATGCCGAGCGCGATGAGGCAGAGGCCGTAGATCCACGACCACTTGCGCGGCGGCGCCAGCGCGCCCACGAGCGAGGCGATCGCGAAGGGCACACCGAGGGCGACGCAGATGGCGCCCGTGGCGAGCCCCTCGCCGTCGCGCATGTCGATGTCCTCGCCCCAGATCATGAGCGCCACGCCCATGACCGCGACCAGCGAGTAGAGCACCACGAAGGCAGCCGCGTAGACGCGGTACCACGTGACCACGCGCGGCACCGGCGGCGCCGGCGGCACCGGCGGCGGCGTGCCTTGGCTCGGGACGGCGGCGGAGGTGAAGCGCTGGGGGTCCATGGCACGAAGATACGCGAGGGGACGCGCAGCGCCAGGACCTCGGTCACACGCGGCGCGACGACGCAGACCCCGTCGGTGCGGTTGTCCCCCCTCGACGCCGTGCCTACGGAAGAGAGCAGGAGCTCGTCATGATCCGCCCCTGCCCCTCGTGTGGCGCCAACAACCGCGTGCCCGCCGCGCACCTCGCCGACCACGGCAGCTGCGGCAAGTGCAAGGGCGCGCTGCCCGCGCTCGACGTTCCCCTCGACGTGAGCGCCGCCGCCTTCGACGACGTCGTCACGCACGCCAAGGTGCCGGTGCTGGTGGACTTCTGGGCGGGCTGGTGCGCGCCCTGCCGCATGGCGGCGCCACACGTGAAGGCCGTGGCCGACGAGCTCAAGGGCCGCGCGCTGGTGCTCAAGGTCGACACCGAGGCGAACCCCGAGCTGGCGGCGCGCTTCGGCATCCGCGGCATCCCGCACTTCGTGGTGCTGAAAGACGGGCGCCCGGTGCGCGAGCAGTCGGGCCTCAGCGACGCGCGCACCATGGCTGGCTGGCTGCGCGCCGCGGGTGCGTGAGGGCTGCTACCCCCCCGTGGGCCAACGCCCTTGCGCGCGTAGCACCAGCTCGAGCAGCTCGCGCAGGGCGCCGCGCCCGCCGGGGCGTCGCGTGACCACGTGCGCTGCCTCGGCCACGTCGTCGGCCGCGTCGGGGACGCAGCAGGCGAGGCCGGCCTTCTTCATGGGCGGCAGGTCGTTGATGTCGTCGCCGATGAAGGCCGTCTCTGCCCAGGTGGCGCCGAGCTCGTCGAGCACGCGCTCGAGGGCCTCGTCCTTCTTGGCCACGCCCTGCAAGATGTGCGGCACCTTGAGCTCGCTGAGGCGCGCCTCGACGTGCTTGCTGCTGCGGCCGCTCACCGCCACCAAGATGAGCCCGGCCTTGCGCGCGATGCCGATGCCCAGGCCGTCGCGCGCGAAGAACGCGTGCAGCACCTCGCCGTGCTCGCCGTAGTAGAGCTTGCCGTCGGTGCACACGCCGTCGACGTCGAAAGCCACCACGCGGATGCATTGCGCGCGGGCCGCCAGATCGTCTTGCATCATGGCGTGGCAGCGGGCTTGTTGGCGTCGCGCGCGGGCACCAAGAGCGGCACGAACATGGTGGCTGCGCCCCGGCGCACCAGCAGCTTCATGAGCGCGCCCCCGCGCGCGGCGGCGGCGGCGGCGGCGAAGTCGGGCGCGCTGCGGATGTCGGTGGCGCCGACCCTGACGATGACGTCGTCGGGGGCGAGCCCGGCCTTGAACGAGGGGCCCCCCGGGCGCACCTTGGTGACGCGGGCGCCCGCCACGTCGGTCCGCAGCTTGAGGCGCTCGCGGTCGTCGGCGTCGAGCGACACCACGCTCACCCCGAGCGAGCCATCGTGCTCGGGTTCCTTGGCGCTCACTGCCACGGTCTTGGCGGCGTTGTCGGGGTGGGCCTCGAGCAGGATGGTGACGACGGCGGGCTTGCCCTCGCGCACGACGTCGAGCTTGACCTTGGCGCCCACGCCGGCCTCACCGGCGAGCAAGGGCAGCTCGTAGCTGTCGCTGATGGCCTTGCCCTCGAAGCCGACGATGACGTCGCCGGGCAAGAGCCCGCCCTTGCCCGCGGGGCCCTCGGGCACCACCTCGCGCACCAGCGCGCCGCGCGCCCGGTCGAGGCCGAGGCCCTTGGCGACGTCAAGGTCGAGGCCCGTGATCTGCACCCCGATCCAGCTGCGCTCGAAGCGGCCCTTGTCCTTGAGCTGCGGCAAGAGCCGCTTGACCATGTTGATGGGGATGGCGAAGCCGATGCCGTTGGCCGCCGCGTTGACGGCGCTGTTGATGCCGATGGCCTCGCCGTAGAGGTTCAACAAGGGGCCGCCCGAGTTGCCCGGGTTGATGCCTGCGTCGGTCTGCAAGAAGTCATAGAGGCCCGCGCGCCCCGAGGGCGCGATGTCCCTGCGGCTGCGCCCCGAGATGATGCCGATGGACACCGACTGCTCGAGGCCAAAGGGGCTGCCGATGGCCACCACGAAGTCGCCCACCTTGAGCAGCTCGCTGTCGCCGAGCGGGATGACAGGCCAATCGGTGCGCGGGCTTTGCAGCTTGATGAGCGCGATGTCGGTCTTCTCGTCGGAGCCCACCACGGTGGCCGGCACCTCGTCGGGGCTGTCGCCCACGCGCACCGCGATGCTGGTGGCGTTCTCGACGACGTGGTGGTTGGTGAGCGCGTAGCCTGTGGCGGTGACGATGAAGCCGGCGCCCTGGCCACGCAGCTCGGGCCCCTCGCCGTCGAAGGGCAGCTCGGGGCCGATGGGCGGGTGGCTCGGCGGCAGCGCCTCGGGGGTGAAGGGCGCCTCGGTGAAGATCACCAGCACCGCCGGCTCCAGGCGGTCGACGAGCGGCGCCACCGAGGGGATGGCCACCGCCGTGCGCCGCGCCGGCGGGTTGGTCCACAGCGACGACGACGGGGCTGGCGGCGCCGCCGGTGCGGGCGCGGCGGCCAGCAGGGCCGCCGCCAGGAGCGCGGGTGAGCCTGCGACCAAGGCCGCGGCGAGCGAGGGGAATCGACGGCGCATTTGCGCCTGTTGTAGCAAAGCAGCCGTGATGGCGGTGACCCGAAGACGCTCCCCTCCCCTGCCCCGGCGCTGCGGCGCCATCCTCGCCGTGGCGGCGCTCGCCGCGCTCATGGCGCTCGCACAGCCCGCGGCCGCCGCCGGGCTGCCCGGCACCGATCCCCTCGGTGAGGCGCGCAGGGCCCTCGACGAGCGACGCTTCGCCGACGCCCGCGCCCTCGTCGACAAGAGCGGCGTCGACGCGCCCGGCCTGCGCGGCGCCGCGCTCGTGGGCCTGGGCGATGGCGCAGGCGCCTGCGCCCTCTACCAGCGTGACCGCTCGTCGGCGCGCGCGCCCGCGGCCGCGCTGCGCAGCGCGCGCTGCCTGGAGGCGAGCGACCCCGCCGCCGCCCTCGCCGCCTGGCTCGAGGTTGGGGCGGGGCCCTTCGGCGCCGACGCGTACGTGCTCGACGGCATGGCCGCCTTCCTCGAGCGACGCGCGCTGCCCATCCCCGACGTGCTGCGCGTCTTCGAGGCGCGCGTCGACCTGTTCGACGGCGACGCGCGCGCCGCCCTGGGCCGCGCGCTCTTGGTGGTCGCCACGCGCGGCGCGCCGGCCCAGGCCAGCCGGGCGCTCGAGCGCCTGCTCGTGGAGCTCCCCGACACCGACGCCGCCAAGCTTGCGGCCAAGCTCCCCGCCGCCGCCCTGCGCCCGCCCGAGGACCTGGCCGCCGCGCTGACGCGCGCAGCGCAGCTGGCCGAGCGCCACGAGAGCCAGGCCGTCATCGACGCGCTCGCGCCCTTCACCCTCGACGACAGCACCACCGCGTGCGAGGCGCGCCTGCTCTTGGGCAAGGCCTGGCGCAAGCTGCGCAAGTACCGCGCGGCGCAGCAGCAGCTCGACGCCGTGGCCAAGCGCTGCAACGACGACACCAAGAAGAAGGCGGCCTACCTGGCGGCGCGCGTGGCCGCGGTGTCGAACAACAGCAACGCCGACGCGCAGCTGCGCAACTTCGCGCTCCGCTACCGCGATGACCCCCTCAGCGACGACGTGCTCTTGTGGCTCGGCGAGCGCTTGGCGCGACGAGGCGACGACGCAGCAGCCGACGCCACGCTGGCCGATCTGGTGGCCCGCTTCCCCGCCGGCGACATGGCCCACGAGGCGCGCTTCGCCTTGGCGCTGGTGCGCGCCGGCAAGGGCGACGTCGAGGGCGCGCGCGCCGTGCTCGACGAGGCGGCGCGCACCGCGCCGAGCGCCGCGCCCTACGTGGTGGACCGCGCGCTCTACTGGTCGGCGCGGCTGCAGCTGGCGCCCCGCCTCGATCGCCTCGACGCCACCAGCGACGCGCGCGCCAAAGACGCGGCCCTGGCCGCGCTCAGCGCGCTCGCGACCAGCCGGCCCGCCAGCTACTACGGACACCTGGCGCGCCTCTTGGTCAGCGACGTGGCCGCCCACGCCCGGCAGCCAGCGCCCACGCTGCCGAGCGTGCGCGGCGCGCGCGCCTTCGCGGCGACCAGCAGCATCTCACCGAGCACCGCGCTGTCGGCACAGCCGGCGTTTCAGCTGGCGCGCGCATTGGTGGAGGGCGGCTACGACGACGAGGCGCTCACGGCGCTCGACCTGGTGCCGCGCGAGGGCGCGAGCGCCGAAGACCGCTTCGCGCTGGCGCTCTTGGTGGCGCGCGTGGGTGCGCCGGGCCAAGGGCACGCGCTCCTGCGCGAGGGCGGGCTCGCGCTCTTGCCCGGGCAGCCCGGGCGCGACAACGCGCTCGCCTGGGCGCTCGACTGGCCCCGCGCCTACGGCGTCGCCATCGAGCCCGCCGCCGACGAGCTGGGCGTGCCGCGTCCGCTCTTGTTTGGGCTCGCGAGAGAGGAGAGCGCCTTCGACGCTGGCGTGGTGTCGTGGGCGGGCGCCGTGGGCCTGTGCCAGCTCATGCCCCCCACCGCCAACGACGAGGCGCGCGCGCTCAAGCTGCCGCCACCGAGCATTGCGGCGCTCACCGACCCGACGCTGAACGCGCGCCTGGGCGCCGCCCACCTGGCGCGACGCCTGAAGGGCCTGCGCCACCCGCTCTTGGCCATCGCCGCCTACAACGCGGGCCCGGGCGCCGTGCTGCAGTGGCTGCCCCCGCGCGGCATGCCCATGCCGGTGGACTGGTTCGTCGAGCAGATCCCCGTGGAAGAGACGCGCAACTACGTGAAGAAGGTGACGGGCAGCTGGGTCAGCTACAGCGCCCTCGATGGCGACGTCGCCGATGTGGGCTTCGCGCTCACGGTGAGCAAGTGAAGATCGCCCTCGCCACCTGCGCCGAGCTGCCCCACCTCGACGGCGACGACGAGCCGCTGCTCGAGGCGCTGACGGCGCGCGGCGCCGAGCTGTGCCACCCGGTGTGGGACGCCGGCGACGCCCCCTTCGTCGACGCCGAGCTCACGGTCATCCGCTCCACCTGGGATTACACGCTCAAGCACCAGGCCTTCGTGGCATGGGCCGAGCGCGTCGACGACGCCACTGGCGGCCGCCTGGCGAACCGCGCCTCGGTGGTGCGCTGGAATTCCCACAAGGGCTACCTCTTGGAGCTGCAGCGCGCGGGCGTGGCCATCGTGCCCACGCGCCTCGTGCCCGCGGGCAGCAGCGTCGACCTCGAGCGCCTGGCGCGCGAGCTGCAGTGGCAGCGGGGCCTGGTGGTGAAGCCCGCGGTGTCGGCGGGCTCTCGTGATTCCTTTCGGCTCGCGCCCGAGGAGATCGGGCGGGCACACGAACAGGTCGCGGCCTTGCTCGCCACGCGCGACCTCTTGGTGCAGCCCTTCGTGCCAGGCATCGCGTCCGGCGAAATGTCGCTCATGTTCTTTTTGCAGCACGGCGCCTTGCGCTTCTCCCACGCCGTCAACAAGACACCGGCCACGGGCGACTTCCGCTCGCAGCCCGAGTTCCGCGCGCGCATCGAGCGGGTCGATCCCCCGGAGGCCTGGCGCGAGGCAGCGGCGGCCGCGCTGCTCACCGTTCAGGAGCGCCTGCTCTACGCGCGCGTCGACCTGGTGGCCGGCGACGACAGCGCGCCCTGGCTCATGGAGCTCGAGCTCATCGAGCCCTGCCTCTACTTGTGCTGGCGGCGCGAGAGCGCGGCGATGTTCGCCGAGGCCATCCTCGAGAGCGCGGCGCGCGTCTCCTGACGCAGACAGCCCTGTGCCCTGTGCCTTTGACCAAGCTCTCGACCACATCTCGGCCGAAGAGGAGAACGAAGAAGCTGGGGCTTGTTGTCCTGCCTTCGTCGACGATCGCTGCTCTCGCGAGAGCAGACCACCCTGCCCTGGAGATCGCCCCCTCCCCTGCCCCTCCCCGTTCGGGGAGGGCCGTGCCGAGGATGGGCGAACCAAGCTTGGTGACGACGTAAAGGCGCACGAAGGTGGATGGGCCCTCCCCGAACGGGGAGGGGCAGGGGAGGGGGCGGTCGATGCGGCACCGCCGCCTGCTCTCGCGAGAGCAGCGATCCCGCCATGACGGCGAAACAACAAGCCCCAGCTTCTTCTTCTTCTTCTTCTTCTTCTTCTTCTTCTGCTGCTGCTGCTGCTGCTGCTGCTGCTGCTGTTGCTGCTGCTGCTGCCGCTGCTGCCGAGCGCCACTTGCCCCCCGCCGCTGGATTCAGCAGGGTAACCCCGTGCGCATCGTGAGCTGGAACGTCAACGGGCTGCGCGCCGTGTGGAAGCGCGGCGATCTGCAGTGGGCCTTCGCCAGCGACGTCGACCTGCTGTGCCTGCAAGAGACCAAGCTGCAAGCCGGCGACCTCACCGACGAGCTGCGCGCGCCGCCGGGCTTTCGCTCGCTGTGGAGCTTCGGCAAGAAGAAGGGCTACTCGGGCACCGCCGTGTACCTGCGCGACGAGCTGCGCGCCGAGCCCTTCGCCTGCACGGTGGGCGGCACGCGCCACCCCGAGTTCGATAGCGAGGGCCGCATCGTGGGCGTCGACCTCGGCGCGCTGGTGCTGTTGAACGTGTACTTTCCAAACGGCGGCAGCGGCCCCGAGCGCCTGGCCTTCAAGCACGCCTGGCACGACGCCTTCCTCGACGTGATCACCGGTCTGGCGTCGACGCGCCCGGTTGTGGTGTGCGGCGACTTCAACGTTGCCCATCGCCCCATCGACCTGGCCCTGCCCGAGCAGTGGGCGGACATCTCCGGCTTCTTGCCTGACGAGCGCGCATGGTTCGATCGCCTGCTCCAGGCGGGCTTCGTCGACACCTTCCGCGCCGAGAAGGGCGATGTGCCGCGGCAGTACACCTTCTGGGAGACGCGCACGCGCGCACGCGAGAGCAACCAAGGCTGGCGCATCGACTACGTGGTGGTGTCGCGCGAGCTCGAGGACAAGCTGCAAGACGCCTGGATCTCGCCGCAGGTAGAGGGCTCCGATCACTGCCCCGTGGGCGCCGAGCTCGCCGTGGCCGCGACCCGCAGCGGCGCGCCCGCCACCCTGCCCGACGATGGGCCCGAGGACGAGCTCGATGACGACGACGAGCGACCGCGCCGGCGCTGAGCGCTGAGGGAAGGAGAGCACGCGATGGCCAACCCCTTCGACAAGCTGGCTGCGCTGAGAGACCAGCTCCCGCCCGGCGAAGCCAAGGCGCCGGCGCCCACGAAGGCCGAGCGCCCGCGCAAGCTCTTCCTCGACAAGGTGGTGGTGCGAAAGGAGCGCAAGGGCCACGGCGGCAAGACCGTGACGCTCATCGCCGGCATCGCCCCCGCTTTCCTCGACGAGCTGTGCAGCGAGCTCAAGCGCGCGCTCGGCTGCGGCGCCCGCGTGGAAGACGGCGCGGTGGTGCTGCAAGGTGAGCTCGTCGAGCGCGCGGTGGCCTTCCTCGAAGGGAAGGGTGCGGCGCGCGTGATCCGCGGCGGCTGATCCCGCGGGAAGCGCTGCGCCGCCTCGGTGGTTAAACTGGCCGCAATGCTGCCACGCCGACGCGTGCTCACCGGATTGGTGGGAGCCGCCCTCACCAGCCGCCGCGCCCGGGCCGAGGAGCGCCGCGACCACCGGCTGCGCCAGAGCTGGGCCTTCGCCCTCGAGGAAGTGGAGCTGGTGGTGCCCGGCCTGCACCCCGCCCATGACGGCCTGCGCGTGGGCCAGCTCACCGACATCCACATCGGCGCCAACACGCCCGACGGGCGCGTCATCGCCGCCATCGACGCGCTCAACCAGGCGCGCCCCGACCTGGTGGCGCTCACCGGCGACTACGTCACGCGCAAGGGCGATCCCTTGGAGCGCGTGCCCGAGCTCTTGTGCCGCCTCGACGGCGAGGTGGTGGCCGTGCTCGGCAACCACGATCACTGGACCGACAGCCGCACCATCGCGCGCGACCTCGATCGCCTGGGCATGCGCGTGTTGCGCAACCAACACACCGCGCTGCAGCTGCGCGGCGCGCCCCTGTGCGTGGTGGGCGTCGACGACGGCGCCACCAGGCGTGACGACGTGGCGCGCGCCCTCGAGGGTGCCCCCTGCGCGGGCACGCGCCTGGTGCTGGCGCACACGCCGCCCACCGCCGCCAAGCTGCCGAAGGATGGCGGCTTCGTGTGCCTGTCGGGGCACACCCACGGCGGGCAGATCTGGCTGCACGGCGTCACCGAGGGCGTGTTCGCGCGCGCAGGGCAGCCCTTCGTGCGCGGCAGCTACCAGGTGGGTGGCAACCTGCTCTACGTCAGCCGCGGGCTCGGTTTCGGGCGCGGCTCTCCGCTGGTGCGTGTGGGCAGCGAGCCCGAGGTGACGGTGCTGACCTTACGCGCCGGGTGAGCGCGGGCACCACGTGCTCACAAGGGCAAGCTGCCGACGGCGGTTCCCGAGGAGGTGCCGAACAAGAGCGCGCCTCGATCCTCCACCACCGAGGTCACGTCGCGAAACAGCGCGCCACCCTCGTCGTGGAAGCCGCGCAGGGGGCGCCCGCTGGCGTCGAGCTCGAGGATGAGCCCGTGGGGACGAGCCCGTGGCAGGAGCGCTGTGGGCAGGCCCGCGAAGGTGTCTTTGAGGAAGGGCAGCGGGTGGAGCACGTCGAGCAGCGAGCTGCGCAGCGCGGGCAAGGCCAGCCACAGCGTGCCGCGGGTCGAGAAGCTCACGCCGTCGGGGAAGCCGGGCAGGTTCTCGCTGAAGGGCTCTGCCAGGTTGCGGCGGTCACCGCTCAGCCACACCCGCGTCAGGCGGTAGCCGGCGCTCTCGCTGACGACGAGGTAGCTCTCGTCGGGCGCGAGCGCCACGCCGCCGGGGAGGAAGAGATCGCGCGCAATGACGGTGGCCACGCGCGCGCTCGGATGGATGCGGATCAGGCGCCCCGTGGGCTCGGCCTCGAGCACCGCGGTGGTCTGCTCGTGCCAGCCGTGCTCGTCGCTGGCGTCGGTGAGGTAGATGGTGCCGTCGTTGGCCACCGCCACGCCGCGCGCGAAGCGCAGCGCCTGCCCCTCGGCCTCGCGCGCCAACACCTCGATGTGTCCCTCGGCGTCGACCCGCAACAGGCCCTTCATGGCGTCCGCGACAATCAAGTCGCCGCTGGGCGAGAGCGCGAGGCCGAGCGGTCGACCGCCGGTCTCGGTCACCACCTCGAGGGGCGCGTTGGGCGCGATGCGCACGATCTTGCCATCCAGCGTCCCGGTGGTGACGCGGCCGAGCTCGTCGACGACGACGCCGCTGGGGCCCACCAGCTGTCCGGCGGCCAGGCGCTCGGCGCCGCGCAGCGCCTGGTTGAGCGCGAGCGCGCCGTCGAGGTTCGGGGGGCGTGGCGGATCCCAGGCGCGCGACTGGATGGGCGCGGGCAACGCGAGCAGCGTGACCACCGCCGCCGCCGCCAGCACCAGGAGCTTCTTCACCGCATCGGTCAAGCGCTCCGCCAGGGCCATGGCCCGTGCATCGCACGTCGCTGGCAATATCGCCACCAAGGGACAGTGGCAGCGGCCGCTCGTTTGGCTATCGTGCCGCGCATGCGGCACCTCCCCCTCCTCCTCTTGGCCGCGCTTGGCGCGGGCTGCGTCGCCGGTGAGCCCCTGCCCTTCGCGCCCGCCTCTGCTGACGCCGCCCCGCACCCTGGGGTGCTCGGCCCCTACCCCGTGGGCGTGCGCACCGAGACCTTCGTCGACACCCTGCGCATCGACGAGACGACCGGCGAGCCGCGCAAGCTGGTGACTGAGATCTGGTACCCGGCGGTGGAGGCGGCGCGCGAGGGCCCCTTCCAGAGCTACGCGCTCTACGACCGCATCCCCGAGGACCTGCGCGAGGGCCTCAGCCCCGAGGACCTCGGCACGCTGACGACAGAGGCGGTGCGCGACGCTGCGCCCCGCGCCGACGGCGTCACCTTCCCCGTGGTGGTGTTCAGCCACGGCAAGGGCGGGCTGCGCGAGCAGAGCAACTACTTCACCGTGTTCCTGGCGAGCCACGGCTACGTGGTGGCCTCGCCCGATCACCAGGGCGACACCACCGTCGATCTGCTGCGCGAGCTGGTGGAGGATGGCGACCTGCAGGAAGACACGGTGATGGAGGCCATGGCCGAGCGCCCCGACGACGTGGTGGCCTTGCTCGATCTGCTGCGCGACGGGCTCGGCGCCGACGACCCCTTGCGCCCGCTGCTCGACTTCGAGCGCGTCGGCTGCGCCGGGCATTCGTTTGGCGCCTACACCTGCCTGGTGGCCGGCACCATCGACTACCGCGTCGACGCCGTGGTGGCGCACGCGCCGCCGAGCCAAGACGTGGTGCAGCTGCAGTCGTCGGTGCTGATGGAGGAGATGCCGCGCCCCGTGCTAGTGCAGTCCGCCGGCCTCGATCGCACGCTGCCCGAAGACACCAACGCCGCCGCCCTCGTCAGCCACCTGCCCGCGGGGCAGACGTGGTGGCTGTCGCTCGACGCCGCCGGACACTTCACCTACAGCGACCTGTGCGTGCTCGACGTCGCGGCCATCGACGCCGCGCTCGAGATCGACGCCTCCAACACGCTCACCGACGGCTGCGGCCCCGAGAACATCGCCACCGAGCTGGCGTTCCCGGCCATTCGCACGAGCGGCATCGGCTTCTTCAACGCCGAGCTGCGCGGCTCGCCGGCGAGCATGCAGTTCCTGTCGCAAGAGGCGCTCGACGCGGTGGCCCCCGACGTCGGCACCTTCGCGGCCAAGTAGGCGATGCAGCTCCTCCTCGGCGCCGCGGAGGCATCATCGCTGGTCACCGACGTGTACGAGGAGCACGGCACGATGGTGTGCACGTTGGCGTTCACCGAGCTCTCGGGGCGCGTCGCGCTCGACGACGGCGACGGCGACGTGCGCGGGCTGCGCCTCGAGGGCCAGCTCCCCGCCGGCCCCGGGCGAGTGACGCTCACGCCCGAGCGCGGCCTGGCGGGCGCGGTGGCGGCGCTGCGCGAGATCGAGCTCGGCGACGCCCTCATCGATGACGCCTGGGTGGTGCGCGGCGACGGCCCCGCGCTCTTGCTGGCGCTGGCGCCGCCCTTGCGGGCGCTGGCGCCACACGCGCCCACCGTCACCGTCGACGGCGAGGTGCTGCGCGTGAGCTTCGGCGCGCCCATCACGCGGGCGGAGCTAGGCACGCGCTTGCACGAGGCCTTCGCGCTCTGGGAGCGCGCCACCAGCTATCGGCAAGGCGCCGCGTAGCGGCTCGCTCGCCGATGAGGGCCCGCGAAAGGCCGCTCAGCCAAACGCCTCGCGCTTCAGGTGCTCGCGCGGCACGCCCAGCTCGTCGAGCATGGCGGTGACGCTCTCGAGGAAGCGCGGCGCGGGCTCGAGGCCTTGCTCGCGCGCCAGCCGCTGCTCATGACGCGTGACGGACGCGCCGCTGGCGAACACGCGCGCAGTGCCGGGGTCGCGCACGTGCTTGCGCAGCAGCTCCACGCTGACCTGGCCCCGCTGCGAGCCGGCGACGTCCTCGTCGCTGAGCAGCGGCACCAGCTGCAGGCGGTCGGGGTAGGCGCGCGCCAAGGCCTCGAGCTGGTCGCGCAGCACGCTGTCGGCGAGGTTCTTGTGCTGCGTGATGACCGTGTGGCGCACGCGCGGGTGCCGGCCGTTCTTCAGCTCATCCTTGACGATGCTGTAGCTCGGCACCACGCCGGCGCCGCCCACCACGTGCACCACCTGGTCGGTGTGCTGATCGACGTCGTCGGAGAGGAAGTAGCTGCCGGTGATGCCCGTGACCACCAGCTCGCGGCCCTTGAGCGCGCTGTAGGCCAGGAAGGGCGACAAGAGCGGCGGCCAGGCGCCGCGCTTCGGGTCGTAGTCCTCCGCCTCCACGCAGATGGACAGGCACTTCTCGCCCGGCGCCGACTGCAGCGAGTAGGCGCGCGGCAGCTCTACCTTGGCCTTCTTGTCCTCGAGGAACGCGACCCAGTGCGCCAGCTCGGGGAACTGGTGCGGGTCGATGGAGAGGAACTGCCCGGCGCGGTAGGGCCCGGGATCGCCCACGAACAGATAGATCGAGGTGCAGGTGCGCGTGCGACGCACGCAGTCGACCACGACGGCGTCGAGCTTGCGCACCGCCGCCTGCATCGGTGCGTCGAGCTGCAACGGGCTCGGCGCCGGCGCGCCGAACGAGGGCATGGCGGGCGGCGGCGGCAGGCCCGGCGGTAGCGGCAAGCCCGGCGGCAACGGGGGCATCGACACGGGGGTCATGGGCGGCGGCGGCAGGCCGGGCGGCGGCGCCGGCAGCCCGCTCAGGCTCGCGGGGGGACGAGCGGGAGGCGGGGCGCTGACCAGGCCCGGTGGCGACAGCGGTTTCTCGGACATGCGCACTCCCTCACGGCACTGCGGTGGGCCTGATGGTGGCCCGCACCTGTCGGCCGTTCTACCGCGCCGCCGCGCCCGCACCCAAGGGGTGGCGCAGAATTGGTCCACGGTGCTACCTCGAGCCGGGGAGCCGCCGTGGCCAGCAGGAAGCGCAGCTTGGACCTCGTCGAGGGGAGCGCCGCCATCGAGGCCACGCGCCCGGCCAGCGCTGAGCGCCGCCAGCCCGGCACCCTCACGCCCTCCGAGGTGCTGCGGCGCGCCCGCGCCAACGTCGAGCACATCGGGTTGTGCCTGGTGCAAGGCGAGGTGGCCGAGGTGCGCAATCACCGCAACGGGCACCTGTTCTTCAAGCTGCTCGACCTGGACGATCGCAGCGCCGGTCTGCCCTGCGTGCTGTGGGCGCGCGACGTCAAGCGCCTCGGCTTCACCATCGAGGACGGCCTCGCCGTGGTCCTCGACGGCAAGGTGGGCCTCAACGACTACGCCAGCGTGCAGCTCACGGTGCGCGAGGTGCAGCTGGTGGGCCAGGGCGCGCACGAGCTGGCCTTTCGCCAGCTCAAGGAGCGCCTGGAGAAGGAGGGGCTGTTCGCTCCCGAGCGCAAGCGCAAGCCGCCCTTCTTGCCGCGCGCCGTCGGCCTCGTCACCTCCAAGCAGGGCGCCGCCATCAACGACGTGCTGGTGCGCTTGTTCGAGCGCTTCCCCGCCATGCCGGTGCTGGTGGCGCCCACCTTGGTGCAGGGCGAGGCGGCGCCCGCCGAGATCGCCGCCGCGCTCACCCGCCTCGATGGGAGCGGGCGCGTCGACGTCATCTTGCTGGTGCGCGGCGGCGGTGCGCGCGAAGATCTGCTGGCCTTCGACGACGAGCGCGTGGCGCGCGCCATCGTCGCATGCCGCGTGCCGGTGATCGCCGGCGTGGGCCACGAGGACGACGTCACCATCGCGGACCTGGTGGCCGATCTGCGGGCGGCCACGCCCACGCATGCCGCCGAGCTGGCGGTGCCGCGCCTGGCAGAGCTGCGGCGCACGCTCGACGAGCGCGTGCGCCGCATGCATGGCCGCGCCACGCACGCGCTCACCGGCAGGCGCATGCAGACGCAGGCGCTGACCCGGCGCCTCGAGCAAGCGGCCGCGCGTCGACGCAAAGGGCACGCCGATCGCGTGCGCGCGCTCGAGGCGCGCCTGCGTGCGCTGGCGCCCGGGCGCGTGTTGCGCGAGCAGGGCGCGCGCCTGGCCAAGCTCGAGGCGCGCCTGCGTCGCGCCATCGAGTCCGCCACCCAGGCGCGCGCCCAGCGCCTGTCGCTCTTGGCAGCGCGCCTCGAGGCCATGTCGCCGCTCACGGTGCTCGGCCGCGGCTACGCCATCGCCACCCGCGTCGACGACGGGCGCGTGCTCACGGTGGCGCGCGACGCCCCGCCCGCCACCGAGATCGAGGTGCGGCTGGCGCACGGCTCGCTGCGCGCGCGCGTGCACGGTGAGCACGACCGCGACGAGCCCGCGCGCTGACGCGAGCGACGCCCGAGCTCAAGGGCTGACAGACAATCGGTTGTCGGGCGCTCGATCTTGCGGGCTTCGGTTTGCGGGCGCCGGCCCTCGGGCGTCGGTGTCGGGCCGCGGGCTTCGGGCGGCGGGCAACGGACCATCGCTGGTCGCGGGGCGTCGGTGGC
>JADZDP010000215.1 GCA_020850995.1 Deltaproteobacteria bacterium
CAAGCTCATGGACGGTGCCGATCGGCTGCTGGGCAACATGCGCGATCGCGAGGAGACCACGGGAGAGGTGCCATCGATCCAAGGCCTGCTCTCCGACGCGCGCCGCTTGGTGCGTGACCTCGAGAAGTTGCGCCACGTGGGCGGGTGAGGACCCTCACGCCGACACCAGCGCCCCCGATGCCAACAAGCGGCTGCGCAGCTCGTCCTTCAGCACCTTGCGGTTGGCGTTCCTCGGCACGTCGGCGCTCGTGACGATCGCCAGGAGTCGCGGCGCCTTGAAGGGCGCGATGTGCTCGCGCGCCCAGGCGATCAGCGCGGCCTCGTCGATGTGCGCGCCCTTCTTGAGCACCACGGCAGCCGCGGGCACTGCGCCTTTGCTCTTGTGTGGCACGCCGAACACCACTGCCTCGGCCACCTGCGGATGCGCGCCGAGCTGCGCTTCTACTTCGGCGGGGAACACCGAGTAGCCGCCGTGCTTGATGACGTCCTTCATGCGCGTGGCGAAGGCGATGAGCCCCGCGCGGTTCCTCCACGCCAAGTCGCCGGTGCGCAGCCAAGCGCCCGGCCGCGCGCGCGCGGTGGCGGCCGCGTCACCGTCGTAGCCCGTAGTCACGCCGGGGCCCTTGAGCTCGAGCTCGCCCACCACGCCGGCGCGCACCGGTCGCCCCGCGTCGTCGACGATGCGGGCGCGGTAGGGCGGGATGAGGATGCCGAGCGCGCCGCTGGTGGCCCCCGCGGCGCGGCCGAGCAGCGCGGCCCGCGCACGAGCGCGCGCACCGGCAAGCTCGGGAGCGCGGGCGCTGATGGCGCGGCGCACGCGCTCGATGGCGCGCGTGACCGGTGCCGACAGCGCGCCGTCGTCGTAGGGCCCGGGGGGCGTCAGCTTGACGATGGCCGGCCCCGACAGCTCCACCATGCCGTAGATCTCGGCGAAGGCCGCCGTGAGCAGGCGGCGACCGCGCGGCGAGCGCAGGGCGCAGCCGAGGGGCCGGAAGCGCTCCACCAGCGCGGGGGGCATGGCGTCGGCGCCGCTGGCCCACAGCTTCACGCTCGAGAGATCGAAGCGCTCGGGGCCCTCTTCGGCCAGCAGCGCGTACATCGCGGGCACACCGACGAAGAAGGTGGCGCCCTGCGCTTGCAGGCGCGCGAGCACCAGGGCGGCGTCGAACTTCGCGATCCAGTGCACAGGCGCGCCGGCCAGCAGCACGCACAAGAGCGTCGACATGCCCATGACGTGGGCCAGCGGCAGGCCGCACACGCCGCGCTCGTCGCGCGCGTCAGGCACCAGCGCGGCCAGGCGCGCCACCGCCAGGAGCGAGCGGCTGGTGATGGTCGCGCCCTTGGGCGCGCCGGTGGTGCCCGAGGTGAAGAGGATGAGCGCCGCATCGCGCGCGGCCACCTTCGTCGCCGGCAGCGGCGAGGCGTCCTGGAGCGCGCGCGTGAGCAAGCCGTCGACGCCGGTGGTGAGCGTGACCACGCCGCGGCGGGCCACCGCGGTCGACGGGTCGGCCACCAGGTAGCCCGCGCGCGATCGCGTGAGGAAGGCCTCGACCTCGGCGGGCTTCAGGTGATGATGCAGCGGCACCGCCACGGCGCCCGCGCGCACGGCGGCGAAGCAGGTGAGCGCGTAGTCGACGCGGTTGGCCGTGCACACCGCCACGCGATCGCCCGCGCGCACACCTGCGTCGACCAGCGCGCCGGCGAGCAGCGCGATCACCCGCGCGAGGTCGACGTAGCTGAGCCGGTCCACGGGCGCGCCCTCGAGCGCGATGGGCTCCTCGAGCGTGAGCGCGGTGCGCGCGCCGTAGGTGTCGGCCAGGCGATCCCAGACGTCGGCCAGGGTGGCGCTCCTGGCGGCGAGGGCGACGATCTTGGTGAGGTGGGCGCGCGGGCGTGTCGTGGCGTTTGCCATGGGGCACGGTTGTACCCGACGCGACCGGCAGGTGCGCGTCAGTCAAACCACCCCTGCACCAGCGTCTCCTCGGTCTCCTCGTCCCACAGGCCGAGCGCGCGCCGGCCGTCCTCGAGCACCAGCACCTGATAGACGCGCGCGTAGGGCGTGTCGTCGGCGCGCTGCCCCTCGAGCACCCCCAAGAGCTCGCGGCGCGCTACCGGCAGCGCGAGCTTGACGGGGGCCTCGAGCAGGCGCACGGGCCAGGGCCACGCCGCCAAGAAGCGCCCGCCGCGCGTGTGCGGCAGCGTGGGGCGCGGGCGCGGTCGACGACGTCGAGGCGCGGGCGGCGGCGCGGGCGGCGGCGGCGCCGGCCACGCGAGCGCGCTCATGCGCTCGGGCCAGGGATCGCCCTCGACCACCAGGCAGCCCACGCGCGCGGTACCGAGCTCGGCCGCCATCTCGGCCACCAGGCCAGCCACCAGCTCACCGGCGCGCTCCTCGACGCGCGCGCGCGGATCGAGCGCGAGCTGGCGCGCGTTGCCCTCTACCAGGTGCGTGGCCTCGAGCGTCACGCCCTCCACCGGCAAGGGCAGCGTCACCTGCTCGAGGCGCACCACCAGCGCGCGCACCAGCGTGGCCTCGTCGAGGATGGGCGCGGGGAAGGCCACGCGCAGCACGGTGGGCGCGCTCTTGCGATGGCGCAAGGCGAGCTCCACCTCGGCCACGCGCCGACGACGCGCGCGCGCGCGCATCACCAGGCGCAGCGCCAGCGGTGTGAGCACGAAGGCGAGCGGCTCGACGTGGGTGAGCGGGTGCTCGAGCTCGTGCTCCTCCACGAGGCGCGCGGGCGGCGTCACCGAGCGCACCGGCTCCGCGCGCGAGAACAGCGAGGCCAGCACCGCGCGCGCATGCTCGCCGAGCCGCTCGACGCCGCCGCGCTGGAGCAGGCGCGCCAGATCGCGCGCGCTCTGCACGCCGAGCGCGCCGAGCTGCGCGGCCAGCGGTGCCGGCAGCCCGAGCGCGCTCACCGAGAGCCGGGCCAGTGCGCGCGCCTCGTCGTGCACCACCACCAGGGCGCGCCGCTCGTCGAGCTCTGGGGCGCTCCAGGCGGCCAGCGCCTGCTGGCGCGCCAACGCCAGCGCCGTGCGCTTGCCGGCCGCCGCCACGATCACCGCCTGGTGGCCGAGGCGCGCGCAGCTCCGGCGCGCGTCGACGAGCGTCTTGCCCAGGTTCGGCAGGTTCCTGACGTCGAGCAGCACGGCGGCGATGGGCGCGGCGGCGCGCACCTCGAGGGGTACGGGCTCGGCGCCGGGCGCGTGCAACAAGAGCGCCTCGGCCACCACCCGAAGCTCGGCCTCGAGGCGCGCACGCGTCACCGCCTGCACGCCGAGCATGGGGACGAGGCGCTGGGCGTCGAGCACGCGCATACCGGGGCGCACGCCGGCCGCGCGCGCCGCCGCCGTGGCGTCGACGATGGGCGTCACCGAGCGCACGACGAAGCCGCCCTCACCAGGGTCGACGGCCACGCCGCAGGGCGCCGCTGCCACGGCGCCCGCCGGCAGGCGCGCCACCTCGAGGGGGAGGTGGGGGAGCGCCACGGCGGCGATGGCGATGGGCGGGGGGCGGGACGCCATCGCTCACCTCGCAGACCTCGAGCCCATGCCTGACCTCACTGAACATCTGTTTAGTATACTGGGCGCTGCACGTCGAGAGCCGACGGCGCGGGGGCCCGCGCAGGCCTTGATGACGACCACGGGCGCGGCGAGGCGCCGTCCCTCGCTCACTGCACCGCGACGATGCAGAGCTCCCGCGTGCGTCCGCCGAGCACGGCCTCCACCACGTCGCCCGCGCGCTTGCCCGAGAGCGCGTCGCCGAGCGGCGAGCCCGGCGTGATGACCACGAGCGCGCCTCCCGCCAGCGCGAGCCGCTTGCCGCCACCCACGGGGGCGATGAAATAGCGCGTGGCCTTGCCGTCGGCCTCGTCCTCCACGTCGACGATGGCGCTGAGGTCCACGGGCTCGCCGGGGGCGAAGGCGCGCGGCGTGAGCTGCTTGAGCTCCGCCACGGCGCGCGCCAGCTCCGCCGCGCGCGCCGACTGGCCCGTGGCGAGGTAGCCCGCCTCGAGCGCGCGGGTGTCCTTGTCGTTCTCGGGCCGCATCTCTTCGTGAGCGGCGGCGTCGCGCGCCGCGTGCGCGGCCTGCAGCATGGTAGCCAGCGCGCGCTCCTCGTCGGCGAGGAGCTGCGCGATCACGGCGTGCTTGTCGATGGTGGTACGGGCGGCCATGAGGCAACGCTACGCGGAGGAAGGGAGCCCCACCACCATGCGCGGCAGCGCGCCGTGCCGGTGACGCAAGAAGCGCACGTGCAGCGCGCCCTCTGGCCCGCGCTCGACGAGGGCGCGGGCCGCCGCCGGCACCGGCAGCCCGCGCCGCGCCCGGTTCGAGCTCACGATGATCACCGCGCCGCCCCCCTGCTCGGCCGCGCGCGAGAGGCGCCGCAGGCCGCCGTCGAGCGCGCCCAGGTCGCTCTCGCCGGTGGCGTCGACGAGGGTGGCGCACACGACCCCGCTCCGCTGCGCGCGCGCCGCCGTGCGCAGCAGGCGCTCGCGCGGCGGCTGCAGTACCAAGAGGCGCGCCAGGTCGACGCCGAGGGCGGCCACCGCCGGCGCCGACAGCGTGCGCGAGGGATCGACGGCGCACAGCCAGGCGGGGCGCCCGGCCGCCGCCGCGCGCCGCTGTGCTTCGCGCAAGAGCAGCAGAGCGAGCGTGTGCGCGCCGGCGCCGGGCAGCGCCGAGAGCTCCACCAGGGCGCCGAAGAACACGAGCGCGTCGAGCGCGTCGGCGCGATCGACCACCGGCTGTGCCGGCGCCTCTCGGCCGAGCGCCAGCGCCAGGTTGCCCTTCTGCGCGCGCAGGTCGGCCAGCACGGCCTCGGCCGTGGGGCGCGTGGGGATCAGGGAGAGCGGGGGAAAGGCGGACATGGTGATCCTCCACCTGAACATCCGTTTAGTCTGTCGGCTCTTGCGGATCGAGATCAGATCCACCCGAGCAGCGCGACCGGTTCGGCCTTCTTGGCGAAGTCTCTGTTCTCACAGGAGAAAGCGCCTGCCTCCCCAGGCGCCGCCCGGTCCCTGCGACGGATCTAGGAATGAAACATCTGAACTATTTTGGAGGCGCCGTGTTCCAGCTGCCTGCCCTGCCCGCCCTCGCGCTCGCCCTGCTCGCCGGCCCCGCGCTCTGGTCGCTGGCCGAGTACCTGCTGCACCGCTTCCTCGGCCACGACCGCCGCACCATGCCAAACCCCTTCGCCGCCGAGCACACGCGTCACCACGCCGAGGGGGACTACTTCGCGCCGAGCTGGAAGAAGGCGCTGGTGGCTCTGGTCATGGTGCCGCTGCTGGGCGCGCTGAGCGCGCTCCTCGTCGGCCCCGCGCTGGGCCTCGCCTTCGCGCTCTCCTTCACCTGCGCCTACCTCGGTTACGAGTGGCTGCACCGCCGCTTGCACACGCACCGCGGCGTCGGCCTGGTGGGGCGAGCACTGCGGCGCCACCACTTCCACCACCACTTCGGCGACCCGAAGAGCAACCACGGCGTCACGAGCCCGCTGTGGGACCTCGCCTTCGGCACCCGGCGGGCGCCGGGGCGCATCCGCGTGCCACCGCGCATGCGCATGCGCTGGCTCATCGATGACGAGAGCGGCGAGGTGCGCGCCGAGCTGCAGCCCTACTACGAGCTGCGCAGCGCGGGCTGAACCGCGGGCTGCGCGCCATCGGAAGCTCTGCCATGCTGCGCGCCCCAACCATGCCGACACCCGCACCCCTGCTCCTGCTCGCCGCCCTCGCCGCGCAGCCCACCTGGCCCTCGCTCTCGGGCGATCTGCCGCGCGCCGGCGGCGGCGAGCACGACGTCGCGGTGGTGGTGGGCGCCTCGAGCTACGTCTTCTTGCCCCCCATCGCCGGTGCCGCCGACAACGCCGACGACTGGGCTCAGTGGCTCGGCCGCGTGCGCGGCGTGCCGCCAGAGCGCCTCACCATCCTGCGCGAGCGTGACGCCACCAAAGAGAAGATCGAGCGCGCGCTCGCCAGCGCGGCGGGGGCGGCCCGCGCCGACGGCGTTCTTTGGTTCGTGTTCATCGGCCACGGGGCGCCGGCCCCCGGCGGCGACGACGGCACCCTGCTCGGCATCGACACCCAAGCCGAGCTCGAGAGCCTCGGGGCGCGCGGCGTGCGGCAACAGCGCGTGCTCGAGCTGGTGCGCGGCGGCAAGCAGAAAGACAGCGTGCTCGTCTATGACGCCTGCTTCTCGGGGCGCGCGCCCGACGGCGGCGCGCCGCTGGTGCCCGGCATGCAAGCCACCGTGCCGGTGCGCAAGAGCGCACCCGCGCGCGTGACCCTGTTGTCGGCCAGCGACAGCTTCGCCGGGCCCCTGCCGGGCACCACGCGGCCCGCCTTCAGCTACACCCTCCTGGGCGCGCTGCGCGGCTGGGGCGATGGTAACGGCGACGGCCGCGTGAGCGTGGGTGAGGCCTTCTCCTTCACCCGCGCCACCCTGCAGGCGGCCCTCAAGAGCGACGGGCGCCTGCCCAAGCAGAGCGGGCCCGCCGAGCTCGTAGTGGCGACCAACGCCAAGGAGCGCGCGCCCGACGTCAACGCCTTGGTGCTCGGTAGGTGTCCGAGCGGGACCTCGTGGGACGGGCGAGGCTGCGGCGCTGCCCTGGCGTCGGCCCCTACCATCAGCGGTGCCCTCGCGGCGCTGCGCGAGGGCGTGCGCGACGGCCGCGCCCAGCTCGAGGCAGCCACGACGATGGAGGCGAAGCACGCCGCCGCCGCCACGCTGGAGCGCGCGCTCGGCCTGTACCCGCTCACCAAGGAGCAGGCCGGCGCCGCCGCGCTGGCCGCCGAGGCAGAGTTCTTCATCGCTGCCGTCGAGGCCGAGCGCCTGGAGGCCTGGGCCATCCGCTCCGACGACCTCGAGACACAGCAGGCCGAGCTGCGCCGCCTGGACGAGGAGGTGCGGCCCGTGCTGCGCCGCTTCATGCGCGCGGCCTCCGAGTATGGCGATCACGCCTTCCTCGTGCCCGCGCTCGTCGCCGGTGGCCACCTCTGCGACGCCATCCGGCAGCTCTACGTGTCCGCGCCCTGCCCCAAGCAGATCGACCAGCGCCGCTGCGCCGAGTACCACGCGAGCATGGCCAAGGTGACCGGTGCGCACCTCGACCAGATGGCGCTCACCACCTATGGCGCGGCGCTCACCGAGGCCAAGCGCCTCGGCGTCACGGGTGAGCTCGTGGAGCGCGCCCGCAAGCGGGTCAAGGAGATCTCCGTGAGCGGTAAGTAGCTACATAACCAGATAGGCCACCCATGCGCATTCGCGACGCTACCCTCGACGACGCCGCCACCATCATCGAGTTCAACGCCCGCATGGCCCGGGAGACCGAGCACCGGGAGCTCGACCGCGCCCTGCTCGAGCCCGGCGTGCGGCGCGCGCTCGCCGACGCGCGCCTCGCCCGCTACTGGCTCGCGGTGGATGACGCCGGCGCCCCGCTCGGGCAGCTCATGGTCACCTGGGAGTGGAGCGACTGGCGCAACGGGCACTTCTTCTGGATCCAGAGCGTGTACGTGCGCGAGGAGGCGCGCCGCCGGGGCGTCTATCGCGCGCTCCACGAGCACTGCGTGGGCGCGGCGCGGCAGGAGGGCGCCGTGGGCGTGCGCCTCTACGTCGAGCCGAACAACGCGCGCGCCATCGCCACCTACGCGCGCCTCGGCATGGTGAAGACCTACGACGTGATGGAGCTGGCGCTGCCCCGCGGGTGACGCGGACCGGAAGCCCTTACGCGCCGCGTTGTGCGTAGCGCGCTACGCGCATGGACCGCGGCTCCGACGCGATGCTACGTATGCGCCACCATGGCGATGAGCGCGTTCGAGGCCACCAACCTCTACTTCCGCCGCGCGGCGGACATCATGCAGCTCGGGCAGCGCATCGAGGCGGTGTTCGAGACACCCTCGCGCGAGGTCAAGGTCGCGCTCACCGTCGAGATGGACAACGGCGAGGTGCGCACCTTCGAGGGCTACCGCGTCCAACACGACAACTCGCGCGGACCCTTCAAGGGCGGGTTGCGCTACCACCCCCACGTCGACCCCGACGAGGTCAAGTCGCTGGCCTCGCTGATGACGTGGAAGACCGCCGTCATCGACGTGCCCTTCGGCGGCGCCAAGGGCGGCATCACCGTCGATCCGAAGCAGCTCTCGACGGCCGAGGTGGAGCGGCTCACGCGGCGCTTCATCGGCAAGATCCACGACGTCATTGGGCCCACGCTCGACATCCCCGCGCCGGACGTGAACACCAACGCCCAGCACATGGCGTGGATCTACGACGAGTACAGCAAGCTGCACGGTCACTCGCCCGCGGTGGTCACCGGCAAGCCCGTGGAGCTGTACGGCTCGCTCGGCAGAGAGGCGGCCACCGGGCGCGGCGTCGCCATCGCCACGCGCGAGACGCTCAAGAGCCAGGGCAAGCACGTCGAGGGCGCGCGCGTGGCCATTCAGGGCTTCGGCAACGTCGGCACCTTCACCGCGCGCTTCCTGCACGCCATGGGTGCCAAGATCGTGGCCATCGCCGACCACACCGGGGCCGTGCGCAACGCCGCCGGCATCGACGTGGAGAAGGCCATCGCACACGTGAAGAAGCACGGCCATATCGCCGAGCTCGACGTCGGCGAGCGCTTCAAGAGCGACGAGCTGCTGTTCGAGCCCGTGGACGTGCTGGTGCCAGCGGCGCTCGGCAACGTCATCACCATGCACAACGTCGCCAACGTGCGCGCGCCCATCATCGTGGAGGGCGCCAACGGCCCCACGGACCCCGAGGCCAACGACGCGCTCGAGCGCCGCGGCGTCATCGTGGTACCAGACATCTACGCCAACGCCGGCGGCGTCACCGTCAGCTACTTCGAGTGGGTGCAGAACCTGCAGCAGTTCACCTGGAGCGAAGACGAGGTGAACAGCAAGCTCGAGGCGAAGATGGTGAAGGGCTTCGAGACCATCCACAAGGTCGCCAGGGAGCGGCAGGTGTCGCTGCGCACCGCGGCCTTCATCGTCGCCATCGGACGCGTCGGCAAGGCGCGCGTGTTGCGCGGCCTCTAACGCCCAAACCTCGGGACGGATCGCATCGTGACCAAAGCGGAAATCTCGCACCAGACCTGGCTGAAGAGCGTCGTCGGCAAAGACCTGAGCGACGGTGAGGCGCGCGAGCTGTTCATGATCTCGCGGCGCGAGCACTACAAGAAGGGCGACAAGCTCTTCGACGAGGGCGAACCAGCGGTGTCGCTCTTCCTGGTCGCCAGCGGCACCGTGGAGATCGGTAAGCGCATCGCCAGCGGGCGCGAGCGCACCGCGCTCGCCTCGCTGCACGCGGGCGCCATCGTGGGAGAGATGAGCTTGCTCACCAAGGAGAAGCGCTCGGCCTCGGCGGTGGTCACCTCGGAGAACGCCACCGTGTTGCGCGTGACCTGGAAGGACTTCGAGGAGCTCCTCGCGCAGAACCCGGCGGTCGCCTACAAGCTCATGTACGCGCTGGCGCGCGTGCTGGCGGCGCGCCTGCGCTCGATCAACGCGCGGCTCGCCGAAGCAGCCGAGCGCAGCCTCGACGCCAACCCCCACGAGCAGGTGGAGGAGTTCCAGGCCTTCAAGAAGCGCCTGTTCTCGGATTGGTCGTTCTGACCTGTCGGCCGTGCCGCTCATCCCCGATCTCGATGAACCAAGTTCATCGAGATCGGGGATGTCCCTCTGGGAGGGTCTGTCGCCAGACCCTCCCCCGCGCCGGCGAAGCCGGACGCGGGGCCCCCACCCAAGACGGCTCCCGC
>JADZDP010000216.1 GCA_020850995.1 Deltaproteobacteria bacterium
CGATCCATCGTCGCTGGCGGCGTCGCGTCCTCGGTCCGTGGCGACGGCCACGGCCCTGCGGGGCTCCTTGCCATCGACGCGCCTCGCTCGCGATCACCGATCGACTTGTCCATTCGCGGGCCCTAACCGACGAGCACTGAGCGTGCCCTTGGTGTTCGCCGCGTTCATGGTGGTGCTGGCAGGAGCGCCGCTGTGGTTCTCGCTCGCCTTCGTCGTCGATGCGGGCCGCTTCTTGGTCACCCGCCGATGGAGCGCGACCACCCTGCGCGTCCTCGCGTTCGGCGTGGTCTACCTCAGCGCGCAGGTCGTGGGCCTGGTTGCGCTGTTCCACGCGTCCGTGCCGCGCACCTACCGCGTCCAGGCTGCCTGGGCCGGCGCCCTCTTCAGCTCCGTGCGACGCATCTTCGGCCTCCGCTTCGTCGTCGAGGGCATTGACGACGCGCGCGCTCCTGGGCCGGTGCTCGTGCTGGTACGGCACGCGAGCATCATCGACACGCTCTTGCCGTCGGTGCTGTTGGCGCCGCGCCGCCCAGAGCGAGCCACGCGGCGCTTGCGTTTCGTCTTGAAGCACGAGCTGCTCGCCGATCCCTGCCTCGACGTCGCCGGCACGCGCCTGCCGAACCACTTCGTCACGCGGCGCGCCCAAGACACGGCCACCGACCTGATGGCGCTCACCGCGTTGGCGCGAGGCCTCGGCGACGACGAAGGCGTGGTGCTCTTCCCCGAGGGCACGCGCGCCACGCCGGCCAAGCGCGCTCGCTCGCTCGCCAGGCTCGCAACGGAGGATCCGACGCGCCATGCCCGCTTCTCCGTGCTCCGCCACGTGCTCCCGCCGAAGACCAAGGGCGTCGACGCGCTGCTCGAGGGCGCGCCCACCGCCGACATCGTCGTGCTCGCGCACACCGGGCTCGAGGGCTTCGCCACCGTGGCCGACCTCTGGCGGGGCGCGCTCTCCCGACGCACCGTTCGCATCTCGCTGTGGCGTGTGCCGCGTGCCGAGGTGCCTGCCGCGGGCCCCGCGCGCACCGCCTT
Source organism: Deltaproteobacteria bacterium (assembly GCA_020850995.1). Taxonomy (GTDB): domain Bacteria; phylum Myxococcota; class UBA727; order UBA727; family VGSZ01; genus JACOUT01. The sequence continues at coordinate 1,033 of JADZDP010000216.1, forward strand.
CCTCGATGCACAATGGGCTCGCGTGGATGCACTCGCCGCGTCAACGCCGTGAGAGTAGCGGCAAGGGGACGAGCAGCGAGGTGCTGTCGCGATAGGCGCGATACGCAGGGTCTGCGCCCCAGCGCTGGTCGGCGCGCGCCTCGAGCAGGGGAATGCCGCTCACGAAGCGCAAGAGCACGAACACCAGCACGGGCGAGAGGGCCGCCGCGATCCACGCCAGCGGTCCCTGGTAGATGGCAGCGCCCGCGATGAACAAGCCGAGCCACAGCGCAATCTCACCGAGGTAGTTGGGGTGACGGGAGAAGCGCCACAGACCGCTGGTGATGAAGGTCCCCGGCGCCTTCCGCGCGTGCGCCGACTTCTGGCGATCAGCGACGAGCTCGAGGACAAAGCCCACCACCCAGAGCGCGTAGCCTGCGAGCTCGATGGCCGAGAGCGTGCGCTCTTCGCGCGCGCTCACCAGCATCACCGCGGGCAACGAGGTGAGCTGCGCCCACAGCGCTTGCAGCGCCCAGGCGACCAGAAAGCGCGCGGGCCGCCCTTTGATCTCGTCGAAGCGCCCGTCCTTGGAGGCGCGGCGGATGCGCGCCACGAGGAAGCTGCCAAGACGGAGCGTCCAAACAGCGACCAGCAGCGCGGGCAGCACGCGCGGTAGCGACCACGAGGGCGCGGCGGCGAGCGCCACGGCCAGCACCGCGAGGAAGGAGAGCGTCCCGGTCGCGTCGTAGAAGCGCTCGGTACGCAGGAGCGCCGCCGGCACGAACCCCGCCAGGTTGACCGCGAACGCCACCGCCGCGGCGACCAGCGGAGCGGGGAGGCCGAGCAGCGTGGCGCTGTGGGCGCTCGCGGCCCACGCGGTGGCGGCCGCGACGACGAGGGTCACACTCAGGACAACGATGGCTCGGAGCAGGTCGCGCATGCTGGTCTGATGCTCCGAAAGGCGGCGGGTGTCGTGGGCAAGGGCGCAGCGTCGTGCCGCGAGCCACCCCGGCACCACACGCGGTGGTGGTGGGGGCGTCCGTGCGGGCCTGCCCGGATCGGCCGACGGACGGTGACGGTCGCTAGGCGCTCGCCTGGCGCCTCGACGGCGTTGCCGCCGCGCATGCTGCGGCGGGCCGGCCCCGCCCGAGCAGCTTCGATCAGTCGATGGCGATGCGGGTCACGAAGGGATCGGATCCGTTCGGGTCCAGTACGACGTACAGGAAGCCATCGTAGGCCAAGAGCGTTCGCGCCGACCGGCCACGGTCGAGCACCACCGTCGGCTCGCCGAGCCCCGAGGTCGCGACACGCATGATGCGGCCCTGGGTGACGTCGCTCGCGTCCATCTCGCCGTAGAACAGCCCGTCGCCGCTCGGATCGAGGACGAGGTCGGTGGCAAACGACGCCGGCAGGCGCACGATCACGCCCCACAGGCCCGCCGCCTTGTCGACGCGGCCGACACCGCCGGGCGCGATGTAGGTGGAGAAGTAGAGGTGCGTGTCGTCGGTGACGAGCGCTGCCGTGCCGTAGAAGTTGTTGCGGTCGTCGCCGGCCACGGAGCTATCGGCGGGGCTCTCGTAGGCATCGAAGAACACCTCGTTGGTGCCGTCTTCGCGCACGCGGCCAACGGAGCCGGGGCTTGAGCCGCTCAGCCAAGCGGACACATAGACATCGCCCTCCGCCTCGTCGACGGTGAGCTGATGCGCGTCCCCGGCGCTCAGGTGCTCGCGGCCATCGTCGCCGTCGAACGAGAGCGAGCGCACGCGGCCCGGCACCTCCTACGAGAAGAACAAGCGATCTCCGATGACCGCGAGGTCGATGATGTGGCCGTCGCTCTGCGCCATCAACGTCGATCGGTAGCCGACCTGATCGGGCGGAGAGGGATCGGTGTGCGCCTCATCGAGCGTGAGGATGGCTTCGTCGAACGTCGAGGCGAACAAGGTCTCGCTGCCCTCGGGTCCGGTGACGGCGACGTTCCAGGTGGCGTGGTCGTCGACCTCGCGCACGAAGCTGGGCGCCTGCATGCGTGGGTCGATCGAGTAGACGCCCCCCATGGTCGCGATCACGACGTGCTTGTCGACGACGACAGCGTCGAAGGCCGTGCGCGTGCGACGGCGGTCCCTGGCTGCGCTGGCGGCGTGCTGCGTCGTGTCTGCGAGGAACGCGCTTGGCACACGATGCTTCGCTGGCACCAGAGGTCCACCAAGTCCACGTCATCGCGCGATGACATCAAGGGATGGAGGGAGGTCCACACGCGCCCGCGATGTGGTCAGGTAGGGAAACGGCACGCTTGGCATGCCTCTGGGCACAGGCGGCGACGGCAAGGTGTACCTCTCACACCGATTGGGGCATGCCCCTTCAGGAGCGCGGGTGTGGCAGATTCACGTGCGTGCCGCCTCGCTCCATGGTCATCCGCTCCTGGGTCGGCGTCTTCATTGGCGCCATGTTCCTGCTCGGCGCCGCCGGCGTCACGTGGGGGCCGTTGGATGAGGATCACGCAGGGACGCGGCTCGTGCGCGAGACCTGGCCGCTCTTCCCTGTCGCGTTGGCGCTCAGCGGCGTCGTCATGGGGCTGCGGGCCTTCCTCGGCGTGAAGGTCGAGGTCGATGCTGCTGCCGACGTCGTGCGCATCTTCCGGCGCGCCTGGTACTTCGGCAGCGTCCTCCACAGGACTGTGCAGCGCACCTGCGTGGACCGCGTTGCAGTGGAGGCCCACCACCGGCGGCGCAAGCGCCGCACCAGCACTACCTATTCGATCGAGTTGGTGGTGCGCGACCCGCACGGACACGAGGAACGCATTCCCCTTGGCGGTGCATCGACGGGCTCGCAGGCGAAGGTTGCGGTCGCGCAGAAGCTCGAGGCCTTCATCAAGCAGAGCGCCTGAGCTGTGCGCAGACAATGGCTCGTTGCAGAGACGGCGGCTCGGGCACCATCAGGAGCAGTCCGATCGCGGCTTCGCCGAGCAGGCAGCGCGGGATCGGCGCGCTCTTGCCACCCACAAGTGCGACGCGTGGCCCCGCCGAGGCCGACGCCGGCTGCACGGGGTGGGGGCATCGAGCGCGATGGTCAAGGGCGGGAGCGCCGTCAGCGCATCAGAAGCGCTGCGTCGAGCATCGTGAGCTGCGGCACGTCCACCAACGTGAGCGTGAGCGGACGCTGCACGCGCGCGCAGATGTCACCGAGGTTCGGGCGGGCGACGTCACGCTGATCAGGCTGTACCGCCCCGCCAAGGCGCACCCATGAGCGCTAGGCTGTGGCAATGGACACCAGCCACGACCCGATGGCGCGGCAGCTGGCACAGGGCTTCGAGTGCGCCGAGCTCGGCCCTGACGAGCTGCACGGCGTCATTCCCTTCTTGCTCTCCAGCTCGGGCGGGACCGCGCCAGCGTGGTCGCCGGCGCTCCCGAGGTACCGCGACGCGTGTTGTCGCGACGCGGGCATCGATGCCTCGCTCGCGCCGCAGGACATGCACGCCACCTTCCATCGGCACCCGCCGAGCGCGCACGCGCGCGCGTTGCAGAGCTCCTTCACCCTCATCTTCGTCGACAACCTGCTGCAGGTCGAGCTGGTGGTGGAGCGCCACGCGCTCGAGGCGCAGGCTTTCTCTCAGACGCGCGGCGTCGCGGCGGTCGAGCCCGCGCTGGTGGCCCGGCGCTTCGCCGGAGCGGACGACGCGCCATGACGAGCGCGCGCACGGTCGTCGATCACGAGGGCGCGCCGGTGCGACGCTCGCGCTGGCGCACCTTCCTCGTCCTGGCGCATACCTTGAGCGGCTCGATGCGCGTCGCGACGCGCTCGGCGCTCGGGCGCCTGCGACCCGCCGACGTCGAGCGCGTGCTGCGTCGCTGGACCGCGCATGTGTTCGAGATCTCGAAGCTCACGCTGGTGGCGACTGGCGTCGAGCACGTCGAGCGTGCGCGGCCCTGCGTCATCGTCGGGCATCACGTCTCGCTGCTCGACACGCCCTGCGTGATCGCGAGCTTCCCCGGGCCGGTGCGCTTCGTCAGCAAGATGGAGCTGCGGCGGGTGCCGGTGTTCGGCAAGGCGATGCAGGACGCCGGTATCGTCTTCGTCGATCGCAAGAACCTGGCGCGCGCCATTGCGCAGCTCGAGAGCGCCAAGGAGCTGATCGCCCGGGGCACCTCGCTGTGGGTGGCGGCCGAGGGCACGCGCTCGCGCGACGGCCGCCTGCGCACGCTCAAGAAGGGCGCGTTCCACATCGCCATCGAGCTCGGCGTACCGCTCGTGCCCATGTGGATCCAAGGGACCCTCGACGTCATCCCGCCCGACCAGTGGCAGTCGGCCACCGGCCAGCGCGTCGTGGTCGCCTATGGCGAGCCGGTCGAGACCAAGGGTTGCACGCGCGCGGACGTGCCGCGCCTGATCGGCGAGGTGCGCGCGCGCCTGGTAGCGCTCGCGCGGCAGTGCGGCGCGAGCGCTGATGTCGACGCGCAGTGAGGGCTGCGCGGCCTGCGCGCCGTCGCCGGCGTGCGGGCCGTCGAAGCACGCGTTGTGCTGGTCGTCGAATCGAACGACGAGCCCGCAGAAGGAGCAGGCGACCGAGCCCGGGCGGCGCTCATCGGGGCGGGTTGGGCGCTCGCAGCAGCCGCACGGACCGACGCGCACGGCGATCGGCGTGGCGAGCACCTGTGCCGCGGCAGCGACGTCGACCGGCAGCGACCACGCGCCGCCGCACGCCTGACAGCGCGCCTTGCCGGCCGCGGCGCGCGCGGCGGCGATCGAGCGCTTGAGCGAGAACGTGCGGGTGCATTTCGTGCAGCTCACGTCGACGACAGGATCATCCTCGCGTGGCAACACCAAGCCGCACCGGATGCAGATGACCGTGCTTGGACGCATCGGTCCATCGTTGCATTTGCCGCAGCGCAGCTCGGCCATGAGCGATCGTCGCTCGAATGTCGCCCCTTGTGCTAGCGCCCTGTGGATGTGGTGAGAGAGACCGATCAGCCGCCGCATGGCGGCCTCGCCGCCAGGCGGCGGCAACCACGCCCATGCGCTGAGGAACCGCACCAGGCGGTAGAGCGACGGCGACGGGCGCACGCTCGGCGTATCCGGCGGTGCATCGTCCTCTACGACCGGCGCGGGTGGCTTCGACACCCGCAGCGACCGCGGGTTGACCTACGCCTCCCGTCCGCCGCCAGCCGTTGAACGCTCTTGACCCTGCGGGTGAAGGCGCCGAACCTCGGCGCGTGGCCACGCGTGGCTTCTCCGACGATGAGGTCGCGCGCATCCTTGCGCGCGCGGCCGAGCTGCAGATGGAGAGGGACAAGCGCGACACCGACCTCGTGGATATCGAGCGCGCCGCGTCGGAGGCGGGCATCGATCCCGCCCTGGTGCGCGCCGCCGCTCGCGAGCTCGACGGCGCGCCGCCACCGCAGCGCGCGGGCTACTTCGGGCCGACGGCGCTCGAGTACCAGATCGTCATCGACGGTGTCGTGGCCGCGGAGGACCACGAGCGCATCAACGACGCGTTCCAGCACGGGTTCGGCGTGCCGGTGACGGCGAGCCGCCTCGGCAACTCGCTGCACTGGACGTACATCAATCCGAACGGCGCGCGGCACCTGCAGGCCTCGGTCGCGGTGCGCGACGGACGAACCATTGTGCGCGTGCGCGAGGGACTCGGCCAGCTCATGGGCGGCATTTAGGGCCCGCGAATGGACAACTCAGTCGTCCTCGCGAGCGATCCATCGTCGCTGGCGGCGTCGCGTCCTCGGTCCGTGGCGACGGCCACGGCCCTGCGGGGCTCCTTGCCATCGACGCGCCTCGCTC
>JADZDP010000217.1 GCA_020850995.1 Deltaproteobacteria bacterium
CTTCGCTGGCGCGGGGGAGGGTCTGCATCAGACCCTCCCAAGCAACACTGGCGCGCCCGACGTGATTCGAACACGTGACCCCCGGTTTAGGAAACCGGTGCTCTATCCAGCTGAGCTACGGGCGCACCGCGACCGCTGTGCCACGCCTGCTTGCGAGTGACCAGTGGGTGCGAGTGTGTGCGCCACGCGCTCCCCTTCGTCGCGTTCGTCTGCGCGGCCGCGCCCGAGCTGCTAGGGCAAGAGACGGCGGACGCGCGCGACCTCGTGGTGGGGCGCGGTGCCCGTCGCTGCCGACCGGATGCGTTAGGGTCTGCCCATGGCGCGCACGCTCGAGCCAACCGACCTCAGGCTGCGTCGCGCGCGACGGCTCTTGCTCGCCAAGCGCGCCTCGATCTTGGTGGTGCTCCTCGTCATCGCGCTCGCGCCCGTGCTGCACGCCATGGGCGTGCTCGACGCAGAGGTGCGCGGCGCGCCGTGGTCGATCTCGATCTTCGGCCTCGAGGTGCTCGACCCCTTGGCCTCGCTCTCGGTGGCGGCCGCGCGCGGCTGGTCGTGGAAGCTCCTGTTCGGCGCGCTGCCCGCGCTGGCGCTGGTAGCGCTGCTCGGCCGCTTCTTCTGCGGCTGGATGTGTCCGTACATCCCGCTCATCGCTGCCTCCGAGAGCGCGCGCGCCTTGCTCAAGAAGATCGGCGTGCCGCTCCCCGACCTGAAGGTGCCCGCGGGCACGGCTTACGTGGTGCTCGCCGTGCTCGTGTTGGCCAGCGCGATCTTCGGCGTGCAGCTCGCGGGCCTGGTCTATCCGCCGAGCCTCATCGCGCGTTCGGCGTACAAGGCGGCCGTGCTCGGCGGTGCGGGCGCCGGCACCTTGTTCCTGCTGTTCGCGTTCGTCGCCGACGTGGTGCTCGGGCGCGCGCTCTGGTGTCGCGCGCTGTGCCCGGGCGGCGCGCTCTTTCGCATCGTGGGGCGCTTCTCGCCCGTGCGCGTGGTGCGCGATCCTGCCAAGTGCACCGACTGCACCGTGTGCGACGTGGTGTGTCGCTTCGAGCAATCGCCCATGACCGACCGCACCGACTCGGCATGCGAGCGCTGCGCGCGCTGCGTGTCGTCGTGCCCCACGGGCGCGCTCGACTTGGTGCTCATTGGCGGGAGGAAGCGATGAGCGACGGCAAGAAGCTCACGCGCCGCCACCTCATGGGCGCCGTCGCCGCGGGCGTGTCGTTGGCCGCGCTCGGCGGCGCCCTGCGCGCGCGCGCCGCGCCCTCGACGTGGCTGCGGCCGCCCGGGGCGTTGCCGGAGGACGAGTTCCTGGCGCGTTGCATTCGTTGCTTCCGCTGCGGCGAAGTGTGCCCGCCGCGCTGCATCGAGTTCCCCTCGTCCCTCGCGCTGGCCGAGTCCGACACGCCCTACGTCATCGCCACCGACATCGCCTGCACCCTTTGCATGCGCTGCGGCGATGCCTGTCCTACCGGCGCGCTCGTCAAGATCGAGCCCCGCCTCGACGTCATGGCCAAGCAGGTGAAGATGGGCACGCCGGTCCTCGACAAGGACACCTGCTTCGCATGGAACCGCAAGCAGCCCTGTCACCTGTGCTTCGACGTGTGCCCGTGGCAGAATCAGGCGGTGCGCCTGGTGACCGACCGGCTCGCCCCCGAGTTCATCGACGACAAGTGCGTCGGCTGCGGCCTGTGCAGCGAGGCCTGCCCGGTCGAGGAGAAGTCCATCCGCATCGAGAGGGCACCATGAGCAAGGTGGCCACGCGTCGCATCCGCTTCACGCGCAGAGACGCCCTCAAGCTCTTGAGCGTGGGTGGCGCTGTGGGCGCGGGCGCGGCGCTCGGCGCCTCCGAGCTGGTGCACGCGCGCGAGCGCGAGGTCATCAACGAGTGCCGCCTGTGCACCATGCACTGTGGCTTCATCGGTACCGTCCGCGGCGACGACGTTGTGGCCGTGCGCGGCGACCCGGCGAGCAACACCAAGGGCTTCTTGTGTCAGCACGGCAAGGCGATCCCCGAGATCGTGCACAACCGGGCGCGCGTGCGCCGCCCCTTGGTGCGCGCGGCCGACGGCGAGGCCTTCACCGAGGTGGAGTGGGAGCGTGCGCTCGACGTAGCGGCGACGAAGCTCGCGGCGGTGAAGGACAAGTACGGCCCCGAGGCCATCGCGGTGCAGACCGGATGGCCCTTCGTGCGCCATCCGATGATCCACCTCCTGCACCGCTTCTGCCGCGCCGTGGGCACGCCCAACCTCGCCACGGTGGCGAGCCTGTGCGAGGCCAGCGCGCGCATGGGCAAGAGCCTCGTGTGGGGCGGCAACTACTCGCCCGACATGGCCAAGGTGCGCACGCTCGCCGTGTGGGGCAGTAACCCGGTGCGCAGCTACCCGCCCTGGCTGTCGCTGGTCGCGCAGGTGAAGAAGCGCGGCAAGCTCATCATCATCGACCCCGTCAGGACCGAGCTCGCCAACCTCGCCGACGAGTACCTGCAGGTCATCCCCGGCACCGACGGCACGCTTGCGCTCGGCATGCTCCGGCACGTCATCGAAAACGACCTCTACGACAAGGCGCTGGTGGCCGAGCACTCGCTCGGCTTCGACGAGCTGCGGACCTTGGCGAAGCCGTACACGCCAGAGGTGGTGGCCAAGACCTGTGGCGTCGAGCCGGGGCAGGTGACGCGCGTGGCCCACTGGCTCGCCACGGTGGGGCCCCCTGGCGTCTGGGAGGGTCTTGGCATCGAGCACCACGGCGCCGGCGTCGACACCGTGCGCCTGGTGTCGTCGCTGGTGGCCTTGTGCGGCGGCGCCGGCGCGCAGAGCTTCCACGATCGCAAGCTCGACGAGGGCGCGCCCTTGCCCTTGCTCCTCCCCGTCGATCAGCAGGAGCCGATCCCGCCGGCACCGGAGAAGCGCCCGGTGGGCTTCGACGAGTACGCGCTGTTTTGCTCGATCCACCGCCAAGCGCAGGCCAGCGTGCTGCCGAAGGCGATGCTCGAGGGCACGCCCTACCCGGTGCGCGCGCTCGTGCTGTTCGGCTGTAACCCGGTGGTCACCACGCCCGACGCCGCGGCGGTGAAGCGCGCGTATCAATCGCTCGAGGCCCTCATCGTCGTCGATCCATTCCTCACCGAGAGCGGCGAGTACGCCGACGTGGTGCTGCCCGCCGCCACCTTCGCCGAGCAGCCGCCGCTGCGCTTCGGCAAGAACGCACCCACCGAACGCGACGAGCTCCCGATCGACGCCGTGGTCGAGCCGCAGGCGCGCGCGCGGCCAGACGCGCGCATCCTCGCCGACCTGGCGGCGCGCATGGGGCTCGCGCGGTTCTTCCCTTGGAGCGACATCCAGGCGGCCTTCGCGAGCAAGCGCAGCAGCGTCGTCGACGACTGGGCCGCACAGCACCTGCGCGCGGCGCCCGACCGAGGCGTGGGCGCGCGCTACCCTACGGCTAGCGGCAAGCTCGAGCTTTCGAGCACGCTCCTGCCGCGCTTCGGGCTGCCCGCGTTGCCCGTGGTGGTCGATCCGCCGGCGCCCACGCCCGAGCACCCGCTGCGCCTAGTGACCGGTCCGCGCCAGCGCGCGTACATCAACTCGCAGCTGCACAAGGTCGGCGCCATCACGCGCCTCTTGCCAGAGGCGCACTGCGAGCTGCACCCCGACGCCGCGCGCGCCGCCGGCGTCGCCGAGGGCGAGCGCGTCGCGGTCATCACGCCGATGGGGCGCGCGGTGTTCCGCGCCAGCCTGAGCACGGCCCTGCGCCCCGACGTCGTGGTGGTGCCACACGGCTGGGAGGGCGAGGCCAACGCGAACCTGCTCACCTCCGAGAGCGGCCTCGACCCAATCTCGGGCTTCCCGCGGCTTCGGGCCCTCGTCTGTCGCATCGAGAAGGCCACCACCACGTCCTGAGCCTCGCTGCGGCGCGTTCGCGCGCTGTCATTTGTTCATCGAAGTGCGCGCACTGTGGTGTCCACACCTACCTCGGAAGTGCCGCCAGCGAGCCAATCGCCACGACGGCGTGCGATCCTCCGCGCATGACGCTCCCGCGCCTGTCCACCGTCTGCACCGCACTTGCGCACGCGGTCCCCTTCGCACTGGTGCTGCTCTCGGCAGCCTGCCCAGACACCGGCGTCGCCTACGCTTGTGACACCTCCGCCGACTGCCCGAACGGACAGGTATGTGAGAGCGGCGTGTGCTTCGCCCCCGACGGCGGCATTGGTGGCGAGGGCGAAGGCGAGGGTGAAGGCGAGGAAGGCGAAGGCGAGGAAGGTGAAGGCGAAGGCGAAGGCGAGGAAGGTGAAGGCGAGGGTGAAGGCGAGGGTGAGGGCGAGGGCGAGGGCGACGCCGAGGGGATCTGCGGCAACGGCATCATCGAGGTCGACGAGACCTGCGACGACTCGAACACCACCAGTGGCGACGGCTGCGATGGCAACTGCACCATCACCGGTTGCGGCAACGGCGTGCGCACGGGCGGGGAGGAGTGCGACGACGGTGACGTCGTCAACGGCGACGGCTGCGACGACAACTGCGCGGTGAGCGGCTGCGGCAACGGCGCCATGGCGCCTGGGGAGAGCTGTGATGATGGCAACAGCGCCGACGGCGACGGCTGCGACGGCAACTGCACCATCACCGGCTGCGGCAACGGCGTAGCCACCGCGGGCGAGTCCTGCGACGACGGCGACCTTGTCTCCGGTGACGGCTGCGACAGCAACTGCACCGAGACCGACTGCGGCAACGGCGTGGTCACCGCGGGCGAGTCCTGCGACGACGGCAATCTCCTGTCAGGCGACGGCTGCGACGAGAACTGCCGCGTGCCTGGCTGCGGCAATGGGGCCCAGGTGGCTCCCGAGGAGTGCGACGACGGCAATACCTTCGACGACGACGGTTGCGACAGCAACTGCACAACGACGCGATGCGGCAACCTGGTGGTGAACGGTAACGAGGAGTGCGACGACGGCAACGCCACCAGCGGCGATGGCTGCGACGTCGATTGCTCCAACACCGGTTGCGGCAATCAGATCGTGACCGCGGGCGAGGAGTGCGACGACGGCAACTACAGCAACGGCGACGGGTGCGACAACAACTGCACGCAGACGGCCTGCGGCAACGGCGTGCGCTCCGGAACCGAGGAGTGTGACGACGGCAACCTGGTGGAGGGCGACGGCTGTGACAGCAACTGCACCTTCCCGGGCTGTGGCAACGGTGTGCTTGCGGGCAGCGAGGAGTGCGACGACGGCAACAGCACGGACGACGACGGCTGCGACCACAACTGCACGGTGACGGCGTGCGGCAACGACGTGCAGGCCGGGGGCGAGGAGTGCGACGACGGCGACCTCGACGACGGCGACGGCTGCGACCACAACTGCACGTACACCGGCTGCGGCAACGGCGTGGCGACGAGCGGCGAGGACTGCGACGACGGCGTGCCGGGCAACGGCGATGGCTGCGACGACAACTGCACGGTGTCGGCGTGCGGCAACGACGAGCTCGATCTGCTGACCGAGGAGTGCGACGACGGCGATCTCTACGATGGCGATGGCTGTGACAGCGACTGCACGCTGACGGCGTGCGGCAACGGCATCCAGACCTCCGGCGAGGACTGCGACGACGGTAACGCCATCGAGGGCGACGGCTGCGACTCGAACTGCACGGAGTCTGGCTGCGGCAACGGCGTGCAGGCCCCGACCGAGGCCTGCGATGACGGCAACACACAAGACGGAGACGGCTGCGATTCCAACTGCACCATCTCGGGCTGCGGCAACAGCGTGGTGGTCGGCCCGGAGCAGTGCGACGACGGCCCGCAGAACAGCAACGCGCCCGACGCGGACTGCCGCCTCGACTGCACGCCGCGCCGCTGCGGTGACGGCATCGTCGATAGCGGTGAGCTGTGCGACGGCCAAACTGGCTGCCACGCCACCCAGTGCTTGTGGGGCACCCAGGTGTGCGTCACCGATGCGGGTGGCGTGCAGCGCTGCTGGCTCGACATCGCGGCGCCGAGCCACGGCGTGCCCGAGCAGACCGCGCCCGTCGATGGCGCTGCCGCCACGCACCCGTACTTCCAGGACCTCACGCTCGCCTGCGCTTCGCCCACCACCGTGGACACCTCGGCGCTCTCGGGCGGCACCGCCAATCTCTGCGGCACCACCGTGTCGATGCAGATCGCCAACGCCGCCGGCTCACAGAGCACGGCCATCTTCACCATGCGCAACCTCGCGGTGACCGGCCAGCTGCACTTCACCGGCAGCCGCAACGTCACCTTCCTGGTCTACGGCGACGTCAGCATCGCGGCGGGGGCTCGTGTGGACGCGAGCGCCAGCACGACCACCAAGGGCGCGGGCGCGCGCAGCTGCTCCACGTCCGGCGGCGCCGGTTACACCGGCGAGTACGACGACGGCGGCGGCGCGGGCGGCACCCACGGCACGGGCGGCGCCCGAGGTGGCGATAGCGGCAACGATGATCCGGGCCAGCCGACGACGTCCACCGCGCTTGGCGTGCACGTGGCGCTGCAGGCCGGCTGCCCCGGCGGCAACGGCGGCAACAGCTACGGCGGCGCTGGTGGGGGCGCCGGCGGCGCGCTGCAGCTCTCGGCCGGCGGGACCGTCACGGTGGCGGGCACCGTGGCGGCCAATGGCGGCGGCGGACGGCGCGACACCTCGGGAGACGCCGCTGGCGGCGGCGGCGGCAGCGGGGGCGACCTGTACGTGCAGGCCGTTCGCCTCGTGCGCAGCGGCAGCGGCGCGCTCGTCGCGCAGGGCGGTAGCGGCGGCGGCGGGCGCTATGGCGGCCACGGCGCTGATGGCCCGAACGACCCGAGCCAGCGCGCGCAAGGTGGCAGCGCCGGCAGCGGTGGGACCACCGGCGGTAACGGCGCGGGTGCCGCCGCCGATGGATCGCTCAATGGCGCTACCCCTGGCGGCGACCAGAGCGACAGCACGAGCTACGGCTCGGGCGGCGGCGGTGGCGGGGCTGGGCGCGTGGGCCTCGAGCTGGCGAGCTGTGCCAACCTTCCGGTGGCCGCGTTCTCACCGCAGCCCGACTGCCAGTAGGCCGCCCGATCAGCGCTCGAGCACCAGGCGGAACTCGCCCACGGCCTCGGTGCGCTCGCCGTTGCCGTCGTCGACGAGGGCGTGCACCTCGAGCTGGCGGGAGCCGTCCGCCAGGCGCGTCATGATGACCGCGCCGTCGGTGGCGCTGCCATAGAACGTGGCGCCGCCGTTGGTGGTGGATTCGGTGGTGACCGTGGAGATCTCGCCGGTCTCGCTGTAGCCCACGCCCGTGTTGCCCTCGGGGAGCTGCTCCGCGCGCGGCATCAGGTCGACGACCATGGTGCCGTTGCCGTTGTCGCCCACGCCGCGGATGGTGATGTAGGTGCACACGCCGTCGTCGTAGCCGTCGATCTCCACTGCGCTCTCGCGCTGGAAGCCCTTGACCGGCCCGATGTCGCCGGAGAGGGAGCCGCGACCGCTGAACTGCAGCGCGTCTTGCCCGACGTAGGCGTCGCCGCCCCCACCGGTCGACCACGCGTCGTGGGCATGAGGCTCGACGTACTGGAGCTCCTGCATGCAGCCAGAGGTAGCCAGGGCAGCGACGGGAAGCGAAGCGAGCAGCAGGTTGCGCATGGGACTCCTCGGTGGTGTGCTCTCACGATAGCAAGGGCCGGGCCATTCCTTCCCTTGCGTGCCATACCTACACAGCGGCCGCCAGCAGCCGCAGACTGACGCGGCGCCTGTCATATTCTTGGGCCGGCGCGACAGATCCGTCAGGTTGGCCCTGGCTGCTTGCCTACAGGAAGGCAGAGGCGGCCAGTGGGTTTCCGCGGTGGGCCCGGTGTGGGCTCGGCGCTGTGCGTCAAAGCTGGGGAGCATCGTCACGGGGGCGGGCGCCGGGCAGCATCGGGATCGCGTGGGCATCGCCGCCGTGCCAGGCGTGCCAGCTGGGCTCCACGCGCAGGCGCGCCACCGCCTCGTGCGCTGGCACACCAGCGCGCAGGGCGGCCAGCAGCTCGGGCAGCGCGCCCCGGTCGAGCAAGTAGAGGAAGAACGAGCGCAGGAAGCCCTGGTCGTTTGCCTCGCGCAGCTCCAACGCAAGGTCGCGCGGCGCCGTGCGCTGCACGCTGTCGGGCACGCGCCAGTCGCTGCGGAAGCGAAACGACAGCACGCCGTCGACGGGGGCGTGCTTCTCGGCGAGGGTGGCGAGGCCGATGGGAACCCAGGGTGGCTGCGCGCCAAGACGGCAGGGCGCGAGCGCGTACATCCAGTGGTGCGTGACACCACCCCAGCCCGAGCCCGGCCGCACCACCACCACCGGGCGCCCGACGAGCGGCGCGTGGAAGAAGCCGAACTCGCCGCGCGACCTGGCGCCTCGCTCGAGCGCGCCCAGGGTCTCGTCGTCATCGGCGATGACGAAGTCCACGGCACAGCGCTCGACCCCAGGGCCGAGCCACGAGGTGAACGCGCGATCGTAGATGGGCAGGGCCTCGGCCAGCGCCTGCGCAGCCTCGCGCCCCCGCTCGCCGGCGAGCACACGACGCGCGCCGTCGTTGAACACGACCTCGAGGGGCACGAGCCAGCGCGGCAGGAAGATCGCGTGGGGCGCGACCAGGGCGGCAATGCCAAGGCCAAGGAGCACGGCGCCAAGGACGGCGCTGAGCGGAGGCGGCGCGAGCGCGCCGCGTTGGCGGCGCTCGACGCCGACGCCGAGGGCAAGGCCGCTGGCGATGAGGAGCCCACACGCGAGCCCCAGGCGGATGGTGTGCGCTTGTGCGCCATACAGCAGGGCCAGCACGAGCCCCACCGCGCCGAAGGAAAACGCGCGCAGCGCCATGGCGCTATCCTATGCGCATGGAAGCGCTGCCGCTCATGGCGTTGGCTGCCGCCACGGTCGTCGTGGCATTGGCCTGGCGGAACCGCGCGGCGGGTCGCCGCGCGCTGGGCCCGCCGCATGCGCTGCCCGACGGGCGCCTGCTCGTTGCTGCGCCGGTGGCAGCGCCGCTCGGCATGTGGCTGCGCCTGGAGGTGCCGAGCAACCTGACAGCGCGCGAGCTGCGTCAGCGTCGCGGCTACGAGGAGGTGCGGGCGGCGCTGCGGCGCCTGCGCGCGGTGGCTGCGCTCGGGACGGTGCAGGCCCACGAGGGGCGCGCGCGGCTGCTGGTGCGGCCGCACGAGCGATCGGGAGACGCGGCCCATCGCGCGCAAGAACGCGCGGTGGAGCTCGTGCACGCGTACGAGCGCGCGCGCGCGGCGCTCGACGGCGAGGGCTCGCCCGCGGGCGCGCCCATCGCGGTCCGTGCCACGGGAGGGAGCTGAGCATGCGCGACGCGGTCACGGGGGGGCGTGGAGGCGTGGCGTTGTCGCTTGGCGTGGTCGCCCTGGCGCTGGCGCTCGGTGTTGCGCCGGCGTCCTGTGTCGCGCTCGCCCTCACCTGTGGTGGTGACGACGATTGCCCCGGCGCCCTCGTGTGCGCTGAGCGAGTTTGCGTCACGAGCGGAGAAGGCGAGGGAGAAGGCGAGGGAGAAGGCGAGGGAGAAGGCGAGGGAGAAGGCGAGGGAGAAGGCGAGGGAGAAGGCGAGGGAGAAGGCGAGGGAGAAGGCGAGGGAGAAGGCGAGGGA
>JADZDP010000218.1 GCA_020850995.1 Deltaproteobacteria bacterium
CGGCCCCCTCCGAAGGAGGGGGGCAGGGGGGTGGGCGTCAAGTGCCGGCGAGGCGCGCCATTGTGGCTGCGCCTCAACGTGATCCTGTTTAGAGCACCGAACAGGTTGACTCCCGTCGCCGGGCGCACCCTCGACGCCAATGCCGGCGTCGCGTCCTCGGCACGGGCCTACGGGCCCGCGCCTCCGGTGCTCCTGGGCCTCGTCGTCGAGGATGCACCGGGCTCGGTCCGTCAACCTGATCGGTGCTCTCGCGCTCAGGTCCGATACTGCGCGCGCGTGACCGTGAAGTCTGCGGGCTCGCGCGGCAGCTGCTCGTCGCGGCGCAAGGGGTGGCCCTGCCAGCCCTCGGGCAAGAGGAGGCGCGTCAGGCTCGGGTGGCCGTCGAACACCACGCCGAACAGGTCGAAGACCTCGCGCTCGAAGTTGTGCGCCCCGGCGAACACCGGCGTCACCGACGTCACCTGGCCGGCGCTGCGCGTCTTGAGGCGCGCCCAGCGGCGCTCGCTCATGGAGTAGACCACCAGCTGCAGCTCGAAGCGCGGGCCGCTCTCCGCGGGACGCTCGGGATCGTCGACGCAGGTGAGGTCGACGAAGCGGGTGAAGCCCGCCACATCGCGCAGCCAGCGCGCGCCGTCGGCGAAGCGCGCGGGCGGCACCTGCACCGTCTCGTGGCCGTCCTTCACGGCGTCGAGCGCGCGCGTGGGCACGAAGGCGCTGGCCTCGGCCACCTGCGCGCGCATGCGCTCCGCCAAGGTGGATGCGGGAGCGTCGTGGCTCATCGCTCGCCTCCCTCGGGCAGGGTGCCGTCGTCGCCGATGAGGGCGTCTTTGGCGCCGCCCTTCTCGTACTCCGAGTAGAAGATCGGGCTCTCCGGTCGCGGGTCGCGATAGGTGCCCTTCTGCTTGCGCCCGTGGCCCGCGAGGATGCGCTCGCGCAGCTTGAGGATGCCGTCGAGCAGGGCCTCGGGGCGCGGCGGACAGCCGGGCACGTACATGTCCACGGGCACGATGCGATCGACGCCCTGGATGATGGCGTAGTTGCGGAACACGCCGCCGCAGGCAGCGCAGTCGCCCATGGCGATGACCCACTTGGGGTCGGGCATCTGGTCGTAGACCTCGCGCAGCACGGGCACCATCTTCTGCGAGACGCGCCCGCTCACGATCATCAGGTCGGCTTGGCGCGGCGAGGCGCGAAACAGCTCGCTGCCGAAGCGCGAGATGTCGAACTTGGAGCCGCCTGTCGACATCATCTCGATGGCGCAGCAGGCGAGGCCGAAGCTGGCGGGCCAGATCGAGCTCTCGCGCCCCCAGTCGACCAGCTTGGTGAGCAGCCACTCGGGCGTGCCGGGCTTGTCGGCGCCAGCGCCAGCGCCAATGACGGGGAGGATGCGTTTCATCGCTGCCGCCTTTCCGTTGCGCTCAGTGCCAGCGCAGCGCGCCGCGGCCGCGGGCGTAGATCCAGCCGACGCCGAGCACCGCGAAGAAGGAGCCCATGGCCAAGAGACCCTCCCAGCCGAGGTCGCGGATCTGGATGGCCCACGGGTAAAAGAACAGGCCCTCGACGTCGAACACCAAGAACAGCATGGCGACGAGGGCGAAGCGCACGGGCCAGCGCGCCTGCGTGGGGTGCGCCTCGGAGACGCCGCACTCGTAGGGCCGCTCCTTGGCCGGCGTGGGCTTCTTCGGCGACAGGCGGCCGGCGAGCAGCGTGAAGGTGCCCGCCAGACCGGCAGCGATGGCGAGCCACAATGCGAGCATCCCGACGCCGGACATGCGGACCTCTGAGCGTGGGCTAACCGGACGGGCGGCGCTCTGCAAGGCCGGCGCGTTTCCGCGTGGGCGCTCACCTGCTACTACGCTGCGCATGACGACCACGCTCGCCAGGATCGGCATCGTCACGACGTCCGACCGCGCCAGCCGCGGCGAGTACCACGACCAGGGCACGCCCGAGCTCGAGGCCGCGCTGCGCGAGATGATCGCCACCCCCTTCGACGTCGAGAGCCGCCTCATCCCCGACGAGCGCGCGCTCATCGAAGACACGCTGCGCGAGCTGGTGGACGAGGTGGGGTGCTGCCTGGTGGTGACCACCGGGGGCACCGGCCCCGCCCGCCGCGACGTCACGGTGGAGGCCACGCTGGCGGTGGGCCACAAGACCATGCCGGGCTTCGGCGAGCTCATGAGGAAGGTGAGCCTCGACAAGGTGCCCACGGCCATCTTGTCGCGCCAAGAGGCGGTGATCCGCTACGCCGATCCCCAGGGCGGCGCCCTCATCGTCAACCTGCCGGGCAGCATCAAGGCGATCCGGGAGTGCCTGCTCGCCGTCATGCCCGCCATCCCCTACTGCATCGATCTCATCGGCGGCCCACCCCTCGAGACCCATGAAGCGGTGGTGCGCGCCTTTCGTCCGAAGAAGAAGTGAACGCCGGAGCCCTCATGCACGCGCTGTCCTTGGCCCTGTTGCTCGCCCTCGCGCCGCCCACCACCGAGGACCTGGTCAAGCTCGGCGAGGGCTTGGCCGGGCGCGGCGACGGCAAAAAGGCCATCGGCCACCTCGACAAAGCGCTGGCCGCCGCGGACCTCACGATCGAGCAGCGCGGCCGCGCCGAGAAGGCCTATGGCCTGGCGCTCTTGCAGCAGAAGAAGCCCGGCGACGCCGCGCAACACCTGGCCCGCGCCGTGGAGGCCTTGCCGAAAGACGAGAAGGCCTGGCTGCTGCTCGGCGTCGCCCACGACGGCGCCGAGCAGTACGCCGAGGCCATCGCCGCGTACCACAAGGGCACGACGCAGTTGCCCAAGTCGCCCACCCTCAAGCACGAGCTCGGCATGGCGCTCTTGCAGGCCGGCAAGAACGACGAGGCCGCCAAGGTGCTGGTGGAGGGCACCAAGCTGGCATCGCAAGACCCCGAGCTCGCCACCGACGCCGCCTACGCGCTCGTCGTGGTGGGCAAGCACAAAGAGGCCAAGGAGCAGGCCGCGCTGGCCGTGTCCTTGGCGCCCGAGAGCGCCGATGCGCTCTTCAACCTGGGCAGCGCCGAGGCCGGGCTCGGCAACGCCAAGGCCGCGCGCGACGCGCTGTCGCGCGCGCTCTCCATCGACGACACCCACGTGCCCTCGCTCTTGCAGCTCGCGCACCTCGACGCGGCAGCGAAGAAGCACGACGCGGCCGCCAAGGGCTGGCTGCGCGTCTTGCAGGTCGAGCCCGACAACGCCCGCGCCAAGGCCGGCCTCGGCATCGCGCTGGCGCAGCTCGGCACCGACGACGTCAAGGCCAAGGGCCTGCTCGAGCAGACCGTGCACGTGGACCCGAAGAACGCGCAGGCGCTGGCCCTCCTCGGCGACATCGCCGAGCGCGCGGGTGACCTCGACCAGGCGCTCAAGCGCTACGACGCCGTGAAGAAGCTCTTGCCGAATGACGCTGGCGTGAAGGCGCGGATCGAGGAGCTGCGGGCGAAGAAGAAGGGCGCGAAGAAGTGAGCTCCGGTCTCTGAGCTGGCGTTCCGCGGGGATGACGGTAGGTGCGAAGGCAGTCGGCAGAAGCGGCAGAAGCGGCAGAAGAGGTTGGGGCTTGTCGTGGCGCCGTCATGGCGGCATCGCTGCTCTCGCGAGAGCGAGCGGCGGTGCGTTCCTGTACGATCGGCGTGCAGGGTGACGACGTCACTGGTAGCTTGAACGGACCCCCTTCCACCTCTTCCCCCAGAGTACTGGGGGAAGCCGTGCCGGGCTCGCCACAGCGGAGCGGCGAAGCTGGCACGGCCCTCTCCAGTCCTCTGGGGAGGGATCTAGGGAGGGGTCCGTCGTGCTCTCCCGGATGCTCCGCCAACACGGCACGCCGACTCTGCCCAAGGGTACCGCCGTTTGCTCTCGCGAGAGCAGCGATCGTCGACGAAGGCGGGACAACAAGCCCCAGATCCTCCTTCCGCAGCAAGGACCCCAGATCCTGCGAACGACCCCCCGACCGCGCACTACGACGCCGGACGATGACGCCAACCACGAGCTTCGACGACCAGCACCGCAGGTCGCACGATCGCGGATTTTCACGGCCGCCCCCACAGGGGCCCGCATCCGAAAGCGGGCTGACGGCGGCGGGGGCAATTGGCCGGTGGCGCGGCCCTTGCTTCGGACGCTACGCTGTTGATCGCGATTGGCACGCTCGCCAGACGCCACGTCGAGGCCGTGATGAGCTCCGCTGCCCTGCCACGCCCGCTTCGGACCCTCGCGGGGCTCGCTGTGCTGGCCCTAGGGAGCGGCTGTGGCTGTGATCAGCTGGTGACGCCGCGCGCGGTCTTTGACCGCGACGTGGTGCCCTTCGTCGAGCACCGCTGCAGCTCCAACCTGTGCCACGGCGTGCCCGAGGGCAGCGAGGCCCTGGGCGACGTGGTCGATTGGGAGCGCCTCTTCTTCCTCACCGACGCCGGCGGCAAGCTGCTCGACAAGGACGCCGCCTACGCCACCGTCAAACGCGTCATCGACCCCACGGCGCCGGCCTTCTCGAGCCTGTTGCGCAAGCCCTTGCCCGAACCCGACGGTGGCATCCCGCACCAGGGCGGCGCACAATTCGCCTCGCGCCACGATCCCGACTACCTGGCCATGCTCGCGTGGGTGGCGAGCGAACAAGGCGGCGGCGAGACCGCGCCGCCCCTCAACGACAACGAGGCCCTATTCGCCTCCACCGTTGAGCCCGTGCTGCAGACGGCGGGCTGCGCCAACGCCAACTGCCACGGCGTGCAGGTGGCGGTGCCCTTCCGCCTCGACCCCGGCATCGACGGCGAGCGCTCGGTGGCGCAGTCGCGCGCCAACTACGAGGCCGCGCGCAGCATGCTGGCGCTCGACGGAGACCCGCGCCAGTCGCGCCTGCTCAAGAAGGCGCTGCCCCTGCACAAGGGCGGCATGGCGCACAAGGGCGGCAACACCTCCTTCTTGTTCGACGACACCGAGCTCGACACCCGCGTCGAGCGCATCCTCGCGTGGGCCTGCGCTGAGCGCGCGGCGCGCACGAGCGCGCCGTGTGCTGCGGCCGGCGAGCAGCTCATCGAGGGCGTCGTGTTCGTGCGCGGGCCGGTGGCGCCCGAAGACCCCTTCGACCTCGACGTGTTCGTGCCCGGCACCGACCTCTTCTTAGCGCGCCTCGAGGCGGGCTCGTCGACACCGGTGGAGATCCGCAACTTGACGGCAGCGCTGCACGCGGGGCCCGCCGACGTGCGCGACCCCGCCGTCGACGCCACGGGCACGCGCGTGGCGTTCAGCATGCGCGAGAGCGCCGAGGGCGGGCACGAGCTCTGGGAGCTCGACCTCGGCACGGGTGCCGCGCGGCAGCTCACCAGCGACGCCGGGCGCGCGAGCGGCGCGCTGGTGACCAACCGCGATCCCACCTGGGGGCCCGACGGGCATGTGTGGTTCGTCTCCACGCGCGGCGGCGTGCTCGAGGACCGCGGGCCGCGCCTCGACGGCGACCTCTACGAGCTCTACCCTGCCACGGGCGCCATCGAGCGCCGCACCAGCACGCCCCACATCGAGCGCAAGCCGGTGTTCTTCGTCACCGGTGAGGAGGCGGGCAACGAGATCGGCTTCTCCGCCCTGCGCGAGGCCGTGGGGCGGCAGCGGCGCGCGCACCCCTTCCGCTTCCCGCCGAGCCTCGAGACCGAGTACCACCAGCAGTTCGGCATCACGCCCGACGAGGATCTCTTCTTCGACATGCGCGAGCTGGCTGATGGCCGCTACGCCGTCATCATCGGTGACCTCGAGAACGTGTGGCCCGGCGGGCGCCTGGGCATCGTCGACCGCAACTTCGGCCCCGAGATCCCGCAGAGCCGCGCCGACGAGGCGCCGGCCTTGCCCTTCTACGCGGCACCGCTGTCCCGCCTCGACGACGAGGCAGCGTCGTCCGGCGTCACGGCAACGTACTACCGCGACCCGGTGGGTCTGCCCGACGGCCGCATCCTCACGGCTAGCGCGCCCGGGCCCGTCGACCTCGCCGACGCGAGCGCGACCATGGATCTGCGCATCGAGGTGCTGACCTTGAGCGAGGACCTCGACGCCCACGGCGCGCGCCTGCACAGCCGCGAGCTGCTCATCGACGAGCCCGGCGTGGCCGACTTCGATCCCGAGCCCGTCTACGTGAAGAAGCCGGCCGAGCTGTTGCCGATCACCTGGGACCCCGCGAAGCAAACGGGCATCTTGCGCCACCAGGGGCTGCCGCTCATCGACGCCATCATCAGCGGGCTGGCGCCCACCGGCGCCAAGGTCGAGCACAGCGAGTTTCGCTACGTGCGCCTGGTGGAGGCCCTGCCCACTCCCGCGAGCGCGGCCACCTCGGTGCCCGCCGACGAGACGCGCGCCTTGGCGGCTGGCGCCACCGCCGCTTCGCTGCGCGGGCGCACGCCGGCGCGCGTGCTCGCCGAGCTGCCGCTCGAGGCCGACGGTACCTTCCAGGTGGAGGTGCCCGCGTGGGTCCCCTTCCGTCTGGAGGGGCTCGACGCCGACCACATGGCGCTCGGCACGCTGCACAACCGCTGGTACTACCTGGCGCCAGGGCAGGTGATGACGCAGGGGGCGTCGTCGTTCAAGCCCGACACCTACTCCACGCGCTGCGCCGCCTGTCACGGCGCGGTCAGTGGCAATCCCGCCGAGGTGTTCACGCGGCCCGATATCCTCACCACCGCCTCGGTCACCTTGGCGCGCTACCAAGGGAAGAACCCGCGCCGGCCCATCGCGCCCACCCTGGTCGGCGAGGGCACGCGGTTCACGGTCGACTTCGTCGACGACGTGCAGCCAATCCTGAGCGCGCGCTGCGCTGGCTGCCACAGCGGCGCCGAGCCTGCGGGCGGGCTCAGCCTCAGCGACGCGCCCACCACGCACTACTCGGACGCCTACGAGAGCCTGCTCGCGCCCGGCTTCGGCTCCGGCGGTGGGCGCCGCTACGTCGACGACGAGGACGGCAGCGCGCGCCATAGCTACCTCGTCGAGCGCCTGCGCGGTGAGGAGCTCGAGGCGCCCGAGCGCTTGCCGCTCGGCGCCGCGCCGCACCCCGGTGACGTCGAGGGCGAGCCGCTCAGCGCCGAGGAGCTGCAGCTGCTGGTGCGCTGGATCGACCTCGGCGCGAGCTACCGCGGGAGGGCGCCATGACGTCGCGCGCCGCGCTCGTCGTGATCGGCGCGCTCGCGTGCGTGCCGCTCGGCTGTGGACCCGAAGCCGAGCCCGTGGCGATGTCGTTCGGCGACACCGAGGCCTTCCGCGCCGACGTGCAGCCCATCCTCGCCGAGCGCTGCGCCAACCCGAGCTGCCACGGCGGCGACGCGCGCCCCCTCGAGCTCTACGCGACCCTGCGCCACCGGCTGGACCCGGCGAGCATCTTCGTCGACGAGCCCATCAGCGACGAGGAGCTGACCCTCAACCAACAGCGCGCGGCGTGCTTCATCAACGACCTCGACCACGGCTCCTCCCTGGCGCGCAAGCCCTTGCCGGTGGAGGAAGGCGGCGTGCAGCACGCTGGCGGCATCATCTTCTTGCGCGGCGACGACCCCGCCTACCTGCCGCTCAAGGCCTGGGTCGACGCCACCGCCGCCGGCAGCGCGAACGTGCAGGGGGTGGCGCCGTGAAGCGCCTCGTGCTCGTTGCGCTCATGGTGGTGACCGCGGCGGCGTGCGCGCCCTTGCCGGCGTGGCAACGTGGGCTGCTGCTGTCGAAGGCGATGCAGGACCCGGCGGACCCCGACGCCGACGCCTTCGACGCCCACGTCACGTCCATCCACGAGACCGCGGCGGGCGCCAGCAGCGCAGGGGGCGTGTCGTGCGGCTGCAACTGACGCTGACGGTCGTCACCTTCGCCGCGTCGCCGGCGCTGGCCATGGAGACCACGGCCGACGCCCGCGTCAACGTGTACGCCGACGAGGAGCTCACCGTGATGAACCACGGCGGCGTGGCCTCGGTGGAGACCGAGGAGGGCCTGCGCGCCAACGGCCATTACGGTGTCGACGTCATCTCGGGCGCCACTCGCTCGTACACGCCCGACGTCATCACCACGGCCACGCGCGTCGACGAGACCCGCCTCGAAGGTGGCGTGGGCGCCGGCGGCGTGCTCTTGCCGGGCCTGCGCCTCGACGGCGGCTACCTCAGCAGCAAAGAGCCCGACTTCTGGAGCCACCGCGCCAACCTCACGGCCGAGGCCGAGCTGTTCGAGCGGCGCGGCACGCTCAGCGTCAGCGCCGTGCTCGGCCTGCTGAGCGTGGGCCGCGTCGGCGATCCCTTGTACTCGGCGGAGGAGGGGCAGGCCGGCGTCGACGTCAGCTACGCGCACGCGCTCGGGCGCGCCACCTCGCTCACGGCGCGCGCCAGCGTGGGGCACTCGCTGTGCGAGGAGCAGCACGGTTGCGGTGCCAGCCCCTATCGCTACGTGCCGGTGGCGCTGCACGAGGGCGGCCCCGTCGTGGCGCTGCCCGAACGCCACCCGGCCACGCACACCACCGGCGCGCTGGCAGCGCGGCTCTCCCAGAGCGTCGGGAGCGGCGTCGCCGTGCATGGCGGCTACCGTGTGTATGTCGACTCCTGGGGCGTGGTGGGACACACCGCCGATGCGGCCGTGGCGCGGAGCTTCTTCGGCGAGCGGCTCGCGCTGCGCCTCGACACGCGCGCCTACGTGCAAGGGCCGGCGTCGTTCCACGACGACTACGTGATTGATGGTGGCGCGGCGCCGGGCTTTCGCACTGCCGATCGGCGCTTGGGCGCCATGCACGACGTGCTTGCCGGCGGCTCGGGCACCCTCGACCTTCCGTCGGTTGGGCCCGCGCGCTTGCGCGTGCAGCTGCGCGTGGCACACGCGTGGTTTCGCTACCACGACGCCGTCATCGCGGCGCGCGACGCCTGGATCGCAGGACTTGGGGTAGGAGCGAGCTTCTAATGCGCAGCCTCGTCATCACCTTGCCGTTGATCGTGCTCGCCACCACGGCGTCGATCTGTGAGCCCCCCGACCCCGATCCCGACGCCGGGCCGCCGCCCATCGAGATGTCCTGCGAGCTCGGCCTGCCGGGCGACCCCTACCAGTCCTTCGTGCCGCTCACCGAGGGCAGCGAGGCCGAGCTGATGCGCGGCTTTCAGGGCCTCTCGGGCTTCGTGATGCGCGTGCGCATGGTGTCTGGCGCGCCGGCGATCATCGAGGCCTTGATGGCCGTCCAGGTCACCGGGCTGCCGCGGCGGGGCAACCAGGCGCTCGCCATCGTCGCCCAAGAGCAGGCCGACGGCTCACGCATCTCCACCGACCTGATGTTCTCGTACAACACCGCGACCTTCGCCGAGCTGGTCGGGCAGCACGCCGACGTCAGCATCCGCGTGGCGGATTCGCTCTTGCACCCCACCGTGCTGTGCACCGCCGCCGGGCGCGTCTTGCTGGTCGACAAGAACGAATGCACGCACAACGGCGAAGGCCTGGATTGCGATCCGCCAGACGCCGGCCCCGCGGAGGGCGAAGGCGAGGGCGAAGGCGAAGGCGAAGGCGAAGGCGAAGGCGAAGGCGAAGGCGAAGGCGAAGGCGAAGGCGAAGGCGAAGGCGAGGGCGAGTGAGCGCGCGCCTGGGTCACCTGGCGCTGTGGCTCGCGCTGCTGGCGCTGGCCGCGGCCTGCCGTGATCCCCGCATCCTCGACGTGGCGGAGCCGGTCACGCTCACGCCCTACCCGAACCCCTTTGGCCCCGCGGACCCGCGCTACACCGAGCCACCGCACCGCCAGCGCCCGCAAGAGGTGCTGGTGCACGCCGACGGCCGCCGCGCCTACGTTTCGCTGCCCGGCCAGGTCGACGATCCCGCTCACCAGGTCGCCGTCGTCGACATCGAGAGCGGCGCGCTCGTGTCGAAGATCGACGTCGGCGCCGGCGCGTTTGGCCTGGCGCTCCATCCCGGCGGCCGCTACCTGGTGGCGTTCTCGCGCTTCACGAACTTCGCCTGCGTCATCGACACCGAGGCCGGCAACGGGGTCGACGGCAGGGTCGACAAGGTGGTGCACCGCCCGCCCTTCGACTTCTACGCCACGGATGCGCTGTTCGACGCCAACGGTCGCCTCTACCTGACGAACCGCGCGCTCGACGCGCTGCTCGTCTACGACACGCTCGCGCTCGACGGCGGCCTCAGCTTCACCAAGGTCGCCACCATCCCGGTGCCGCAGAACCCGCGCGACCTCTCGCTGTCGCCCGACGGCACCACCCTCGCGGTCGCGTCGCAGACCGACCTCGCGGTCTCGCTCATCGACACCGCGAGCCTCAGCGAACGGCAGCGGGTCGACCTGCAGGCGCCTGCCATCGACGTGGCCTTCGCCGGTGATTTCCTGGTGGTGCCGACGCTGTCCGCCTCGAGCCACCACCTCCCCTTCGACGGCCCCGACGGCGACGGCGACGGCCAGCCGGGCGACGGCACTCCCAACGTGAACTTCCAGGACCTGCAAAACGAGATTGCCATCGTGCGCGCTGCCGACGGCGTCATCGTGCACCGCTACACCTCGGACACCATCTGCTGCAAAGACTTCCGCGACGTCGACCCGCTCGACAGCGCGCGGCACGGTGAGCTGTTGCCGCCGCGCGAGACCTGGATCGTCGCTGGCGCCAACCCCGAGCAGGTGGTGACGGGCGAGGTAGGCGGCGAGACGCGCGCCTTCGTGGGCTACGCCTCGTCGTCGGAGCTGCAGGCCTTCGCCGTGGACCTGGCCACGGGCGCGCTCACACCGCGGTGGGTGGTGCCCGCCCTTGGCCACTCGCCGAGCGGCATGGCGCTCGCGGGTGGACGGCTGGTAGTGGCGAACCGCCTGTCCGAGTCGGTCGGCATCTACGACGCCGACAGCGGCACGGCAGGCAGCACCGTGGTGGTGGGCGACATTACGCGCGGCGAGTTTCCTGCCACCGACGTGGAGATCGGCGAGCTCATCAACGACGAGACCTCGGCCTTCGCCGTCGACGGCGATCAGTCGTGCGTCATGTGCCACCGCGAGAACAACAACTTCAAGAAGGCGCTGTCGATGCCGCTCTTGCGCTATCCAGCGATGTCGAGCCGCTTGATCCAGGCCTACCGCGGCGCCGCCGACACGCGGCCCTGGTTCATCGAGGCGGCCATGGACGAGAACAACTTCTTGCCCGTCACCAACGAGTTCGCGCGCATCGAGAACTTCTGCTGCTCCGACTACACGCTCTGGCCCGAGGGCGCGCCGGCCGATTGCATCAGCAACCCGCCGCCCGAGTGCACCAGCGAGCCCAACGCCAACTCCGTCGACAGCTTCGAGCCCACGCGCACGGCCACGGCCTTCCCGCAGCCGCGCCCCACCGGCGCGACCACGCGCTCGCAGCACTTCTTGGCGGCGTTCGAGCGGCTCACGGGCCGCACCGAGAGCTTCGGTGACGGCCTGTACTTCGAGGACCCCATCACCCTCGAGCGCGAGTCCTTGCCCATCGACTTCGACGGCGTCACGCGGGCGCTCGGCTTGTTCTTGCTGGCCTCACCCCGCCTGCTGCCGAACCCAAACGACCCCAACGCGCCCGCGGCCCTTCGCGGCAAGGCGCTGTTCGAGAGCGCGGCCACGGGCTGCGCCGTGTGCCACCCGGCGCCCACCTTCGCGGTCTCCACCGACAACAACCCCTTCGAGGTGCCGCTGCGCTTCCCGCCCGTGGTGACACCCGTGCGCGGGCCCAATGGCATCAACTACGACCTCTTGAATGGCGGCTTCATGGGCGTGTTCCCCATGACGGAGCAAGACACCTGCGCCGAGTACTGCGGCGACGACGTGTGCAGCGAGGATGCGCGGGCCTGCGACGACCGCATGAACCTGCGCATGGGCGTGCCCACGCTGCGGGGCGTGTGGGATCGTGCCGAGCTGTTCTTGCACGACGGGCGCGCCAACAACCTGCGCGAGGTGCTGTGCACGCCGGGCCACCCGGCGCTGCGTGAGGGCGAGCGCGGCTTCAACGAGCGCGACGGCATCGTGGACTCGCACGGCGGCACCAGCCACCTGACGCCGCAAGAGATCGACGACCTGATCGCGTACCTACTCACGCTGTAGTGCCGCCGTGGTGATGGGCGCCCTCCTCGTCCTGCTGGTCGGCGCCGACCCGGTGCCGCCGCCTGCGTCACCGGCGCGCGAGACCCGCTCGGCGCCCCTCATGGGCACGGTGTTCGACGTGTCGTTGCCGGTGGGCAGCAGCGACGCCTTCGAGGCCGTGTGGGCCGTCTTTCGCGACGTCGACGAGCAGATGAACGAGTGGCGCGCAGGCTCGCCGTTGGCCGAGCTCAACCGCGCCGCTGGCAAGGGCGCCGTGGCCGTACCCGCGGAGCTGCGCGCGCTGCTGCGTCGCTCCCTCGAGCTGGCCGCGCTCTGCGACGGCGCCTTCGAGCCCACCTGGGCGGCGCTCTGGGGCCTGTGGGACTTCAAGGCGAAGGAGCCGCGGCTGCCCGACGCGGCCGCGCTGGCGGCCGCCACGCGCCTCATCGACTACCGCGGCCTCGTCGTCGACGACGTCAAAGGCACCGCGCACCTGACCCGCGCGGGCATGAAGGTGGGCCTCGGCGGCATCGCCAAGGGTTGGGCGCTCGATCGCGCCGCGGACCTGCTGCGCAAGCGCGGCATCACGAGCTTCCTCTTGTCGGCGGGCGGCCAGGTGTATGCGGGGGGCAGCAAGGGTGGCGTGCCCTGGCAGGTGGGCGTGCGCGATCCCCGCGGCGGGCCCGACGAGTTCTTCGCCGTCCTCGAGGTGGTGGACGTCTCGGTGTCGACGAGCGGCGACTATGAGCGCTTCTTCGAGCAGGACGGCGTGCGCTACCACCACATCCTCGATCCGAAGACCGGCATGCCGAGCCGCGGGCTGCGCTCGGCCACCGTCATCGCGCACGACGCCACGCTGGCCGACGCGCTCTCCACCGCGCTCATGGTGCTCGGCCGCGACAAGGGCCTGGCGCTCGTCGAGCGGCTGCCCGGCGTGCAGGCCCTTGTCGTCGACGATCAGGGGCGCATCGGCACCAGCTCGGGCCTGACGACACAACTGCACGTGGTGCGGCAACCGCGCCCGTGATCAGCCCGCGGGCGGCGCGGGCTCGGCGAGGAGGCGGGCGACCAGCTCGCGGATGCCCGCCTTGTCGTCGCTGACGAAGCCCTTGTGCACTGCCCGCACCACGCCAGCGCGGTCGACGACGATGGCCGTGGGCATGGTCTCGAGCTGCAGCGCGGCCGCCAGCCGTTGGTCGGCGTCCCACCCCATGGCGAAGGTGGTGGGCACCTCGGTGAGGAAGCGCTCGGCTAGCGCGCGCTCGACGTCGACGCTGACGCCGAGCACCTGCAGGCCGTCCTTGGCGCGCGCTGCGTACAGCTCCTGATAGAAGGGCAAGGACAGCCTGCAGGGCGCGCACCACGAGGCCCAGAAGTCGACGATCACCACCTGGCCACGCAGCGCGCCCACGTCGAGCACGCCGCTGCCGCGCAGGTCGGCGGCCGTGAGCGACAAGGGCTTGCCCACGAGGCGGTCGGGGGCCGCGGCAGCGCCGGTGGCTGCGGTCGATGGCGTTTGGCACCCCGTACCGATGAGTGCGGCGAGGAGCGTTGAGAGGACGACGGGAACGAGCATCCAGCGATGACGCATGGCGGCAGTCTATAGCTGCCGCGCAGCGGCGCCACAGCCAAAGAGCGACCACGGCGTCGCGCTATTCTCTCCGTGTCGACGTCCGATGTCTCCCGTGACCGAACCATGACAGCGGGTGTCCAAGGTACGCTCATGAGCCCAACTCCGCGACAGGACCAAGAGAAGGTCGAGGTCATCCTCGAGCGCGCGCGCCCGCCCTCGGTGCCACGGCGCTCCGACCGCATGCCGGTGTGGAAGACCATGCAGTACACGCTCGACATCTCGTCGCGCTTCTTGCTGCGCCTCCTGGTCGGCAGGGCCTCCGTAGAGGCGGCCGACCGGCTCATCGATGGCTATTGGCGCCGCATCTTCCGCTCCGGCAACGCCGTGCTGCAGGTCGCCGGGCGCGGGTACTTCGAGCCCGGCCAGGCCTACGTCATCATGTCGAACCACAGCTCGCTCCTCGACATCCCGGCGCTGATGGGCGCCGTGCCGGGGTCCATGCGCATGGTGATGAAGGAGGAGCTGTCGCGCGTGCCCATCTGGGGCCAGGCGCTGGTGGCCTCGGGCTTCGTCGCCATCGACCGCAAGCAGCGCGACAAGGCCATCGCGCAGCTCGAGAAAGCCAAGCGCATGCTCAACAAGGGCGTGTCGATCTGGATCTCGCCCGAGGGCACACGCTCGCGCACGGGCAAGCTCGCCCCCTTCAAGAAGGGCGGCTTCCACGTCGCTACGCAGCTCGGCATCCCCATCATCCCCGCGTGGATCGAAGGCGCGGCCGACATCGTGCCGCCGGACCAATTCCGCGCGGTGTACGACGGCACCTGCACGGTGCGCTTCGGCGCGCCCATCGCCACGGTCGACGTGACGCCCGACCAGCTCCCCGCGCTCATGGGCGAGGTGCGCCAGTCCATCCTGGCGCTGTCGGGGCGGGCCGCCGAGGTAGACGGCGAGGCAATGCGCCGCGCTGCCTGAGCACGCGCCCTCGTCGTCAGTTACAGGGCGACGGGTAGCTGCGCGGGTTGCCTGCGTGGCACGGCGCGCACTCGACGGGCTCGCCGCCCATGGCGAAGTCGATGGCCCAGGTCTTCGGCTGGCCCTGGCGCGCCGCCTGGTCGTGGCACTGGAAGCAGTCTGCGCTGAAGTGGGTGGTGCAGCTCGCGTCGTTATGCGCCTCCATGGACAGCGTCGCCGGTAGCGGCGTGGTCCAGTGGCACTCCTTGCAGTCGTCGACGTCGGTGAACCCGCCGTTGAGCACCAGGCCCGTGTGCAGCGTCTCGGCGGGTGGGTCGTCGGTGGCGTGACACTCGTTGCAGCGCGTGGCGCTGCGGTCGGCACCGCTGGTATGGCAGGCGGTGCAGTGCGTGAAGCCGTCGGCCGACGCGCGGTCCATGTACTGCAGGCTGTCGGGGCCGTGCGGCGTGCCGTTCGAGTAGGGGAAGTCATCGCGGTCGTGGTCCGACGTCGCTGGCGGCGGCCCCGCGTCGACGCCGGGCTCGGGCTCGGGGGGCGGCGGGTCGATGTGGACGCCCCGCTGTCCGTCGTCGTGGCAGCGGTAGCAGCGGTCGCTGTCGCGTACGAAGCCGTTGATCAGCTCGTGCGCGGCCTCGAGCGTACCCGCGGTGGTGCCGTGGCAGTTGAGGCAGTTGAAGTCGCCGATGCGCGCGGCGGTGCTGTGGCAGCCATCGCAGCTGATGGTCTCGGTGACGGGCGAGCCCACCACGGCCTTGCCGAGCTCGTGGGTGGCACCGGCGTTAATGGGGAAGTAGGGCAGGTGGTCGTTGGCCGTGAACTCGGGGTCTGGCGGCGTCGCCGGCGGACAGGCCACGCTGAGCGAGAACGAGGACAGCAGGAGCGCGGCAAAGCACAGATGCTTCAGCATGTGGTCATCCTAGCGCCCCGGCGCCGGGGCGGTCTTCCCCTATGGTGTGCACGGCGTCATCGCGCAACCCGCTGCGGCTCGGCAGCAGGCCGCGGCCGAGGTGGGCGGCCCAAAGCAGCACGGCGAGCCACGAGATCAGCGCGGACGCCGCGAGCGCATGCGCTCCGCCGTCGACCACCTCGCCGGCGCGCAGCCCGAGCGCGCCCACCACGGCGCCGAGCGTGAGCAGCGCCAAGGCCACCGACGAGGGACGACCGCGGCAGAAGCGCGGCAGCACGCGCAGGGTCACGGCCATGGTGACGACCAGCGCGAAGCCGAGCGCGATCACGTGGCGCGCGAGGTCGTCGGCCAGGGGCGGGCCCCCCAGGCGCGGCCAGGCGCCGAGCGCCCCGCCCACCACGAGCGCCAGCACGGCGACGACGGCGCTGGTGGCCAGGTCCGGGCTCGGCGGCGTGGCCAGCACGGGCCCGTCGCGGCGTCGGCGCAGCCCGCGCATAGCGACGAGCCACAAGACGGCGCCGACGACCAGGAGCGGCGCATGCAGCCCCGCGGCCTCGGGCAGCGCGCGTCCGAGCACGCGCAGCGCGGCGCCCCCGAGCCAGGCGACCAGGGCCACGAAGAACGTGGCATCGCTGGGCGCGGGCAACTGCAAGAGCGAGCCGAACATCTGGAAGGCCATCGAGAGGATGATGGGCACCACCACGCCGTAGAGCAGCAGGTCGGCGCCCAGGCCCGACGGGCCACCGAGCGCCTCCCACACCCAGAGCGCGGCCCCGCAGGGCACCAGGCACAGCGCGAGCACCAAGATGGGCACCGGCGCGCGCCAATGGTCGTGGGGGCGCGGCAGTCGCGCGGCGCGCAACAAGAGCAAGAACGCCGCGGTGTCGACGACGAGGAGGGCGCGGGCCCCAAGCACCAACGCGCGCAGCTCGGTCAGCTCGCCCACGAGCTCGAGCGCCAACAACAGGCCCACGCCGCGAATGGCCCAGCGCGCCCGCGCCGTCCTCTCGAGGTCGAGGCCAAACAGGTGGGGCGTGCCGTGCGCAAGGAAGGCAAAGATGAGCGTGAGGAAGCCGCCGAGCAACTGCAAGAACGCGTGCGTCGACGCCGGCACCAGCGGCAGCACGGGCGCCACGCCCGCGCGCGCGGCCAACAGCTGCGCGCCCTCGAACGAGCCTGGTCCCGCGAGGAACACCAGCGCCTGGAAGGCGGCGGTGCGGACCGGGCGCGGATCGAAGGCCTGCACGGTCAGCTCAGAGCTTGAAGAAGGCCTTCATCTTCTTGAACAACATCGACGAGTCGCTCTCCATCCTGCGCCGCCGCGCCTCGGCGTCGAGGCCCTCGGTGACGGCGGCAAGGTTGGCGCGGCGCTCGGCCAGCAAGCGCGCGATGGGCTCGGCGAGCTGCGGCCGGCGCTCCAACAGGTCGCGAAAAGCGGCCGCGTCGAGGCGGAAGCACTCGATGTCGCACTGCGCCACCACGGTGGCGCTGCGCGGCTCGCCGGTCATGAGCGACATCTCGCCGAAGAAGCTGCCAGGGCCCAGGCGCGCCACCTCGGTGTCGATGCCGTCCTTGGCGACGCGCACGGCGGCATCACCGTTGATCAGCAGGTAGAGCCAATGCGCCTCGGCGCCCTGGCGCGTCAGCACCTCGCCGCGCGTGAAGGGCGCGGGGTGAAGGGCGTCGGCCAGGCGCTCGAGCTCGTCGTCCTCGAGGGGCGCGAACAGCTCCACGTGCCGGAGCGCGTCCAGGCGCCGGCGCCGGTCGCTGGCCGACTTCGACTCTTTGCGCTCTTCGCTCTCTTGCGTGACGAAGAGCGCGTGCGCTGGGATCGAGAGCGGGATCTCGGCGCGGCGCAGCGCGAACATGACGCGCGTGCGCACGGCGCTGTCGGTGGGGTCGTCGGTGGCGAGGTCCTTGAGCCAGTAGCGCACGGCGTAGCGCCCGTAGCTCTCGTGCAGGTCCATCAGGATGCAGTTGGGCGCGGGCTCGGCGGCGACGTTGTCGATGGGCTGCGCGCGCAGCGCCTGCTCCACCGCGGCAATGACCTCGGGCGGCGGGTAGCGGAAGTCGACGTTGAACCACACCCAGCGTCGCCACTGTTCGGGCTGGCCGTGCCGTCTTCCGAGCACGGTCACCGGGCCTTTCATGAGCGAGCTGTTGGGCAGCAGCACGGTCTCCCAGTTGCGCGTCTCGATGGCCGTGTAGCGCCATCGGATCTCGGTCACCTTGCCCACGACGTCGCCGACCTTGATCCAGTCGCCCACGCGCACGCTGCCGTCGGTCTGCAGCGCCAGGCCGCCGATGGTGTTGCCGAGCGTGTCCTGCAGCGAGAAGCCGATCACCGCCGTCACCACCGCGGAGGTGGCGAACAGGCCCGACAACGCCACGCCGTGGTTGTGCAAGACCGCCGCGATGACGGCCACAGCGGCGGCGCCCACCACCAGATCCTGCAGGATGCGCGACACGGGGAAGCGCGTGCGCGGCAGGATGACGCCGAACAAGAGCGCACCGCTCAGGCCCACCCAGGCCATGGCGAGGGTCACCTGCTGTGCGAGCCGCGTCTCCTCGACGGCGCGGTGGCCAAGGGCGGCCAGCAGCGCGGTCACCACCAGGAGCACGAGCTGCACGATGAACAACCACACACTGGCGGGCAGCCGGCGGTGCGCGCGGTTGGGGAAGGCGCGCCCGAGCGCCAGCGTCACCACGAACATCAAGAGCGCCCAGCCCTGCCAGGAGACCTTCGCCTCAGCGAGGAGCGCGCTGGTGAAGCTCACGCCCGTGTCGCCCTTATTTGGCGGGGCGGCCGCGCGCCGCGTGCTCGGCGGCGACGGCGGCGTTGTGCTTGGCGCTCACCGAGCGCGGCGCGCGCGCGCTGCTGTGCTCGGCGCCCTGCGCGGCGGTGCTCCCGAGGGGCCGGTGCGTGAGGTACACGCGATCGAGGTCGGCGTTGGGCGCGAGCTTGCTGTCGTACACCACGGGCTTGCGGTCGCGGTGCAGGTTGTCGACGTCGGCGTGGTACTGGGGGGCGGGCGCGAAGCGCTCGGGCTGCAGCAGCATGTCCTTGGTGTAGACGAAGGCTTGGCGCTCCCGGTCGGCCAGCTCGTACTCGGGGCCGAGCTTGATGGCGTCCACCGGGCAGGCCTCTTCGCAGAAGCCACAAAAGATGCACCGCAGGTAGTTGATCTCGTAGTGCACGGCGAAGCGCTCGCCGGGCGACACGGGCTTCTTGGGGTCGTTGTCGGCGGCCTCGACGTAGATGGCGCCCGACGGGCACGCCGCCGCGCACAGCGAGCACGCGATACAGCGCTCGAGCTCGGTGCCACTTTGCTGGTCGACGATCTTGTGCAGCCGATGACGCCCCTTGAAGCGCGCCGCCACCGGGCGCTTGACCTCGGGGTAGTCGACGGTCTCGGCCGGCCGCGCGATGTGGCGCAGCGTGGTCAGCATGCCTTTCACGATGGCGACGGTGCCGCTCACGACGCGCATGACACGGGGTTAGCCATGCGGCCCGGTACGGTCAAGGTGTGCGCGCGCAGCTCAGGGCAGATCCCAGCGAAACAGGCGCGCGGGCAGGGCGCCCGAGCGCAGCGCCCAGTCGCGCTTGGTGCGCGCCGCCTCGTCGAGCGCGAGCAGCTCACGGGCGCGCGGGTGCGCAGAGAACAAGAGCACGCGCGCGCCCGGCAGCGCGCGCAGCCGCTCACCGAGGGTGCGATAGAAGCCCTCGAGCTGCAGGCGCTTGTTGGCGTCGCCGCCCAGGCGCTCGCCGAAGGGCAGGTTGCTCACGACCTGTGCTCCCTCCCCCGCCTGCGCGACGGCCTCGCGGGCGTCCTGGCGCTCGCAGCGCAGGTGCGCGCCGAGGCCCGCCTGCTCGATGCAGGTGGTAGCGGCGGCCACCGCGTCTCTGTGCCAGTCCGACATGCGAATGGGCGCCGGTAGCTCGCGCCGCTCGCGCTCGCGCGCCTCGGTGCGCGCTTGCGCCAGCGCGCGATCGAGCTCGGGGGGGCGCTTGCTCCAGCGCTCGAAGCCGAAGCGTCGATCGCGCCCGGGCGCGCGCTCGAGGGCGCGCCACGCCTGCTCGATGGCCAAGGTGCCGGTGCCGCAGCAGGGGTCGAGGAAGGGCCGCGCCACGTCGGCGTGCCCCACGGCAAGCAAGGAGGCCGCCAGCGTCTCCTTCATGGGGGCATGCCCCTCCACGCCGCGCCGATAGCCGCGCTGGTGCAACGGCTCGCCCGTCGAGTCGAGCGAGAGCGTCACGGTGCTCTTGTGCCAGTGCAAGACGAAGCGCAGCGAGGGCCGCGCGCGGTCGACGGAGGGCCGCCCTTTCCCTTGGGCGCGCAGGCGGTCGAGCACCGCGTCCTTGGTGCGCTGCGCGGCGTAGTGCGCGTTGGTCCAGGCGCAGTCGATGAGGTGCGCCTCGATGGCGAAGGTGCCCTTGTCGTCGAGGCGCTCCTCGAAGGGCACGCCCGCCAGCGCGTCCACCAGATCGGCCTCGGTGGCGACGCCCTCGAACACCGCCAGCTCGACGAGCACCTTGGAGGCGCAGCGTGAGAACACGTTGGCGCGCGCCAGCGTGTCCCAGCTGCCCGCGCAGCGCACCACGCCGGCGCCGCGCCGCACCTCGGTGGCGCCGAGCGCGTTGAGCTCTTTGTCGACGCACATCTCGGTGCCGCGCGCGCAGGGCAGGTGCAGAGTGAGCACGCGCGCAGCCTACGGGGTTGCCACCAAAGGGCAACGTCGGCGCGGTCGCGCGTCGCTCACTGCGCCCTACGCCATGCGCGGCGAGCGCCCGATGAAGCGCTGCACCACGACGCCCACGAGCCCGAGGCCCAGGCACACGGTCCACACCAGATCGGCGTGGCCGCGGGCGGTGACCCACGCGCCCAGCGCGGGCGCGAACGCCGATACCGACCACGCCATGCCGTAGAGCCCTTGGTAGCTCGCGCGCATGGCCTCGGGGGCCAGGCGCGTGATCACCGAGGGCACGGTGGCCGCGAGCAAGATCTCGCCGAGCGTCCACACCGCGATGGCGCCGCAGTGGCCCACCGCACCGTCGGCGAAGGCCGTGGCGAAGAAGCCGCCGCCCACCAGCGCGCAGCCGAGCGCCATCACGCGGTGGGCGCGCAGCCTCGTCGTCACCTGCGTCAAGGTGGGCTGCAGGAGCACGATGAGGACGCCGTTGAGCGCCAGGATCGGCCCGTAGGCGGTGTCGAGCCCGTCGGCGCGCATCTCGGCGGCCAGCACCACGCCGGCCTGGTGGAACATGGCGGAGTTCATGAAGCCCACCAGCACCACGAGGAGCATGAGCCCGTCCTGCGCGGGCCCGGTGAGCAGATCGGCCACACGCGTGCGCGTGCGCGCAGCGCCGCTCGCGGGCGCGTCGCGCATGGCGATGAGCAGGAGTGCGGCGGACAGCACGCTGGTGGTGGCGTCGAGGCCGAACACCAGCGCCGGCCCGAGCGGCGCCAAGACCCCCGCCACGGCGGCCGCGAACGCGAAGCCGAGGTTGATGGCCCAGTAGTGCAGGCCGAAGGCGCGGCGGCGGTGCTCTTCGGGCACCACGTCGGCGATGGCGGCGGTCATGGCCGGTCGCGCCAGGTTGACGCCGAGCCCCACGAGCGCGGTGGCACCAGCGATGCCGGCGAGCGTGCTCATCTGGCCGAGCACCAGGTACGAGGCCGCCGTGATGAGCAGGCCACCCACCAGCACGGGCTTGCGCCCGTATCGATCGGCCAGCGCCCCACCAAGAGGTCCGCCCACGATGCCGGCCACGGAGAACGCCGACATGGCCACGCCCGCGCTGGCCACCGTGAGGCCAACCGGCGCGTCGGGTCCCGCGAGCCAGATGGCGAGGTACACGATGCCGAAGCCGCCGAGCCGGTCGACGAGCGCCGAAGCAAAGAGCAACCAGAACGCGCGCGGCAAGCCGCTCACGTCCGGGATCAACAGTCTGGTCACGGCCGCGTCCACGATGCGCTCCTGCGAGCAGGAGCGGAGGAACAAGGAAGGATGCGCGTTGCTGCACACGCGCGTCGTAAGCCTTTGGCAAACGCACGCACGCGCACGACGGCGATCACACGAGGCGATCACACGAGGCGATCACACGAGGCGATCACACGAGGCGAGCGGCGCGGGCGACGCCCGCAGAGCGAGCAGCAAGCCGCTCCACCTCGCGGCGTTGTTCCCGACCGAGGGCCCGAGCTCCAGCAGAAGGGCGCAGGCGGATCCTGGCCCCGGAAGCCCGTGGCGAGGTGGCAAGCCGAACAAGGCCAGGTCTGCCTGCGCAAGCGACATCGGCGACCTTGTCGTCGCCGGTGTCGCCCAACTCAGAAGCGCATGCCGTTCTTCGCGCGGAACTTGAACCAGTCCCAGCCCAAGTAGGCCGAGGCCACCAGCACCGGCACTCCGATGAAGGGCGTCAGCAGCACGGTGGTCGCCACGCCCGCCCCGGCGATGCCAATGGCCAGGTAGCGCTTGTTCTTCTCGACCTGTTGCGTGCGCTTGACGAGGCTGCCCATGTCACTCTCCGGTTCGGCCGCGCCGGCGGCGCCGCGCGGACCCATCCATCATAGCCACAGGGCGCCTGCCCGACACCCCCCCCTTGAGAGCGGGTCGTGGTTTTGACAGATCCCGCTCTAGGAAGCACAACCATCGTGTTTCCCAGGGATTCCCCACATGTCGTGCCGCTTCTGGGCGTGTGCCGCCTTCGCCCTTTGTTCCTTCGCCCTCGTCGCTGCAGGCTGCAACGGCTGCGGCACCAGCATCGGCCCGGTGGACGCCGGCCCAGACGATGGTCCGCAGGTGATCTCCTGCACCGACGCCAGCGAGTGCCCGGCCGACGTGCCCGAGTGCAGCTTCGGCATCTGCAAGCGGCCCTGCGCAGCCAACGATGGTTGCCCAGATCCCGCCACCTTCTGCGACGTCATCGCCGGCTACTGCGCCGCCGGCTGTCGCGACTCGTCGACGTGCGAGGGCGGCACCGTGTGCAGCGCCGGCACCTGCATCCAGAGCCAGGGCTGCGCCACGAAGTGCGACTGCGCTGTGGGCCAGGTGTGCGTTGGCGGTGCATGCCAGGCGCCGCCGGCCACCTGCGCCGGTCCGCAAGACTGCCCGCGCGGCCCTACCAGCCCCGACGACTGCGACGACTACGCCTGCAATGGCTTCACGCAGCAGTGCTTCGACCCCGACCCCACACCCTGCGCCAGCAACGCCGACTGCACCGGTCGCCCGGGCTGCGGCGGCGGCTGCACCTGCACGGGCTCGGGCACCTGCGCGCCCGAGGTCGACTGCACGGTGCCAAACGAGGCCACCACCTGCGGCGCCGGCTTCTATTGCGATGGCAACGGCCGCTGCCAGGCGCTGCCCGCGTGCACCGACGAGGCGCCGTGCACGCCGCTCGGCCTCACGTGCAGCGTCGGGCGGCAGCAGTGTGAACGGCCGCTACCCTGCGACGACTCCGGCGACTGCACCGTGGCGCCGTCCACCCACTGCAACACCACTACCGGCTTCTGCGCCGTGCCCCTGTGCAACAACGGCGGCATCACCTGCACCCCTACCACCCAGACCTGCTCCGCCGACGGCCGTTGCGTCCCGGTGGGCACCGGCAACCCA
The DNA here is from genome assembly GCA_020850995.1 of Deltaproteobacteria bacterium. Classification (GTDB taxonomy): domain Bacteria; phylum Myxococcota; class UBA727; order UBA727; family VGSZ01; genus JACOUT01. The sequence continues at coordinate 23,067 of JADZDP010000218.1, forward strand.
TGCACCAGCGACACGGCGTGCCCCACGGACCAGTACTGTGCCAGCAACGGGCAGTGCGCAGTGGGCTGCCGCGACAACACGTCGTGCACCGGCGGCCAGACCTGCAACGGGGCGCACCAGTGCACTGGTGGCAGCTCTGGCGGCGGCATCGGCGCCACGTGCACTGGCGATGGCGACTGCATGGTCGGCTTGTTCTGCGGAGCCATGAGCGGCATCTGCCGTGAGCCCTGCGAGGCCGATTCGACGGACTGCAGCGTGGACGGCTGCTGCCAGCTCGGCGGCCAGCAATGCTGCACCTTCTTCTTCGTGTACTTCTGCAGCGACAGTTGCTGACGCCGCCGCCTCCAATGTAGGGCGCGGTGCGCGACCCGCCGCCTCGAAGTCGCGGCGCTCAGCTCGCAGACGTTAGGCTCGATGCCGTGAGCAGCGAGCATCCCCTGGTGGCGCACACGCCGCGCGAGCCCACGGCGCGCATGCATGCTGCCGTGTCGCTGCAGCCGGGCGCGCGCATCGCGCACTACCGGGTGCTCGCGCCGCTCGGCGCGGGCGGCATGAGCCGCGTGTTCCTCGCTGAAGACGAGCAGCTCTCGCGCAAGGTGGCGCTCAAGACGCTGCCCCCCGACGACGCCGACGACGAGGGGCGCGCGCGCTTCGTGCGCGAGGCGCAGGCGCTGGCGCGCGTGGCGCACAAGAACGTGGTGCAGGTGTTCGCCAGCGGTGTCGACGAGGGCATCGCGTGGATGGCGCTCGAGTACGTCGAGGGCGAGCCCTTGTCTGCGCTCATCGGCGCTGGTGGCGTCGATGAGGAGACCGCCGTGTCGCTGGCGGCGCAGGTGGCGCGCGGCCTGGCGGCCGTCCACGCCGTCGGTGTGGTGCACCGCGACGTCAAGCCCGACAACCTGCTGCTCGACGAGGCGGCGGTAGTGCGCGTCGCCGACTTCGGCATCGCCTACTTCCTCGACGCCGGGCGCGGCGGCTTCGTCACGCAAAAGGGCGTGGCGGTAGGCACGCCGCACTTCATGGCACCGGAGCAGGCCCGCGGCGGTGTCGTCGACGCGCGCGCCGACGCCTGGGGCCTTGGCGCCACCTTGTACTCGCTCTTGTGCGGTCGGCCGCCCTTCTTCCAAGGTGACGACGAGCCCGACCTCGACATCCTGGCGCGGGTGCTGCGCGACCAGGCGCCCGACGTGCGCACCCTCAAGCCCACCGTGTCGGCGGCGACGGCTGCGCTGGTGGCCGAGCTCTTGGCCCCGGATCCCAGCCAGCGCCCAGCGGAGCTCGAGGCGGTGGCGGATCGCCTCGAGGCCATCGCCGACGCCATCGCAGCCGGCGAGACGCCAACGGCGCCGGCGCCCGCTGCGCCCGAGGGGCCGGCGGACGCGAGCGTCCCCGCGCCGGTGACGGCGAGGCCCATGAGCGGCGTCGGCACCGCGCGCGTCATCGTGGTGGCGGCGCTGTTCCTGGTGCTCGGCGCGGTGGCGTCGTTCCAGGTGGCGCAGATCGTGGCACGGCCGCCGCACGAGGACGGACCGCCCGCGCCCGCTCCTCCTCCCCCGTCCATCGAGCCGCTGCCGCCCGCGCCCGCGCCCGAGCCGCCTGCCGAGCCCGTGCCGGTCCCCGAGCCCACCGCCGACGAGCTCGCTGGTCGCGTCATGGCCAACCCTGCCGACGCCGAGTCGCTCGAGGCGCTGGTCGCGCGCGACGACAACGACGCGCGCGCCGCGCTGGTGATGCTGGCGAGCGTGCAAGGCGCCGCCGGTGACGCCGCGGTGGGCGCCATCGCCGACGCGCGCGCGCTCCACCACATCGGCGCCCTCGAGCGCGCCCTGATGCAGTCGTCGCGCAGCCGCGCGCGGCGCGTCATCGAGACGCTGGTGGCGTGGCGGCCCTTCGAGGCCATCGCGCTGCTCGAACGAGTGGCCACGACCCACAAGGACAAGCTGGTGCGTGCCCAGGCGCAGGCCGCGCGCGAGTCGCTCTTCAAGGTCGAGTGATTTTGGGGCAGAACGGGCCATGCTGTACCGCGTCGCGATGGTCTCGCTGATCCTCTGTCTCCCCGCGATGGCGCAGGCGGCGGCGCCGCCCGCCGTCGACTGCGCGCAGTGCCGCGCCATCTGTCGCGAGGGCGCCAAGCCCTATCAGAACGACCTCGGCGACGTCGTGGTGGAGCCCGCGCACAAGAACAAAGACGCGCAGGCGGCGTTCATCGACGCGCGCCGCAAGGACCCTGCCTTCGGCGGCCCCGACGTGGCCGGCGCCGTCGACGCGTACAAGCGCGCCGTCCTGCTCGACAACGACAACGCGCAATACCGCAATTACCTGGCCGCCGCGCTCTTGTGGGCCGGCCGCGTCGACGAGGCCATCTACAACCTCGAGCAGGCCAACAACCTGGTGCCGAGCGAGCCGAAGTTCGTGGTCAACCTGGGCTACGCGCACCACCGCCGCGGTGACGAGACGCGCGCGCTGCTCTACTACACGCGCGCCCTCATGCTCGATGCGCGCAACCTGCGCGCGCGCCTGTTCCTCGGCTACGCGCTGGAGATGCTGGGCTACCGCGACGAGGCCATCACCGAGCTCAAGAAGGTGCTGGTGCAGGATCCGGCTAACGACGGCGCCAAGGCCGGGCTGCGGCGGCTCGGCGTGGTGGTGGTGCCGATGCCGATGGCGCCGCCGGCGCCGCAAGCACCTGCGCCGCGCTGAGGCCGCGAGCTCACAGGCGCCGCGCGCGCACCTGCTTGCCGTCGACGAGGTAGCTGCCGCCGGCGACGTGGTGCAGGGCGCGCAGCGGCTACCAAGGCAGCATTCGGCGCATGGTGCCGCCGCGTCGGCGCTCGTCCACGAGAACCCCGAGCACATGCAGCGTCACCAGCACCACGAGCGCGACCACCAAGGCCTCATGGAGCTGTCGCGAGGCGACCCCCTCGAACGTGGGCGCCGTCGCGACCTCGCCCTTGATGAACTCGTGCCAGGTGCTCGGCTTGGCTGTCACGAAGCCGCTGAGGCTGAGCGCCAGCAGCACCACGTAGGTCAGGACGTGGACCACCCGCACCCCAAGCGCGTGCACGCCAGAGCGCCACGCAGCCTCGGGGCGACCCTTGCGCCACAGCACCACGAGACGCGCGAGCGTCATCGCCGCCAAGGAGAGGCCACCGACCGCATGAAGTCCCGACGCGATTCGCCGCGCCAGCGCGTCGCTTGGCAGCTCTTGCAGCACCAGGCCCGCCCCGGCGACGACGACCAGCGCCAAGGCAGTCAGCCAGTGCAGGGCGATGCTCGGGGAGGACCAACGCTGAGTCATGGAAGCTCCGAATGCGTGTGGGTGTCGTGGGTCATGGGGCGATCGGTGAGGGCGCGAAGCGCCCGTCCTTCATGCGACGGATGGTGTCGAAGCCCTCGATCATCCGCTCATCGTGCGTCACGGTGATGACGGCGGCGCCGCGCTCGCGGGCGATCTTCTTGAGCAGGCCGATCACCTTGAAGCCACGCTCGCTGTCGAGCGAAGCGGTGGGCTCGTCGGCGAGGATCAGCTTGGGGTCGTTGGCCAGCGCCCGCGCGATGGCGACGCGCTGCTGCTCCCCGCCCGACAGTGTGGCGGGCAGCACGCGTGCGCGGTGATCGACCTCGAGGTAGCAGAGCAGCTCGGCGGCGCGCGCGCGGGCCTGGCGCTGGCCGAGGCCGGTGAGCACCATCGGCAGCGCGACGTTGTCGAGCACCGTGAGGAAGGGCACGAGGTTGTGCCCCTGAAAGATGAAGCCGACGTTCTGTCGCCGAAAGCGCCGCGCGTCGAGGCCGCGAGTCCAGCCGTCGCGGTAGCTCTCGATGCCGTTGACCGTGATGGCGCCGGCGCTCGGCTCGAGGATCATGCTGATGCACAAGAGCAGCGTGGTCTTGCCCGAGCCGCTTGGCCCGAGCAGCGCCATCAGCTCGCCGGGCTTGAGCGAGAAGTCGATGCCGTCGAGCGCCACCACTTGCTGCTCACCGGCGCCGAACACCTTGCGCAGGCCTTGGATGCGGAGGACCTCGGTGGAAGCGGGAGCGACGTCGGCAAGCTGCACGTCATCCTCCCAACGCCAGCGATTCGGGGGTCTTCATCGCTTGCCAGATGCCGAGGAGGCTCGCGAGCACGCCGCCCGCGAACATGACGGCGAAGGTGATGAGCGTGTCCGACGGCAGCAGCACCAAGGTGCGGGGGAACCAGCCGATGCCGAGCGAGATCAGCAGATAGCCAAGTCCGCATGCCGGCAAGGTGAGCAGCAGCGACTGTTCGAGGATCATCCGGCCGATGACCCAATTGGGCGCGCCGATCAGCTTGAGCGTGGCGATGACCTTCACCTTCTCCATGGTGAGCACGTAGACGATGAGCGAGATCATCACGATCGACACAATGACGAGGAGCACACGGAAGAGCCCGATGGTGGCGGTCATGCGCACCAGCCGGCCGCGGATCATCAGCTCGCGCTCTTCCTCGGTCGTGAAGGCGTTGAGGTAGAGCCAGCTCTCGATGTGGTCCGCGACCGCTTCGGGGTTGACGCCGTCTTCCAGCTCCACCAGCGCCGCGCTCATGCTGTGTCGATCGCTGGTCTGCAACGAGAGCATCTTCTGGGCCTGGGCGGGCGAGTACCCTTGCGCCTCGATGGTGCGCAGCGACGAGGCGCGCTGGGAGCGCAGCGCTTCGTTGTCCTGCACGTAGAGCACGTCCTGCGCGTCCGCCAGCGTCAGGTACATGAGCGGATTGCCGCCGAGGTCCACTGCGCCCTTGGTGAGCCCAACGACGGTGAAGGTCTCGTTGCCGAGGCGGACGCCGTCACCGATGGCGAGCCCGATCTTGCGATCGGCGACCACCTCGTAGTGCGGCTCGCGCGGTGCCCGGCCCTGCACGATACGGCCCGGCCCGCCGAGGCCTGCGCGTTGGTCATAGCCGATGATGGTGAACTGCTGGCTCTTGCCGGCGACCTCTCGCTCCACCGTGTACGTGATGAAGGGGCCGGCGCGCTTGACCCCCGGCACGGCAGAGACCGATCGCCACACGTCCTCGGGAATCTTCGAGGGCTCGTTGAAGGGCCCGCCGCGACCGCGCTCGACGACCCACAGGTCCGCGCCGACCTGATCGATGAGCCACAGGCCGTCGGAGATCTGCCCGCGGTAGATGCCGTTCATGGTCAGCACGATGGCCAAGAGCAGCCCGACGCCGACGATGGTCGCGCCGAACTTGCCGAGGTGCCGACGAATGTCCTGGAGCGCGAGGTCCATCGCTCACTGCCCTGTTGCCATGGGACGGGCCCGCGCTCCCGGCTTCACCTGCGCCGGGCGCGCCACCACCCGATCGCCCGCGGCCAGCCCCTTCTCGACGAGCACCTTGCCCTGGCCGACCGCGCCGACGCGGATGGACACGCGCGTGGTGCGCCCGTCGCGCAGCACCAGCACGGTGTCTTCTCCCTGGTGCGGCACCACCGCAGACCCCGCGATGACGAGCCCGCGTGCTTCGCCGACCCGGATGATCACCTCCGCCTCCTCGTTGAGGGTGAGGCGTGCCGGGGGGGTATCGAAGCGGACGCGCACCTCCTGGTCGCGGGTGGCCGGATCGGCCTCATGGGAGATGCGGGCCACCGTGCCGGACGACTCGGCGCCGGAGACGAGCTTGATGCGCGCAGGTTGCCCGAGCTGCACCCTGCCCATCTGGCTCACGTCGACGCGCGTGGCCACCGCCACGGCCATATCGTCCACGATGCGAAGCAACGTGGTGCCGGGCGCGACGGTGTTGCCGACCTCGACCTGCCGGCGCGTGACGAGCCCGGCGATGGGGGCGGTGACCTGGGCGTGGGTCTTGACGGTGTCGGCGTAGCGGGCCTCGTCCTCGGTGCGGCGGGTCTCCTCTCGGCGCGCGCCCACCGCCGCGCGCGCGTTCTTCTCGGCACTCTCGGCCACGCGCAAAGACGCCGTCGCGCTGTCGAAGGCCGCCTGCGAGATGTGTCCCGCTCGAAACACGGCCTCGTCGCGCGCGTAGTTGGCGCGTGCGAGCGCCAAGTCTGCCTGCGCCTTCTCGAGCGCCGCGTCGGCCACCGCCACGTTTTGGCGAGCGGCGGCGGCCCCCGAGCGGCTCGCCGCGGCCTTGGCGGCGAGGTCCCGCTCGTCGAGCGTGAACAAGAGCTGCCCCTCTTTGACGTGGTCGCCCTCCTGCACCAGCACGCTCTGCACCACACCGCTGATCCGGCTCGCGACGTTCACCTCGACGTCAGAGCTGACGGAACCCGGTCCCTTGACCTCCTGGTGGATGACGTCCTCGGCCACGAGAAGGATGTCGATTGGTGTGGCGTAGCCGAGGAGCCGAAAGGCCAGAGCGCCAGCAGCGAGCAGCACGACACCGGCGACGGCGAGGCGCTTGACGGGGAGCTTGCGGGGTTGGCTCATGGCTTGGCCTCGGCGCTCACGGCGCCGCCGGTGGCGCGCGCGGCGGCCGCGCGCGCCGTGACACAGTCACCGAGCGCTTGCACGTGCGCGCTCTCGGCTTTGGTGAGGTCGGCCTGCGCGCTCAACACCTCGAGCGCCGTCGCCTTGCCGGACTCGTAGAGCGCACCCGCGGCGGCGACGGCCTCGCGGCTCACCGCGACGAGCTGGCGAGCGAAGCGCTCGGATTCGACGGCGGTGCGCCACGCAGTCAGCGCTTGGCGGATCTCGAGGCGGAGCTGCTCCTCCAGCGCGCGGCGCGCGGCCTGGAGCTCGCGCTGGCGTGCCTGCGCGCGCTTGACCGCCGCGTCCGTTGCCAGCCCGGAGAAGATCGGCACCTCGAGGAAGGCGCCCGCCGAATACTCGCTCGCGTCACCGCCGACGTCGCGGTGACGGTGTCCGAAGCTGGCCTGCACCGAGAGCTCTGGCAGATGTGCTCCCAGGGCCGCCCAGACCGCGCCCTCGGCCTGGCGTGCTTGTGCGGCCAGGCGCCTGAGGTTCGGGTTGTTGGCAAGGGCACGCTCGATGAGCGCGGCCTCGGCCGGGGGCTCCTCCAGCTCGCGCACGAGCGTGCCCTCGGCCCGCACCGGCCGATCGGTGCCTTCGCCGATGGCTCGGCGCACGAGCGCCTGCGCAAGCTGCTCGGCCTCTTGGGCAGCTCGAAGGCCGCGCTCGGCGTCCATGCGCTGGGCCTCGGCCTTCAGGAGGTCGAGCCGCGAGGTCTTGCCCGCATCGGTTAGGGCCCTCGTCAGCGCCTCGAACGCGCGCTGCCGCTTGACGGAATTCTCAGCGACCGTGATCAGGCTCTGCGACTCTACGAGGCGCGACCACGCCACCGTGACGGCGTGCACTACATCGGCTTGCGCCGCGACGACGCTCGAGCGCTGGGCATCGATACCGTCCTGCGCCGCGCCCAGCGCCGGCCACACGCTGGCGTCCAGTATGGGTTGGTGCAGCCGCAGACCCGCGTACGCCTCCTCGACGTACAGCTCCGGCGCGGCGCCGCCGGGCGTGGTCGGCAAGCTCACGGGGCTCATGCGATCGGGATCGAGCCGGTTGTAGTACGCGTTGCCCGACAGCTTCGGCAAGAGCGCCGCGCGCGCGATCGCATATTCCGCTTCGGCAGCCTGGACACGCTCCGCCTCGATGGCGAGGGCGGGGTTGCGTTGCAGCGCGAGCGCGATGGCCTGCTCGAGGGTGAGGGCCTCGAGCGCTGGGGCCTGCGCCAGCAGTGGCGTCGCCCCAACGACGGCCACGAGCGTTGCCACGGCCAATTCAGGCATGAGCGCTCTCGGCACGGGGGTCATGGCGCTGTCTCCCAGGATGAAAGTAAGCACTTACTTGCCAATTGTCAACACGCGCAACGGAGCACGGGCCCCGTGCCGCGGCAACGAGTGCGTCCACGTCACCCCAAGGTGGGCAGGCGCCGATGCCCACGAACCGGCGTCCACGACGAGCGCCAAGCCCGCAGTGCGCCGGCTCGGCCGCTCGCGGTGCCGGTGAGCTCGCGCCCGCGCCGGCTTCGCGAGCTCACAGGCGCCGCGCGCGCACCTGCTTGCCGTCGACGAGGTAGCTGCCGCCGGCGACGTGGTGCAGGGCGCGCAGCGGCTCGGGCAGATCCTCGCGCCAGCGCCCCTCGGCGAAGGCCTCGTCATCGGCCCAGGCGGCCAGCACCTCACAGACGAACAGGTCGAGCTCGTCGGCCAGCTCGGGCTTGGGCAGCACGCGGCACTCGAGCCAGGCCGTGCACCCTTCGACCAGCGGCGCTTGCACCCGGGCAGCCTTGGCGGGCGCCAGGCCAAAGCGAGCCCACTTGTCGACGCGCGCGCCGCTGCAGTTGCCCACAGCGTCGACGACGTCGAGCATGCGCCGCGGCGGCACCTGCACCACCAGCTCGCCGCTGCCATCGACGAGCGAGCGCGTGTGGCTCTCTTGCGAGAGCACGATCGCGAGCTTGGGCGGCGTGAAGTCGAGCGCCATGCACCAGGCCACGGTCATCAGGTTGCTTTTGTCGCCGTGCGCGGCCGACACCAGCGTGACCGGGCCGTGGTTGATGAGGCGATAGGCGTGCTCGAGGGCGACGGGCGCACGCATCAGCTGGCCTGGGCGCCGGGGGCCGGCTTGTTGCAGCGACGCGCCAGGTCCGCCTTGTCGATGGCCTTCGCGAGCGCCTCTTCGTACTCCACCACGCCGGCGGCCACGTGCTGCGCGAGCGCGTCATTCAATTGCACGTTGCCCTGCGCCTTCGACGTCGCCATGGCGCTGGCCAGCTGGTGCGTCTTGCCCTCGCGGATCAGGTTGGCGATGGCGTAGGACACCACCAGCGACTCGATGGCGGCCACGCGCCCGCCGCCGACCTTCTTGCACAGCGCTTGCGCCAGCACGCCCTTGAGCGTGTCGGCCAGCACCGAGCGCACCTGCTCTTGCTGGCCGGCAGGGAACACGTCGACGATGCGGTCGACGGTGCTGATGGCCGTGGCCGTGTGCAAGGTGCCGAACACCAGGTGGCCGGTGTTGGCGGTCTCGAGCGCGAGCTGCATGGTCTCGAGGTCGCGCATCTCGCCCACCAGCACGATGTCGGGGTCTTCACGCAGCGCGGCCTTGAGGGCGCGCGCGAAGCTCTTGGTGTGCGCGCCCACCTCGCGCTGGTTGATGAGCGAGCGCTGGCTCACGTGCACGAACTCGATGGGGTCTTCGAGCGTGATGATGTGCGCGGGCCGCGCCTTGTTGATGCTGTCGATCATGGCCGCCAGCGTCGTCGACTTACCGCTGCCCGTGGGTCCGGTGACGAGCACCAAGCCCTTTGGCAGCTCGCACAATCGCCGCGCCACTTGCGGCAGGTTGAGCTGCTCGAAGGTGAGCACGCGCGCGGGGATCTGCCGCAGCACGGCGCCGGCGCCGCCCTTGTCGCGGAACAGGTTGACGCGAAAGCGCGCCACGGTGCCCAGCGCGTAGGCGAAGTCGACGTCGTGGTCGCGCTCGAAGGCGTCGAGCGCGCGCTCGTCCATCACCGGGCGCAACAGCTCGAACACTTCGCGATCGCCGAGCACGGCGGCGTCGGCGAGCTCGTGGATCTCACCGTCGATGCGCCAGCGCGGCTTCTGGCCGCCCGACAGGTGCAGGTCGGAGGCGCCCTCAGACACCACGCGGCGCAAGAGCGCGTCGAGCCGCGGCGACGCCGCGGTGGTGGATGGCGCCGGCGCCGGTTCTTCGCGGAAGGGGTCGGGCAGGAAGCCAGGCACGTTGGCGTTGCCCGCCATGGCCGCGTCGAAGCGCTCGCTCGGCACGCGCACGGGTACCAGCTCCATGCCAGGGAGCGCGTCCTTCGCCGCGCGCAACACCCGCGGGCTCACGTCGTCGACGAAGCCGAGCCACACGCGGTTGCCCTCTTGCTTGAGCGGCAGCGCGCGGTGGCGCGCGATGAACTCGGCGGGCAAGAGCGCCATCACCTCGGGATCGGCGGCGATGTCGAGCACGGGCAGAGGCATCGCTTTCGACGACAAGGCCAGGCGCACGGCCAGGCCACGCGACACCGCGAGGCCGAAGCCGGGCACGCGCTCGTACAAGAGGCCGAAGGCCTCGCGATCGAAGCGCAGCACCAAGGCGCGCACGGTGGCCTCGACGGTGGCGCTGCGCGGCTGCCCGAGCAACAGGCCCATCTCGCCCACGCTCTCAGGCGGGTGCACGCGGGTCAGCTCGAGCGCCTCGCCGCCGCCGGCGGGGAGCTTCTTCACCGCCAGCTCACCGGCGAGCAGCACGGCGAAGGAGTCGCTGTCGGCGCCCTCCTGCATCAGCGCCTCGCCGCCCTCGACGGTGAAGAGCGCGCCGCGCTCCACCACCTTGCCGAGCACCTCTGGGGCGAGAGACGCGAACAGCGGCGACTGCGCCAGCGCGGCGGCGAGCCGCGGCAGCATGTCGGCGTCGATGGGCATGGCTTGCATGGGCGTGCTCCAGAGGCCCGCATCCTCTCGGAGCTTGCGACCAACATGCAAGGGGACACGGTCGTTGACAGCGAACTGCGAGCAGCCATGCTCGCGACCCCTCGGAGGTCGGATGCGATCGCCCTTGTCATTGGCCTTGCTCGCTGGCTCGGCGCTCGCGCTCGCGAGCGGCGCGCGCGCCGAGCCGCTCACCAAGGCGTTCATCAACGGCGCTGCCACGCCGGTCTACTTCAACGACGGTGACTCCTTTCGCATCCAGGCAGGGCCCTTCAAGGGCACGCAGTCGCGCTTGAGCGGCTACAACACGCTCGAGAGCTTCGGCCCGGTGCACTCGTGGGGCACCTGGACCGAGAAAGAGATGTACGTCATCGCCAAGATGGCGACGCACGAGGCGCAGCAGGGCGTGTGGCACTGCGAGGGCGACGGCAAGAAGGACGGCTACGGTCGCCTGCTCCTGTTCTGCAAGGACCTGGCGCTGCACCTCATCGGCGAGGGGCTCGCGCACACCTACTCGGTGAACGAAGACCCGGGCGATCCCGACCTGCTCAAGGTGCAGCGCGAGGCCATGGCGAACAAGCGTGGCATGTGGGCCAAGGGTGTCCCGCGTTTCGTGATGACCTCGCTGCACGCGAAGTCCGAGGGCGGCGACAAGCACGGCCAGACCAGCAACCGCCTGATCTCGACCACCGACGCGCACTCGGACAAGTGGGTGCACAACGACGACTACGCCGAGTGCCAGCGCGTGTGCCACGAGGTCGACATGATGAGCGACGCCGACGCGGAGAAGAACGCCGCGCTGCTCGCCGCCATCCCCGACGCCGCGGCGGCGCTCACGGCGGTGGGCGAGAGTGATCGTGCGGCGCTGCTGCGCGAGGTCTACGAGCTGCTCGCGCGCGGCCAGCCCGCGAGCGACGCGCAAGCGCCGCTGCTCGAGGGCCTGCGCATCCTCAAGCGCGAGGGCAAGCTGGTGGTCAGTGGCAAGCAAACCGACTCGTGCCAGGTCTATGTCGACTTCCGCCGGCGCTTCGGCGGGGAGCGCGCCACGTGCTTGCGCTGATGGTGCCCCCTCCCGCTCTTGCACGGGTGCTGGCGCGGCTCACCACCCGCAGCCGGGGGAGGCCGACTGGCACGCCAACGGAGCTCCCCCGACCTCGGGGGAGCGCTGCGCTCACCATTGAGCCGCGAGGAGGGGGTTTCCGAGCGCGTCCTGGCTCGGCCGCGGTGCTGATCGCGGGCCTGGTCCTGGCCGGGTGCAACTACGTCATCACCCAGCCGGTGCTCGGCTACGAGAACAACAACCTCGACTGCGGCGACGGCATCGACAACGACGGCGACGGCGTGATCGACTGCCAAGACGCCGACTGCTGGCCCTTCTCCACGCTGTGCGGCGAGATCGTGCCGGCCTACCCCGACGATCAGCCCGACGAAGACTCGTTCGCGCTCTGTACCGATCTGGTCGACAACGACGGCGATGGCCAGCTCGACTGCAGTGATCGCGCCTGCCAGAACATCGCCGAGACCTGCTGCGTGCTCGAATTCGACGACGTGAGCTGCTCGGATCACATCGACAACGACGGCAACGGCTTCGCCGACTGCGAGGACTACGGCTGCTCCAACGGCAAGTTCGTCACCGTGTGCGAAGAGAGCACGGCCGACGACTGCGAGGACGGCGACGACAACGACGGCGACGGCGAGGTCGACTGCGACGACAGCGACTGCACGGGGACGAACCCCTGTCCCGGTGACCCCGAGAACACCGAGTCACGCTGCCGCGACGAGGAGGACAACGACGGCAACGGCTACACCGACTGTGTCGATCGAGCGTGTGAGGGCTTCTCGTTCTGCCAGAACCTCGACACCGAGGAGTCGATGGACGACTGCACCGATGGCGACGACAACAACGAGAACGGCTACGTCGACTGCGAGGACTTCTCTTGCCAGCGCAGCACCGAGGAAGGTGTGGCCGCGCTGTGCGCCGAGATCCTCGAGATCAGCTTCGAGAAGTGCACCGACGGCATCGACAACGACGACAACGGCTACCCCGACTGCGAGGACTACTCCTGCCGCAACAGCCGCGACGTGCGCGTGGCCATGGCGTGCCACGAGGGCCTGACTGGATGTGAGTCGGCCGTCGAAGACACCTGCGTCACCAGCGACGACTGCGCGTTCCCCGAGGGCTCGTCGAAGCAGGCCTTCACCACCTGTCTGCCGACGGGCGTGTGCGGCACACGCGGCGATCGCTGCGAGGCCGACATCGATTGCGACGACGGCAGCGATCTGTCGGTCGACACCTGTATCGGCGCCGCCGGCTGCGGCGACGGCCTCGACAACGACCTCGATGGCTTCGCCGATTGTGACGACTTCGACTGCGCGTGGGACCCGGCCGTCACCGCCTGCGCGGACGTTCCGAGGATGTGCCAGTGAGGATGCAAGGAATGACCACCGTGCGACCGTTGATCATCGCGCTGCTACTCGCGGCGCCCGCTACGCTCGCCCAAGAGACCGCGCGCGAGACCAACTGCGAAGACGGCGCCGACGACGACGGCGACAGCGTCATCGACTGCGGCGACGCCGACTGCAAGGACGAGCCGCGCTGCCAGAAAGACGGCAAGCCCGAGAGCAGCGCCGAGCGCTGCTCGGACTGGATCGACAACGACGACGACGGCGCGCTCGACTGCGACGACGCAGAGTGCCAGCGCCTGTCCGTGTGCCAGGGCTCGTGGAAGGGGCCCATCGACGGCGACGGCGAGGCCGGCGGCACCGAGGGCGGCAACGCGCCTGCCGGCAGCAAGGTTGCGCCCGAGGTGGAGCAGGCCGACTCCAACGACGGCGTGGGCTTCGTGGGCGTGCGCTTCGGCGTGGTGGCGAGCGTGCTGCAAGAGCTCGACATCAACAACACGCAAGACCCGAACGACTACGCGCTGACGCCCGACACGCGCATCAACTTGCTGCAACTGCGCGCCTTCGGCGCCTTGCCGCTCCTCGAGGACAGCTTCTTCCTCATCAACCTGCGCGGCGAGCGCAGCCCGCGCTTGACCTACGCCATGTTCCAGGTCCCGCTCGGCGCCGGGCACTACGTCAACGTCAACTCCGGCGGTGGCTCCCTCGCCAACGCGCTCGTCATCTCCGCCGCCAAGCAGCCGCTGCTCGAGCCCGCCTATTACATGTCCTCGGCCTTCGAGCAGGGCAACGGCGCCGCCGTCGAGGTGCACGGCCCCATCGTGCCGGGCGTCCTGCGCTATCGCACCTTCGCAGGTGGCGGCGCCGGCTTCTCCACCGGCAACATCGGCGGGCGGCGCTTCACCTTCGACAACTTCAACTACACCTACACCTTGGGCGCGCAGCTGCAGTGGGCGGCCATGGGCTTCTACAACCGCTTCGAGTCGCTCTACCTCTACAAGCCGGCGCAGCCGATGCTCGGCCTCTCGCTCGGCGCCAAGTACGACCAGCGGCAACAGGAGCGCTACCCGGCGCTGCACGCCTCGACGACGTTCAAGATGGGTATCTTCGAGGTGGCCGCCGAGAACTACCTGAAGACCGAGCTCAACTACGGCGCCATCCAGAACGCCTACAACGTCATGGGCGGCGTGCTCATCGTGCCCGAGTGGCTGTTCTTCGCCGCCGACTTCGGGCAGTTCTGGACCAGCGAGTTCGGCGCGCTGCGCAACCTCACGGGCGGCGCGATCCAGGTCGCGGACCCGCCCGACACGCTCGAGACCGAGCTGCGTCGCCAGCGCGCCGAGACCCAGGCGCGGGCGGCGCTGCACTTCTTCTTCTGGCGCAACAACGGGATTCTGTCGGCGCGCTACGCGCTGCGCTTCCTCGACCCGCCGAAGGTGGGGCCCGACCAGGATCGCGAGGAGCTCTTCATCAGCCACAACGTGTGGCTGGCGACCCAGTTCCGGTTCTGATCGTCAGCGGACCGGATCGAGCAAGGCCAGCGGGATGGCCGCGGGCGAGATGCGGCCGCCGCTGCCGCCTACGAGGAGGGGACGCCGGCTCCTCTCGAGTGCCCGGCGCAGGTAGCCCGCTTGCACCCGGCGCGTCAGCCACCAACCACCGGCGGCGCCGCCCCACACGCCCCACCCGGCTGCCAGCACCGAGCACGCGCACGCGGCGATCGGGCCGACGAGCGCGCCGAGCGCGCCACCCACGACCGCGGCCACCGCCATGGCCAGCATGCCGGCCACCGCCGCGCACACCAGTCCGGCCACGCCGATGAGCGCACAGCGCGTGTCGATGCGCTCGCGGTCATCGGGCCGCACGCGCTCGTCTGAGAAGAGCTGCGTCTGCAAGTGCACAAAGTTGGTGTGCAAGCTCGCCACAGCACGAGCGTAGCGCTCCGAGCACCCGCGCGCTCGCCACCGGGACATACTGCGCCTGTGACGCTGCCCACGCCCCTCACCGAGCCCCTCTGCACGCTGCTCGACGCGCTCCTGCCACCCTCGTGCCTGGCCTGCGGCGCGCCGGCGTCGCCCGACGACTTCTGCGGGCGCTGCGCCGAGTCCGTCGAGGCTGCGCCCACCGGCACCGTCGCGTGCTGGGCCTACGGCGGCGCCGTGGCCGACGCCATCCGTGCGTGCAAGTTCCGCCCCGACGCCACGCTGGCCGATGCGCTGGGGCGGCGCTGGGTCGCGCGCCTGCAGAGCGGGGCCTGCGCGCCGCTGCCCACCGTCGACGGCATCGCCTTCGTGCCCGCGCACTGGCGCAGGCGCTTGGCGCGCGGCTTCGATCTGCCGGCGGTGCTGGCGCGCCACCTGGCCGCCATGGCCAGGCTCCCCGTCGTCGACGCGCTCGGTGCTCGCCGGGTGGCGCCCCCGCTCAGCGCCGGCGCCGATCGGGCGCTGCGCGCCGTGGCGGTGGCGGGGCGCTTCGCCCTGCGCAACGACGTGGGTGCGCGCCGGCTGCTCTTGGTCGACGACGTGCGCACCACCGGGGCCACGCTCGGCGAGGCGGCGCGCGTGCTGCGCGAGGCCGGCGCCGAGGTGCAAGAGGCCGCGCTCGCCGTGGTGCCCTGAGGCGACGCGCCGTCAGGTGGCCGCGAGCACGCGCCGCTGTTCGGCGATGCGCCGCTTGAGCTCGACGCTGCGCGCACGCATGGCGCGCGTGAGGCGCTCTTTCACCTCGGGCGAAGCCTCGAGGATGGGCTGCAGATCGTCGCGCGCGATGCGGAACACCTCGAGGTCGGTGACGGCGCGGACGCTGGCGCGTCGAGGCCCGCCCTCGAGCGCCGCGATCTCGCCGAAGAACTCGCCGGGGCCGAGCTTGTTGATGAACACCTGCGCGCCCGCGTCGTCGTGGGTGACCTCCACCTCGCCGCGCTTGATGAAGTACATGGCGTCGTGCAGCTCGCCCTCGCGCACCACCACCTTCTTGGCCGGGATGTCGTAGACGCCGCACTGCGCGAGCAAGGCGCGGCGCGCGGCGGGCTCGAGCAGCGAGAACACCTCGTTCTTGGCCAGCATCCACTCGAGCACGCGCTCCTTGTAGAAAGACTCGAGCGCCTCGCGCAGCGCGGGGATCTCGTCGAGGGCGCCGCCCACGGCGCGGCGGCCGAGCTCGAAGAGCCGGCACGCCGTCACCGCCTCCACGCTGGCGCTGCGCGGGCGGCCGGTGAGGAAGCTGAACTCGCCGAACAGATCGCCCGCCGACAGCGCCGACAGGAACACGCGCGTCTGGCGCGGATCGACGATGTCGTAGCTGCGCGGGTCGTCGGTGAGCGAGCGATCGAGCTCGGCGCGCAGGCTCGACGCCACCACCACCGGTGAGACGCGCGCCTTGCCGCCCGGGTCGGTGCGCTCCTCGGGGGCGTCTTCGTCGAAGTCGGCGTGATCGGTATCGATGCGCGAGGGCGTGCAGGTCACCACCAGGCGCCCCTCGCCGATGGCGAACAACGAGTCGCCGGGCTCGCCCTCGCGCAACACCGCGGCGCCCGGCGGGATGCGCCGCACGTGCCCCCCCTGGACCAAGCGCGCGAAGGCGTCGGGTGGCAAGGCCGAGAGGAAGGGGGTGGCGAGCGCGCCGCCCTTGGCCAGCTCACCGTCGGTCTGCGCCAACAGCGCCTGCTGGAGCGCGAGCCCGCCCACGCGGCGCAGCTCCCGCTGGCGCAGCGCCTGGTCGCCCGTCGCCAGCTCCGATAGGTGGAGCAGGTCCTCGAACACCGCCGGCTCGTCGAGGAGGCGGCGCGCGCCGTCGTAGGCGCACAGCGCGTGCGCCAACAGCCCGCGCGACGCGAACAGGATGGCGGCGCTGCGACACATCACCAGCACGTCGTCGAGCCGGCCGGCGCTGTAGTGGCGCTCGGCCAGGCGCACCAGGCCCCAGACGCCCGGATCGCGCGCGAGCTGCACCGCCAGCGTGCCGCCCTCGGGGGCGGGCGTGGCGGCGCCGAGCTCCACCGGGGCGGGCGCGCGGCCGCGCCGGCTCACGGCGGTGGGCGCGTGCACCACCGTGGCGTCGTCGTCGCGCTCGTCGAGCGCGTACAGCGTGGCGCGCAGCTGATCATCGCCGTAGCCTTGCGTGCCCAGGAAGGCCTCGAGGGAGCGCGCCCAGCCGCGCGCATCGCCGGCGCGCTGCGCGGGGTCGCGCACCAGCGCCTCGTCGGCGATGAGGTCGAGCGCCGCCGGCAGGCCCGGTGTGCGCGTGGAGGGCGGCGCCAGTGGCACGGTGCGCACCGCCGTGGCGATCTCGAGGGGCGTGCCGCCCTGAAAGAGCTGGCGCCCCGCCAACAGCTCGCACAAGAGGGCGCCGAGCGACCACACGTCCGAGCGCGGCGTGGGCGCGACGCCATGCAGGTCATCGCCGGCGAGGAGCTCCGGCGCGGCGCATGCGAGGCCCGCCATGCGCGCGCCGAGCGGACCGCCGTGCTCGCGGTAGAGCGAGGGCGGCGCGAAGTTGCGCACCTTGAGGCGCCCTTCGCGCGTCACCAGTACGTGGCGTGGGCAGAGGTCGCCGTGGGCCAAGCCGATGGGCTCGCCGTCGGTGCCGCACACGTGGTGGGCCGCGTCGAGGGCGTGCGCCACCTTGAGGGTGAGGCGCGCCGCGGCGCGCGGGTCGAGGCGCAGGCGGCGCCGCGCGAGGTTGCGGATGAGCTCATCGAGCGTGATGCCGTCGACCAGCTCGAAGGCGATGTAATAGACGCCGCCCACGCGGCCGAAGTCGTCGACGGCGACGATGCTCGGGTGCTCGAGCCGCACCGCCAGCCGCGCAGACTCGATGAAGCGCGACACCAAGGGCAGGTCGGCGCAGCGCGACGGCCGGAGCCGTTTCAGCGCCACCAGGCGGAATAGCCCCTCGAATCCGTCGGAGCGGGCGACGAACACCTCGTGGTCGGGATCGTCGCCGAGCTTCTCCAGCAGGTCGTAGCGGCCGAACGCGGTGATGGGCGGACGGAGGTCCACCTCGCCCTCACCGGGCCACGCGCGAGCAGGGAAGAGCAGGTTCGCCATGGGGTGTGGGCGGTGGACCCTACAAAGACCGAGCGCGGCGGGATAGGCGGTGCCATGGCTCCCTCGCTCGCCGTCGTCCACGATGCCCTGCACCGCCTGCTCGAGGAGCGCGTGTGGCGCACCCTCGAGGCCTTGGTGACCCAGGACGGCGCGCGCGCGCGTTGTGCATTCGAGGAATTCGCCACCGCGCTCGACGAGCACATGGGCGTCGAGGATCTGCTCGTCATTCCGGCGTGGCGCCCGCTGGCCCCACGGGATGGCCCGGGGCGCGTCGACCACCTCGAGGGCGACCACGTGGTGCTGGTGCGCCTGGTGCGGGAGATCAGCGCCTTTCTGCCGGAGCCCATGGATCTCCGCACCACCCTGCAGCGTCTGCCCTCGGTGTATCGCCTCCTCGGCGTGCTCGAGCACCACACGGTGCGCGAGGACGCGGTCTATCGGGCGCTGGAGGAGCGGCTGGCGTCAGAGGATCGCGCAACCCTGACAGCGGCACATTTGGCCCTTGTGGAGCGGCTCCGGGATCGCTAACCGAACCCGGATCCCTCGTCGTGGAGAAGCTCATGCACCGCTCGTTTGTCGTCGCTGCCGCCCTTGCTCTGTTGGTGTTGCCCTCGTGCTCGAAGGATGAGGCCGCCGCGCCCGCCGCGCCCGTGGCCGCCGCGCCCGCGGCCGCCGTACCGGTGCCCCCGCCGAACCCGGCCTCGGGCGAGCACGCCGAGCACGCCGCCGCTGCCGCCGACCGCGACCAGGTCGACCCCGACGGCGTGGTGCGTCGCGGCGCCAAGCTCTCGTCCGACATCGAGCTCGTGACCGTGTCGGCGGCGGTCAAGCGCGGCAAGGAGCTCGACGGCAAGAAGGTGAAGCTGCACGGCAAGGTGGCCGACGTCTGCACCAAGATGGGCTGCTGGTTCGTGGTGCAGGGCGACACGCCCGCCGACAGCATCCGCATCTCCACCAAGAGCCACAGCATCTTCGTGCCCAAGAAGGCCGTGGGCTACACCGCCACCGTCGAGGGCACGCTGTCGTTGCGCGTGCTCAGCAAGGACGCGGCCCAGCACTACGAGGACGAGCGCGAGCTCAAGGAAGGCGAGCAGCGCAAGGTCATCACCGAAGACGTGAACGAGATCTTCATCGACGTCGCTGGCCTCGAGATGAAGCAGAGCTGAGCGCCTGGCGCGCTCGGTCGGGGCGTCGGCGACGGCGGCAGCGCTCGGGTCTGGCGCTGGCTGCGGCACCGAGGGAGCCGCCACGACGAGCAGCGTGGTGAAGAAGCACGCGTCGACGTGCCCGGGTACCGACACCCGCACGTCGACGGTCTGCCTTCATCAACGAGCTCTCTAGCGCGGCGCGCGCATCTGGCTGCGCCTCAACGCGATCCTGTTTAGAGCTCGAACAGGATCAGGCGCACCACCTGCTCTTGGTCGACGCCGATGCCCGGCTCCTGGTGGAACGACGAGTAGATCACCTGGCCCGCGCCGTGCTCGAAGCCGACCAGCTGCGGCGCACGCTCGATGACGTCGCCGTTCAAGAGCGGGCTGTCGGCTTCGATGTAGACGTGCACGCTGTCGTCGACGCTGACCATGGAGCTCCAGGTGCTGAGCCCGTAGTGCAGGTCGATGACCTGGTGGCCGAGGGCGACACGGAGGTGCTCGTCGAGCACCGTGGCTTGGAGTTGATCGATGCTGTCGCCCTGGTCGGCGTCGCCGCGCTCCTCGTCGTCACCGAAGAAGTCAATCATGTCGGGGAAGGTGATCTCGATGAGGTCATAGGCCTGATCGGAGGCGTGCAAGCTGCCGCCGCCCTCGACGAAGGCGCGCAGACGCTCTTGCATGTCGGGGCGCGCGGCGTAGGTGGCCTCGTTGGAGCGGCAGTTGAGGAACAGGATGTCGTACTCCAGCAGCGCGTCGTCGTCGGAGAGCAGGCGCTCGGCCCAGTCGCTCTGATAGACGTCGACCACCTCGGCCTGCACGCCCAGCTCCTGCAGCACGCCCTCGACGTTGTCGTATTGGCTGCCGCGCACCACGGCGATGCGCGGCCCGAGGTCGAGCTCGCAGGCGTCGTCGGGGATGATGAGCGTCTCACCCGCGGGGATGACGATGTCGCGCGTGCTCGAGAAGCTCCCCTTCTCGATGTGCAGCCGTTGCGGTCCGGCCGGCACCGCGTCGAGGCGGAAGTGGCCCTCGCCGTCGGAGCTGGTGCTGAGGCGCGCCGCGCCCTCGGGCTCCACCCACACCGAGGCCACGGCGAGCCAGGTGACGCCGTCGGGGCCGCACACGCGGCCGGCCACGGCACCGAAGGGCTCGGGCTCTGGCGTGGGCTCGGGGACCGGCGGCTCGGGGATCTGATCGAGCGGCTCGAGCCCGCAGTCACACGACGAGAAGGCGAGCGCGAGAGTGAGCGGGAGCAGGCGCTTCATGCGGGAGCCTGATAACGGCAGGAAATGGACCCGGCAATGGCCCTGGTCGCGCGCTCCCGCCGCGTGGGAACGCGGCCCGGTCCTGGGGTAGCGTGCCGCCCATGGGTCGTTCTTTCGACACCCTGGTGATCGGCTCGGGCGCCGCCGGGCTCACCTACGCGCTCGAGATGGCCAAGCGCGGCAGCGTCGCCGTGGTCACCAAGCGCGACCGGCTCGAGAGCAACACGCGCTACGCCCAGGGTGGCATCGCCGTGGTGGTCGACCGAGACGACAGCTTCGACGCGCACGTCAAAGACACCATCGTCGCCGGCGACGGCCTGAACAACCCGCGCATCGTGCGCCTGTGCGTCGAGGAAGGTCCTGCGCGCTTGCAGGAGCTGCTCGCCATCGGCGTCGCCTTCACGCGCGCCGCCGGCGGCGGCGAGCTCGACCTCACGCGCGAGGGCGGCCACTCGGCGCGACGCGTGGTGCACGCCAAGGACACCACCGGGCTCTCCATGGAGCAGGCCTTGGTGGCCGCCGCCAGCGCGCACCCGAACATCGAGATCTTCGAGGAGCACCACGCCGTCGACCTGATCACCCGCAAGAAGCTCGGCATGCGCGGCGAAGACCGCTGCCTGGGCGCCTACGTGCTCGACGCGCGCACCAACCGCATCGAGGCCTTCTTGGGGCGCGTGGTGCTCTTGGCCAGCGGCGGCGCCGGCAAGGTCTATCGCTACACCTCGAACCCCGACATCGCCTCGGGCGACGGCATCGCCATGGCGTACCGCGCGGGCTGCGCCGTGGCGAACATGGAGTTCTTCCAGTTCCATCCCACCTGCCTGTACCACCCGGCGGCCAAGAACTTCCTCGTCACCGAGGCCTGTCGCGGCGAGGGCGGCATCCTCCGTCGCCTCGATGGCCACGCGTTCATGGTCGACTACCACCCCATGAAGGACCTGGCGCCGCGCGACATCGTGGCGCGCGCCATCGACAGCGAGCTCAAGCGCACGGGCGATCCCCACGTGGTGCTCGACCTGACGCACAAAGACCCGCGCTTCCTCGAGGAGCACTTCCCGGGCGTGCACGCCAAGCTGCTCGGCTTCGGCATCGACATGCGCACCCAACCCATCCCGGTGGTGCCGGCCGCGCATTACTGCTGCGGCGGCATTGTCGTCGACGAGCACGGGCGCACCTCGCTGCCGGGGTTGCTGGCCGCGGGTGAGGTGACGCACACGGGCCTGCACGGCGCCAATCGCCTGGCCTCGAACTCGCTCCTCGAGGCGGTGGTGTTCGGCCACCGCGCCGCCGTCGTCGCCGGTGACCTGCAGCGGGCGCTGCCGGCCCGCGACGTCGAGGTCCCCGAGTGGAACACGGGGTCGGCCACCGATCCCGACGAGGGTGTGTTGGTGTCGCACGCCTGGGAAGAGGTGCGTGCGCTCATGTGGAACTACGTCGGCATCGTGCGCAGCAACAAGCGCCTGGCGCGCGCGCAGAGCCGCCTGACCATGCTCGAGCGCGAGATCCGCGAGGACTACTGGAACTTCGTGTTGACGCGCGACCTGATCGAGCTGCGCAATATCGCCCTCGTCGCTACGCTGGTCGTCGAGTGTGCCTTGATGCGCCAAGAGAGCCGTGGATTGCACTACACTCTCGACTACCCCGAGCGCGACGACGCGCACTGGCTGCGCGACACCGTGGTCGCGCGGGGCAGTCGTTCTCGGTAGTTGAACATCGAGGAGGCCCATGTTGATCCGCGCCCTTCCTGTCGCCCTGACCATCAGCCTCGGCTTGGCGGGGTGCTCGTCGTGCACCAAGGACGAGAAGCAGGCCGACACCAAGGAGCGCCCCGACAAGGGGCCAAAGACGCCCACCACGCCCCCGCAGCCCGCGGCGCCGCCGCCCGGCACCGACGCCGACCTCAAGCGCGCCGCGGCGCTGGCGTTGGCCAAGACCGTCGACGACGGCCTCGCGGGCTTCAGCCACGTCGAGAAGGACCTGGCCGCCGGCGCCGACGGCAAGGGGCGCGCGGCCGAGGCGTGGCACGTGGGCAAGGTGCCGAAGAAATTGGTGCTCAAGGTCAAGGACGCCACCGGCGTGGTGGCCGACAGCACCGACGTGTATTACGACGACGCCGGCCACATGGCCTTCGTGCGCGCGCCCGATGGCCTGTTCGTGTTCAACATGGAGGCGCTGGCGCTGTGGCTCGATCGCGAGCAACGCGTCAAGCGCGGCGTCTCGCCCGGCGACGCGCGCACCCGTGCAGAGCAACTGCGGGCCGAGGCGGCCAAGGCGCTGGTCACGCTCGGCGTGCGGTAGCGAGCTCTTCTCGTCGGTGCTGCTGGGTGCCGTCAGGCGCCGCTCGGGCACACCAGGTGATGATCGAGGAAATCACCGATGGTCTCGAGGTAGGCCGGTCCCATCACGGTGGGCACGTCATCGCCGAAGTTGCCGTGCTCGGCACCATCGACGAGCAGGAAGCTCTTGTCATCGCTGGCTGCGGCGTCGAACACCTGCCGGCCGAGCTCGTGGCGCACGGTCTCGTCGAGCGCGCCGTGCAGGTGCAGGTAGGGCGCGGTGATGCGCGGCATCTTGGCGATGGTGTCCCAGCTCCCCGTGGTCAGGAAGGACTGCGGCACGCCGATGAAGGAGGAGTCGTCGGTAAAGGTCTGCACGCTCGGCCACGAGTTCTCGAGGATGAGGCCACAGGGGGGCTCGCGCAGCGCCAGCTCGGTCGCCGCCAGCGCGCCCGCCGAGAAGCCCACGATCACCAGCGCCTGGCCCTCGCCGCGGCGCGCGATCATGGCGTCGCGCGCAGGGAGCAGGTCGGCGTTGAACTGCTCCTCGGTGGGCTCCGCCGTGGTGGAGGACTTGCCGAAGCCTCGATAGTCGAGGACGAAGAGGTCGGCGCCGCTTTGGTACAGCAGGCCGACGCGATTGAGGTAGTGCTCGATGCCGCCGAAGTTGCCGTGCGCGTACGCCATCAGGAGATCGGCGCGCGCCCCAGAGCCCCGGATGAAGTAGGCGTCGTTGGTGACGCCCTCGCCAACGTCGATGGTCACCTGCTCCACGTGGTCGGCGGGGACGCCAAAGGCCTCGAAGGGCAAGGGCGCATCGCAGGGCGTGCACATCTTGCGCTCGGCGCAATCGAAGCTCTCGGGCGCCGGGTCCACCAGGGAACAGTGGCGCGGGTTCCACACGAAGCTGTCCATGTCGACGCACGCGCCCGCGGGCGCGAGCGCCACGGCGAGCAGGAGGGAGCGAGCGATCGTCATGACGCACCTCCGAACACCCACGCCACGCCACCGGTGACTTGGATGCCCCCCTGGTCGCCAGGAGCCAACCAATGCACCACCGCGTAGCGCTGGTTGATGGCGGGGGCGAGCCACCGCAGCTCCGCCCCGAGACGCAGGCCACCGAGGCCGGGGCGCAGCTCGACTCCGGCGGTGGGGCTGAGGTGCACGTGGGGCTCGTCGATGGACGCGTGGGCGAGGAGCCCGAGCCAGCCGATCTGGTCAAAGAGCTCCCAGCTCGCGAGCAGCGCGGTCTCTGACAGGCCGAAAAAGGCGGGCGCTGGCTTGCGCCCGTCGATGATGTTGGTGAAGCCGAACAGGCGCTGGCGCACGGTGAGCGCAGGCACCAAGGGCGCGGGCTGATCGAAGAGCTGCAAGCCCGCCCCCACGTGCGCGCCGGCGACGCCGAAGAGCAGCGGCAGCGCGTGCAGGCCGTAATCGACCTCGAGGTGGTGGGCGATGCCGTGCCGCCCCTCGACGGTGAGGTTGGGCAGCGGGATGTTGCCGAGGTTCGGCACCTCGGTGACGACGCCGCCGACGGTGGCGCTGACGGCATGCTCGCCGGGCTCGAGCGGCCGCGGGCCGCCCCAGGTGACGCACGACGCGCAGGTGATCGCCGCGAGGGCGACCGGCAAGCAAAGCGGTGGACGGCGAGCCATGACGCGGCGTACCGGGCGCCGCGGCGCGGGTCAAAAGGCTCCGCCGCACATGGCGCCCGGGGCTCGTCGGTCGAACGGCGGAGCGCAGGCAAACGCGCATTCGTCAGCGCGATCGTACTTTCCATCCCCGCCGGGGTGCGGCAGCACCACCAGCGGAGGTTCCCGATGCAGAAGCTGATCCTCGCGGCCGTGCTGTGCGCCGCGCTTCCCGCCTTCGCCGACGAAGGCATGTGGACCTACAACAACTTCCCCGCCGACAAGGTGGCCGCGAAGTACAAGTTCAAGCCCGACCAGGCCTGGCTCGACAAGGTGCGCCTGGGCTCTGCGCGTCTGGCGCAGGGCTGCTCGGCGTCGTTCGTGTCGCCCGACGGCCTGGTGATGACCAACCACCACTGCGCGCACAGCTGCATCGAGCAGCTCTCCACCAAGACCAAGGACTACGTAAAGGACGGCTTCGTCGCCAAGAACATGGCCGACGAGAAGAAGTGCCCCGAGCTCGAGGTCAACCAGCTCACCGACATCAGCGACGTCACCAAGCGCGTGCAGGCGGCCGTGGCCGGCAAGTCGGGCGCGGCCTTCGCCGAGGCGCAGAAGGCGGAGTTCGCCAAGATCACCAAGGAGTGCGCCACCTCCGATGACGTGCGCTGCGACGTGGTCACGCTCTACGCCGGCGGCGCCTACAACCTCTACAAGTACCAGCGCTACCAGGACGTGCGCCTGGCCTTCGCGCCGGAGTTCGCCATCGCGTTCTTCGGCGGCGACCCCGACAACTTCATGTTCCCACGCTACGACCTCGACGCATCGTTCGTGCGCGTCTACGACAAGGGCAAGCCGCTGCAGACCAAGAGCTACTTCCCCTTCGCCAAGGCGGGCGCCAAAGCGGGGGATCTGGCCTTCGTCTCGGGCCACCCCGGTCGCACCAGCAGGAACGCCACCGTGGCCGAGCTCTCGTTCATCCGCGACGTGGAGCAGCCCGCGCGCCTGTTGCGCCTCGCCGAGCTGCGCGGCCGTCTCACCGAGTTCGGTCATCGCGGCAAGGAGCAGAAGCGCATCTCCAACGCGCTCCTGTTCTACGTGGAGAACAGCTACAAGGCGCGCTCCGGCTACTGGGGTGCGCTGCGCGATCCGGCCTTCTTCCAAAGCAAGGTGGCCGAGCAGGACAAGCTCCTCGCCTCGCAGAAGGACCCAGCCAAGAAGGCCGCGCTGCAGCAGTCCATCGCCGCCATTGCCGCTGCGCAGAAGACCAAGAGCGACCTCTACATCCCGTACCTGCAGCTCGAAGGCATGCAGGCCTTCATGAGCGACCTCTACCCCATCGCCCGCGGCCTGGTGCGCGCCGCCGACGAGCTGCCCCTGGCCAACGAGAAGCGCCTCAAGGGCTACACCGACGCCGACCTGCCGGCCCTCAAGCAGCAGCTCTTCTCACCCGCGCCCGTCTACCCCGAGCTCGAGGAGGCCACGCTCAGCTTCGGCCTCACCAAGATGCGCGAGCAGCTCGGGCCCGACCACGCCACCGTCAAGAAGATCCTCGGCAAGAAGTCGCCGGAGACCCTCGCGCGTGAGCTGA
>JADZDP010000219.1 GCA_020850995.1 Deltaproteobacteria bacterium
GCTGAGCTGCACGCCCGGCGCGCTGATGCGGCGCGACCACAGCACCTCGGCGTTCTCGTCGAGGTGCAGGAGCCAGGTGTCGTGCAGGTAGCCCTCGGCGTAGCTCTCGCCCACGTGGCCCACCAGGTAGAAGCCCTTGGCGCCGTCCTTCACCAGGTCGGTGAAGCGCAGCCAGGTCTCCTTGAAGGGCTCCTTCATGAAGCGGCGCGCCCACAGCAGCTCGCCGGCGAGGTCGAGGCGCAGGAGCGTGTAGGGATACGCGGCCACCAGCATGGTGCCGTCGCTCATGGGTGCGGCGCGCGACAAGAGGAGCTTGGGCGTGCCGAGGTCGGGCCAGAAGTCCACGTCGGCGGTGTAGCGCCGGGCCCAGAGCACCGTGCCGTCGGGCTCCATGCTGACGAGCGCGTCCACGTCGGAGCCGGTGTGCCAGAAGCGGCCGTCGATGGTGGGCACGAGGGCGCTCCACTCGGCCTGGGCGCCCGGGTCCTCGACGGGCAGGCCGTCCACGCTGCCCGGAAAGACGCGCGCGAAGCGCGTGAACTGCGGATCCTGGAAGGCGGCCAGGTCGGAGGCGCCGGCGGTGGCCGAGGGCGCGCCGTTGTTCGGCAGCGGCAGGCACTCGCCGGAGTCGAGCTCCTGCTCGAGGAGGTTGAAGGGCACGGTCTCGTCGATGAGCGTGAAGCCGGGCAGCTCGTCGAAGCCCACGAACACGCCCACCTCGCCGTTGACGGTGCCGAGCAGGCGGTAGCAGGGGCTCTGGTCGCGATCGACCTCGAGGCGCGCGCCCACCTTGAGGGCGGCGCTCGGACCCATGACGTTGTAAAGGAGCACCTTGAGCTCGGGTCCCACCTCGAAGGAGGCCTCGGCGCCGAGCACCGCGTCCACGTTGCCGGCGCTGAACTCGAAGTCGAAGTCGGGGCCGTCGAGGTCGATGCCGCTCTTGGAGGAGACGTCGATGCCGCCATGGGCGGTGGCGCCGCCGCTCATCTCGAAGGAGAACTGGCTGTTGCCCTCGCCGTGGAAGGTGGCCTCGACGTCGACGCTCGGGAAGAAGGCGAGCGGAGGGTAGACGATGGGCGTCAGCTCCAGGTGGTAGAGCGGAAA
Source organism: Deltaproteobacteria bacterium (assembly GCA_020850995.1). Lineage (GTDB taxonomy): Bacteria > Myxococcota > UBA727 > UBA727 > VGSZ01 > JACOUT01. The sequence continues at coordinate 1,105 of JADZDP010000219.1, forward strand.
GCTGGCGTCGTAGCCGAGGAAGGCCACACCCTGCAGGTCGAGCGCGGCGTCGGCGCCCGCGTCGAAGGCGAGGCCGGTTTTGACCTCGGGGAGGAAGTCTTCGGGATCGCAGCTGAAGTTGAGGCTGAGCACCTCTTTGAGGCAGTCCTTGAAGCCGTTGATGCCCGACTGCACACCGTTCCAATCGAAGACGACGGTGAGGGTGTACTCGAGGCCTCCGTGCAGGGTGCCATCGGCGTAGACCTGATCGTCGGTGCTGCTGGGGTCCCCGTCGACGTCGTAGAGGGGCTCGTGCAGCGCGTAGGTGATGCCGCCGCCGCCCGGGACGGTGAGCGCCTGCTCGAAGCGGTTGACGTGCGCGGGCGCGGCGTCGGTCGGCGTGGCGCCGGTGAGGCGCACGTCGAGGCTGCGGAAGGCCATGGGCGCGGGCGCGGGCCGGGTGTGCACGATGAGCCCGTCGGCGCCCTGCTCGGTGGAGGTGACGAAGCGCATCAGGCCGTAGGGGGCCGCCGCCGTGGGCTCCGCCAGGATGACGTCGAGCTCCGCCAGGTTCTCGAGCGCCACGGGCGTGCCGCTGAAGTGCAGGGTGCCGTCCTCGTCCACGAGCGAGAGCGCGCTCAGGTCTGCGCCTTCCAGCACATGGCTGCTGTCGAAGAGCTCGAAGTCGACGTGGTCCTCGGGGACGGGGACGGGGGGCGGCGCGCCGCAGGTGCAGGCGGGCAGCAGGGCGACGGCGCCGAGTAGCGACACAGCGAGAGCGCGCGACATGATGCCTCCGGTGTAACCGACAGCACGGGGCGCGCCACTTCAGGCGGCGGCCAGCAGGCCGCGCGCGCATTGGGGGGCCAGCCCGAGCGACGATCGCGAGACGTAGATCCGGCGCTGCGCACCCTGCCTTGCTGAGGCGCGGCGGCGCGGGGCTGGTCGGCCGCTTGCGCGGTGGCCGCCATTGACAGGTTATCTTGTCGCTGAGTAAGTCTTTCTTGTCATGCCGCTGCTCACCCCCAACCGGGTTCGCGAGGCGCGCGAGCGCCGCGGGCTCTCCCAGGTGGCGCTGGCCGAGCGGGTGGGGCTGTCGCGCCAGGGCATCTTCGCCATCGAGGCCAGCCGCGCCACCCCCGCCGTCGACGTCGCGCTGCGCATCGCCGCCGCGCTCGACGGCACCGTGGAGGCGCTCTTTGGCGCAGCGCGCGCGGCCGGCGCGCTGGTCGCCGAGGGCGAAGCGGGTGCGCCCATCGGCCGCGCCGCGGTCGCGCGCATCGCCGACCGCTGGGTGTCGTTCTCCCTCGACGGCGATGGCGTGCGCCGCGCCGCCGACGCGCTCAGCACCGGTGGCCCGCCTTGCGCGGTGGCGCTCGAGCCCCTGCGCACCGACGCCGAGCTGCAGGAGAACGTCGTCGTCATGGGCTGCGCGCCCGCGCTCGGCCTCTGGGCCGATCGCCTCAACTCTCGATCCGGCGCCGGGCGCTTCGTGTGGCTCCCTCGCTCGAGCACCGCCGCGCTGCACGCGCTGTCCGCCCAACGCACGCACGTGGCCGGCGTGCACCTCGTCGATCCGCGCACCGGTGAGGCCAACGTCGGCGACGTGCGGCGCCTGGCAGGCGCCGAGCCAGTGGTGCTCATCACGCTGGCGCGCTGGGAAGAGGGCCTGGTGGTGCGTCACGACGACGCCGCGCGCATTCGGCGCCCCGCCGACCTGGCGCGCCGCGGCCTGCGCCTGGTGGGGCGCGAGGCGGGCGCAGGCGCGCAACGCCTGCTCGAGCGCACGGTGCGCCAGCAGGGGCTGCCGGCGGAGCGCGCGCGGCGACCCCACCTCGTCGCCGCTGGGCACCTCGACGTGGCGCGCGCCGTGGCCATGGGCGCCGCCGACACCGGCGTCGCCACGCGCGACGCCGCGCTCGCCTTCGGCCTCGATCTGGTGGTGCTCGCCGAGGAGCGCTACGACCTCGCCATCCCGCGCGCGCTGCTGGCCGACCCGCGCATCCAGCGCATGCTCGACGTGCTCGGCTCGGGCGCGCTGCGCGCCGAGCTCGCTGCCCTCGGCTACGACGTCCGTGCCACCGGCGAGCGCATCGCCGAGGTGGAGGTCCCATGACGCGCGGCGCATGGATGGCGCTCACCCTCGTCGCCGGCGTGGCGGCGTGCACACGCACGGTCGAGCCCCCGAAGGAACAGGCGCTGGTGGTGTTCGCCGCGACGTCGCTGCGCGAGCCCTTCACGGCGCTGGCGCGGGACTTTTCCCAGGCGCACCCTGGCGTCACCATCACCTTCAACTTCGCGGGCACGCAGGAGCTGCGCGCGCAGCTCCTGCAGGGTGCGGTCGCCGATGTGCTCGCGTCGGCCGACACCCGCTCGATGGGCGAGCTGGTGCGCTCGGGGCACGTCGAGAGCCCCGCCCTGCTCGCAAAGGGTGAGCCCGTCGTGGTGGTGTCGAGGCACGCGGCGGCGACCATCACGGACTTCGCGGCCCTGCCGCGCGCCGGCACGATCGTCATCGGCGGCCCCGAGGTGCCCATCGGGCGCTACACGGCGCAGATCCTCGCGCGCGCCGACGCCAAGCTCGGTGGGAGCTTCGCCGCGCGCGTGCAGGAGCGCGTGGTGTCGCGCGAGCCCAACGTGAAGCAGGTGCTCGCCAAGGTGCGCATGGGCGAGGCCGACGCCGGCGTGGTGTACCGCAGTGACACCGTTGGCGTCCTCGAGCTCAGCGTCGTCGCCATCCCCGCCGAGCTCAACGTTGTCGCCGAGTACCCCATCGCGATCACCACAGCGCCGCCGCACCCGGCGATGGCCCGCGCCTTCGTCGAGCTCGCGCGCTCGCCGGCAGGACAAGCGGCGCTGCAGCGCGCAGGCTTCCTCCCGCAGGGTGGCGGCTGAGGAGTCGCGCGTGCGCGAGCGCCTGACCCTGGCCCTCCCCGGCGCGCTGCTGGCGGCCTTCCTGGTGCTGCCGCTGTTGGCGCTCGCGGGCACGGCCACGCCCGACGAGCTGCTCCGTGGCCTCGGGCATCCGCTGGTGGCCCCCGCGCTGCGCCTGAGCGCGACCACCACCGCGGTGTCGACGACGATCGTGGTGCTGCTCGGGGTTCCCCTGGCGTGGTGGTTGTCTCGCGCGCGCGGACGCTGGGCCTCGCTCGCCGAGACCGTCTTGCAGTTGCCCATCGTGGTGCCGCCAGCAGTGGCCGGCGTTGCGCTCTTGCTCGCCTTCGGGCGCCGCGGCGTCGCCGGCCCCGCGCTCGAGGCGCTCGGCGTGGTGATTCCCTTCTCCACCACGGCGGTGGTGCTGGCCGAGGTCTTCGTTGCCGCGCCCTTCTTCCTCCAGGCTGGGGTCAGCGCGTTCCGGCGCATCGACGACCGGCTGATCCTGGTGGCGCGCTCGCTCGGCGCCTCGCCCTCGACGCTGCTGGTGCGCGTGGCCATGCCGCTGGCGGCGCCGGGGCTCGTGGCCGGCGCCGCCATGAGCTGGGCGCGCGCGCTCGGCGAATTCGGCGCCACCTTGATGTTCGCCGGCAACATGGAGGGCGTCACGCAGACGCTGCCCTTGGCCATCTACACCGCGCTCGAGAGCGACCTGCGCGCGGCCCAGGCCATCTCCCTCGTCCTCGTGGTGATGGCCTTCGCGCTCTTGGCGCTGGTGCGTGTGGCGCTGCACCGCTTCGAGCGCGCGCTGGGGCCGAGCGTATGACCGCGCCCGCTCTCGTCGCCGAGCTGCACGCCCGCATCGGCGCGCTCGACATCGACGCGTCCCTCGACACCGGCGACGGCACGCTCCTGCTCGTGGGCCCAAACGGCGCCGGCAAGAGCACCCTCCTGTCGCTCCTGCTCGGCGCGCTGCCCTGCGCGCGCGGACACATCGAGGTCGGCGGCGCGGTGCTGTTCGACGACCGCACCCGCGTGAACGTCCCCATCGAGGCGCGGCGCTTCGCGTACCTGCCGCAAGACTACGGACTGTTCCCGCACCTGAGCGTCCGCGAGAACCTCGCGTTCGCCGTGCGCTGTCGCGCGGGGCGGCGAGACCCAACGCTTGACGCCCGCGTCGACGACGCCCTCGCCGCCTTCGGCCTCACATCGCTCGCCGCCCGCCGCCCGCGCACGCTCTCCGGCGGCGAGCAGCAGCGCGTGGCGCTCGCCCGCGCCGTCGCGACTCGCCCGCGCGCGTTGTTGCTCGACGAGCCGCTCGCCGCCCTCGACGTCGCCGCGCGCCAGGACGTGCGGGCGTCGTTGGTGGAGACCTTGGCGCGCCTGGCCCTGCCCACCGTCGTCATCACGCACGACCCCGCGGACCTACGCGCGCTCGGTGGGCGGGTGGTGGTGCTCGAGCGTGGCCGTGTGACACAGCAGGGGAGCTTGGCGGAGCTGCGCGCGCGTCCCGCGACGCGCTTCGTCGAGCAGCTGGTCGCGTCCTGTTAGGTGGTTGGCGACCGCGTGCTCCCGCGCCCCGCTCACCCGTCGTCGGGCGGGCGCACCGTGAGCCCCAGCTCCTTCAGCACGGCCTTGCCCGCCGCGACCGTGGGCGATCCCGTCGAGAACAGCGCGGTCACCACGCCGTCGGCGCCCATGAGCAGCGCCGCAGCGAGATCGGCGGGATCGCGGTCGTCGCCGGCGCTCAACACCGGCAGCGACAAACGCGACGCGACCTGTTCGATGAGGTCACCATCGTGCACCACGCGATCGCTCTGCGGCGCGGGCACCGAGGGCACCAGCAGCACCTCGCAGGCCCCCGCGGCGGGCAGCAGCTCACACAGGGCGAGCGCGTCGATGCCGAGCCCCTGCCCCGCCCCGTCGACGAGCTCCCAGACCACGCCCTTCTCCCCCGCCGAACGACGCACCGCGAGTGCCGCCACCACGCGATCGGCGCCGATGGTCGCCGCGATGCGCGCCACGAACGCTATGGGATCGCTGCCGCCCCCGTTGACGTCGACCACGACGCGATCGGCGCCGAAGCTCATGAGCAGGCGCGCGTCGGAGGGTGAGTGGACCGGTGCCCACGCGACCAAGGGCAGGAAGATGCGCGACTCGAGCGCCGACAGCGGCGCAAACAAGGCGTTGGCGCCCTTGCCGGTGGGCGACGTGGTGGGGTCGAGACGAAGCCAGATCTCGTCGGCGCCGTCTTGCGCCAGGAAGGACGCGATCGCTTCGGCGAAGTCGGCCACCAAGCCGCCCTTCTCGAGACGCTGGCGCGGCCGCCCGGAGTCGTCGACGAGCACCATCGAGCAGATGCGCTTGGCCAGCGTCACGTGGCGCGGCCCTCCACCACCGGCGGCGTGGCGGCGCGCGGCTGGGTGAAGGCGCGCAAGAGCTCGAGGCCTTGGCGCCCCGAGTGCTCGGGCAAGAACTGCACCGCGAGGATGGCGTCTTTCCACAGCGCGCCCGCGAAGGGCACACCGTGGTGGCAGACGGCCACGTTGGCCTGCGGCACCCGCGCGGGTGCGCACAAGCGGTGACGAAAGGCGAACCAAGCGCCAGGCGCGCCCTTGGGCACCAGGCCCGCGAGCAAGGGGTGGCGATCGAGGCCCACCACCAGCGCGAAGCCCACGTGCGGCGACAAGAGCGGGCGCTCGCTCTCGTCGGCCATGCGCGGGTCGAAGCGCTGCACGGGCGCGTGGAACAGCCCGAGCCCGGGCGGCCCGCCGGCGCGCACCGGCCCCTCGAGCAAGAGCGACACGCCGAAGCCGATGGCCAACAAGGGCCGGCCGGTGAGCGCGAACTCGGCGATGGCGTCGCGCACGCCCGCGCTTGGTGCTCGCGTCAGCGCGTCGTCGTCGTCGTCGCCGTCGGGCACGACGAGCACGTCCGCGCTGCGCGCCGCCAGCGTGGTGTCGGCCACCTTGGCCTCGACGCCCACGGCGCGCAGCGCCGCCAATAAGCGCCGGGTGCGCGCGGCGCCGTAGTCGAGGACGGTGGCGGAGAGGACCACGACCGCAGTCTCCTGCGATCGCGCGCTCCTGCTCAAGCGCCGCCGTGCGATCGCACCCAGGTTGGAGCACGGGGGAAAGCGCCCAGGGCCGCCGGGGTAGCCGGGCCGACCGCCCCTGGTCACGCGCGCCGGCGTGCGCATACTTGGGAGAACGGAGGGCCTCATGTACCAAGATCGCGTCGACGCCGGGCGACAGCTCGCGCGCGCGCTGCGCGACGTGCCGCTCAGCGATCCGATCGTGCTCGGGCTACCGCGCGGCGGCGTCCCCGTGGCCAACGAGGTCGCGCGCGCCCTGAGCGCCCCGCTCGACGTGTGGGTGGTGCGCAAGATCGGCGCCCCTGGCCACGAGGAGCTTGGCATCGGCGCGGTCGCCGAGGGCGGCGAGGTCGTGCTCGAGCCCGAGCTGCTCGACGCCGTGGGCGCCGATGACGAGATGGTGGCGCCCGTGGTCACCGCCAAGCGCGCCGAGGTGGAGTCGCGCGCGCAGCGCTTTCGCGAGGGCCGGCCGGCGCCGCGGGTGAGCAACCGCACGGTCATCGTGGTCGACGACGGGGTCGCCAATGGCGTCACCGCGCGGGCGGCCTTGCGCTCCTTGCGACGGGCCGGCGCCGGGCGCGTCATCCTCGCGGTGCCCGTGGGCTCGCGCGAGGGCCTGGCGGCGTGCGTCCCCTACGCCGACGAGGTGGTGTGCCCCTACGTGCCCACGAGCCTCAGGAGCGTGGGCGCGCACTACCAGGACTTCGGGCAGACCAGCGACGACGAGGTGCTGCGCTTGCTCGCTGCCGCGCGGCAGCGGCAGCGCAGCCACGTCGCCGAGCGCAGCGCGCCCCGCTGAGCGTCGGCGTCACTGGTCGTCGGGCGCGAGCCGCTCGGGCGGCAGCAGCCAGGGCAGCTCGTCGAACGCGATGATGCCCTCCTCGACGAGCGCCAGCGCGTGATCACGCATGGGCACCAATCCCGAGCGCAGCGCCTCGGTGCGCAGGTCGTCGAGCGGGATGTCGCGCGCGATGGCGCGACGCATCTGCGGGCCGGTGGGGAGGAACTCGACCACGGCGATGCGGCCGAGCGCGCCGAGCCCGCCGCAGCGCCCGCAGCCGCGTCCCCCGGAGAAGCGGAAGCCGGCGGGGACGCCGTGGGGGAACACCTCGGCCACCAGCTCGGCTTTTGGCTCGACCTCGGTGCGGCAGCCGGGGCAGATACGTTTTGCCAGGCGCTGCGCGATGACGGCGAACAGCTCGGACGCGATGGAGTTGCGATGCATGCCGAGGTCGCGCAGGCGCTGCACGGCGTCGACGGCGTCGTTGCAGTGCAAGGTGGAGAGCACCAGGTGCCCGGTCTGCGAGGCGCGGATAGCCTCGAGCGCGGTCTCGGCGTCGCGGATCTCGCCCACCAGGATGACGTCGGGATCCTCGCGCACGAAGGAGCGCATGGCGGTGGCGAAGCTGAAGCCCAGCTCGGCGCGCGCTGCCACCTGCTGGATACCGTCGAGCGCGTACTCGATGGGATCCTCGACGGTGATGACCTTGCGCGTCTGATCGTGCGCCAGCACCTGCAGCGCGCCGTAGAGCGTGGTCGACTTGCCCGAGCCCGTGGGGCCCACCACCAACACCAGCCCGGCGGGGATGCGCAGCAGGCGTGCGTAGCGCTCCGCCAGATCGCGCGGGAAGCCGAGGTCCTCGATCTCGAGGAGCTTCTCGTGCTGCGGCAACAGGCGCACCACCGCGTGCTCGCCGTGCAGCGACGGCTGCGTCTGCACGCGCAGATCGAACACGCGTCCCTTGGCGCGCGCGGTGAATCGTCCGCCCTGCGGCAAGCGGTGCTCGGCGATGTCGAGCTCCGAGCTGACCTTGAGCACGTTGATGATGCCCGCGAGCTGCTGCTTGCCGAGCTGGTAGCGCGGCGCGTCGTGCAGATCGCCGTCGATACGAAAGCGCACACGCGCGCGCTCGCCGTAGATCTCGAGGTGCAGGTCGCTGGCGCGCTGCGCGATGGCGTCTACCAGCATGGCATCGAAGATGGCCACCAGCTCGGCGCTGAAGCGCTGCTGGTCGAGCAAGTCGGTGCCGCGTTGCTCGTCGGCGGGCTTGTCGAGCGGCTGCAACTGGCCGAGCTCGACGGCCGTGCGCAGGCGCGTCAGGTCGGTGGGCGTGACCACCACCAGCTCGATCGCGTGCGTGCCGAGCGCGCGCTCGATGGACAAGGCGTCGAGGGTGGGGTCAGCGGTGGCCACGAGCACCTTGCCGGCCTGGGTGCACAAGGGCAGCGCCTGCACGGTCTCGACGAAGCGGCGCGGCAAGACCGCGGCGATGGCGGGATCGATGCGCACGAAGAGGGCTTCGGCGTCGGCGAAGGCCTGCCCCCAGCGATCTGCCAACGCGCGGTAGAGCTCGCGCTCGTCGAGGAGGCGCCGCTCCACCAGCACGTCACCGATGCGCCGGCCTTGGCGCTTGGCGTCGGCGGCAGCGCTCTCGACGTCCTCGCGCTTGACGACACCATGGGCCACCACCACGTCGCCGACGCGCATCCGTCCTCCTCGTCGTGCATGCGACCTTCTCAGGTCTTGCGCCAGCACGCCACTCGCGGGAGGCCTGCGAGATCAACCGAGACACGCGCGGCCTCGAAGCCCTCGTGGGGCAACCCGCACACCTGCTCGCCTTGGCCGGCGCCGATCTCGCACGCGAGGAAGCCGCCGGCCGCGAGCAGCGGGCGCGCCTCGACGAGCAGGCGGCGGTGGTGCCCGAGGCCATCGGCGCCCTCGCCGAACAAGGCCAGCGCGGGCTCGAAATGAAGCTCGGGTGCCAACGCCGCGCGCTCCGCGTCTTTCACGTAGGGCGGGTTGGCGAGCACCGCCAGCACCTCGCGCAGCTCGACGCAGGGCGCGAGCAAGTCGCCCGTGCGCACGTCGACGCGATCGGCCACGCCGTGGCGCTCGGCGTTTCGTGCGGCCACGACGCAGGCCGCGCCCGAGAGGTCCGTGGCGACGGCGCGCAGGCCGGGGCGCTCGTGCAACACGGCGATGGCCACGCAGCCCGTGCCGGTGCACGCGTCGACGATGGTCCCGGCGGCGTCGGGAGCGATGCCCGCCAGCGCCAGCTCGACGAGGTGCTCGGTCTCCGGGCGCGGCACCAGCACGTCGGGAGTCACCTCGAAGGCGAGGCCCCATAGCTCGCGGGTACCCACCAGGTAGGCCACCGGCTCACGCTTCCCTCGCCGCGCCACCAAGGCGCGCGCGCGCGCCAGCTCGTCGTCATCGAGGGGCCGATCGAGATCGAGGTAGAGGTCGAGGCGGCGCACGCCGAGCGCGTGCGCGATCAGGATCTCGGCGTCGGTGCGCGCGCTCTCGACGCCGCGCGCCGCCAGCCACGGCGTGGTAGCCGCGAGCAGCGCACGGACGGTGCGAGGCTTGTCGCTCACCGCGCTCGCGTGGAACGATGGCGCGCGGCTGTCAACGCCGCCGACGGGAGGCGACCGATGCGCGCGCTCTGCTGCTTGCTTGCGTCGCTCGCGCTGGGGTTACCGGGCTGCCCGCGCTCGACGAGCGACGCCCCGCCCACGCCCTTCGCCGACGACTTCAACCGCGACGTGCTCGGCGTGCGCTACCGCGCCGCCGGCTCGTGGCGCGTGGTCGACGGCGCGCTCGCGAGCGTTGGCGATCACAACCAGCCGCTCTGGCTCGAGGTCCCGCTCGCCAGGAACGTGCGCGTCGAATTCACCGCCTGGTCGCGCTCGTCGGCGGTGGACACCAAGGTCGAGATCTTCGGCGACGGCCTGCGCCACGAGTCGGGGTACATCGTCATCCTCGGCGGCTGGCAGAACACCATCAGCACCATCGCGCGCCTCGACGAGCACGAGCCCCGGCGCGTGGAGCTGCGCAAGAAGTGGGAGGTGGGCAGGCGCTACCGGTGGACGGTCCAGCGCACCGACGGCGCGACGCTGGAGCTGTTCATCGACGGCGAGCGCGTGCTCGCCTACCAGGACCAGGCGCCGCTGTACGGGCCGAGCAACAACCGCCTCGCGTTCACGTCGTGGGAGAGCGAGGTCTCCTACGACGACCTCGTCATCACGCCCTTGCCCTGAGGCAGCCGCTCACGAGGGCGGGATGGTCGCGTTGCCGAACACCGCCTCCACGAAGGCATCGACGTCGGCGTCGGCGGGCAAGGGTTGTTCGTGCAGCTCTTCCTCGGGGCGGTCGAACAGGCGCAAGGCCTCGGCGAACAGCTCACGGTCGGTCTTGGTGGGCTTCTTCACGCTCATGGCTCCCTCCGCCGCCAGCGTGCGCCGGCAGGAGCCACGACGCCAGTTTTCGGTCGTGCGACGAAAGAGCGCCGACCAGGGGGAGGGTTCGGAGACAGCCCCTCTCCGACCACTCAGGGATAACAGGCCGTGCCGTAGCTGACCTCGATGCGGCTGCCGCGCGGCGGCACCGACGCCCCGTTGAACACCACCGAGTTGGTCTCAGGGTCGAAGAACCACCCGTTGGCGGCGCCCTCGCTGGTCTCGGTCTGCGGCGCGCAGGTGCCCGACGAGGCCGGGTTGCGCACGCACACGGCGATGGCGCCGGGCTGCGCGGCGCGGGAGAGGAAGAACTCCACGCGCAGGCCCATGGAGTCGAGGCCGAGCTGCGACATCATGGCGGTCCAATCGCTGGTGCAGATGGATTGGAAGCGACCGTTCATCTCGTCGACGACGGCGTGGTAGCGGTCGTCTTGCAGTTGCACGCTGGAGCCGTCGGAGGCCGTATAGGTGCACCCTTCGGGCGGCGCGGCGATGGCGCTCACCGCCACCAGTCCCTCGTTCCGGAAGCCCTTCACGTTCTTGAAGAAGTCGATGTACTGGTTGACGCCGCCCTTGCTTTGCTCGGGCTCGTCCTCGACGAAGATGATGTGCAGCTTGGCGTCGTCGCGCAAGAAGCCACCGTTGGCGTTGGCGTCGTCGATGAGCGGCGGCGACAGGAACTTCATCGCCGCGCGCAGGCCGCCCTCGGCGCTGTCCGAGGTGGGCCGATCGGGGTTGACGTTGCCGGTGTCGGAGACGTGCACGTTGCAGTCGAAGGTCGACTCGGGTGCGCCGGTGCTCGGCGTGATGTAGTGGCCGTTCGACGGCGTGCAGGCCGTGTACCAGCCGGCCATCTCATGATCGTCACAGCTGTTGGCGGAGTCGCCGGCCGTGCACAGGCCCATGATGCACTGCCCGCCCGCGCCGCAGTCGGCGTCGACGCTGCAGGTGGGTGGCGCGGCCATGCAGCTCTCATCGGCCCACAGCGTGGTGGTGACGGCGATGTGGTAGTCGGCGCCCGACACACCCGAGAGCGTGAAGAAGTGCGGGAAGTTGGCGGCGAGCTGGTCCTGGAACGAGCTCATGGAGCCGGAGTCGTCGACCACCCACAAGACGTCGACCTTCGGATCGTTGAACTGATCGAAGACGTCGGTCTGGAAGGTGTCGGTGGTGCCCTCGCCGAAGAGCGGGATCGTCACCGGTGGGCCGGCGTTGCCGTCGGGGAGCTGCGTGGGCACGACGAGGTTCGCGCTCTCGATGTTCTGTTCGCGCGCGTAGTAGCGCACGTCGATGCTCATGCTCATGCCGGGGTTGATGGTGTAGGGCCACGCACCCGTCGGGTTGTTGGTACCCATGACGCGGAAACGCTCGGGCGCCTCGGTGGGGTCGATGACGGGCGCGAGCACGCGCAGGCCGTCGCCACCGTTGTTGTAGAGCGTGGTGCGCATGGTGGGCGAGCCGCAGTCGAGCGTCACCAGGCCGAAGTCGAGCTCGGGGGGGATGACGTCGACGTCGGGCTCCACGGGCGTGCCCGAGAAGCCCACGGAGAACACGCCGGGATCCTGGTTCGACTCGCTCACGTCGGTGCGCGTGTCGTCGGTGACGAACACGACGCCGTTGCACTTCTCGTTGGGGCCGTTGAGCGCCCCGCCGCAGATGAGCGCGCGCTCCACCGTGCTCGCGTCTGCCGACGGTACCGTCCCCGAGTAGCTGCCGAACGAGAAGGAGATGGGGCTCGCGTTCTCGATGGTGTGCGTCGGCGCGAACACCGCGAAGAAGGTCTTGGTGATGCCCGGCGAGACGCTGAAGGCGGCGGCGGGGATGGCGGCGCTGCCATCCTCGTTGTCGAGCCGGAACTCGTTCAGGGCCGTGTTGTCGGGGTCGTCGTAGCTGAGCGACGAGACGTGGCAGTCGGCGTTGCCGATGTTCTCGAGGGTCACCGGCAGCCGCTTCTCCGTGTGCACCGAGGTGCGGCCGAATTCCACCAAGCCATGACGGCCGGTGGTGACGCCGAAACCGAAGCTGGGCGTGTAGATGGGCTCCAGCTGGAGCTGGCAGTAGGGCGCGCCGCCACCGTTGGCCTCGAGGTTCACCACCTGGCTCGGCTCGACCTCGTCGCTGACGGTGACGGTGACGGTGGCGCGATCGACCACGGGCACGTCGCGCACCGGCGAGGTGTAGCTGACGTCGAGCGTGAGGTTGGTGGGCGCCGCGTCGGCGCCCGCGGGGTCGCCGTCGCAGCCGACGGTGCCGCGCAGCACCACCGGGTAGCTCGCTGGCAGCTCACCGGCCGGGAAGGCGAAGCCGGCGTCGCCCGGCGTCGGACCGGCGATGCCCTCGATGCTGCAGCCGCACTGGCCGACGGACTGGACGATGATCTGCCGCGTCTGCACGGTGCCCGATGCCACGGCGTTGAAATTGAGCGTCTCGGGCACCACGTTGATGCGGCACGCCGGCGGGATGACGCCGTCGCCGAGCAGCAAGAGGTCGTACTGCGCCGCGAAGGGCGCCGCGGTGGTGATGGCGATGTCGCCGGCGCGGGTGTCGCGATAGGGGCCCGCCTGCTGTGGCGTGAAGCTCAGGTCGAGCACGACGGTGTCGTTCTCGTTCAAGGTGCGGCCGACGGCGTCGCCGCCTTGCGCCGTGAAGGTGAACGCCTGATCGGGGTTCTGCGCAAACACCATGGTCGCGATGGTGACGGGCTTGACGCCGCAGTTGCGCAGCGTGACGGTGGCCGGCTGCGTCACGCTCACGGGCACCTCGCCGAAGTCGATGATGCCGCCGGGCTCTGCGCACAGGCGCCCGTCGGTGCCGCGGCCCACGAGCTCCACCGCCGCCACGGGCTCGTCATCCGCATTGCTGCCGACCTGCAAGAACAGCGACGCCGGCCCGCCGGCCAGCGGTGAGAAGGTCACGGTCACCTCGATGCTCTCGCCGGCGCGCGCGGTCTCGCCGACCACGGAGGTGAAGGTGAAGGGAGCGGCTGCGAAGATACACGGCGCCGTGCGCGCCGCAGCGAGGTCGCTGGCCGCGACCACGCACATGCTCTCGATCTCGAGCACCCCGGTGCCGGCGTTCTTCACCGTCAGGGTGCGCGGGCGCTGCTGCCCACTGTCGGCGTCGCCGAAATCCACGCGCAACCATGGGTCGGCCTGCAGGTGGCTCGCGCCGGTGTCGTCGAGGATCTCGATCTGCGGCGTGGGCAGGCTCTGCAGCGGATCGAGGCAATCGCAATCGGCCAGCGCAACGATGGCGAAGGACACGGCGAGGGCGAGGCGGAGTGAGCGCATGTGCAACCCCGTTTCCAAGAGTGCGCGTCATCGCAAGAACGAACGCGTCGGTCAAAGGGGCGATGGCGTCAGCGCGCGTTTTTTCGTCGTGGACGTGCGCCTTCCTCCCGACAATTGTCGCCCGCATGTCGCACTGCGTCGCACCTGTTCGCACCGTTCCCTACGAAGGCGCGTCCCAGGCAAGTACCTGCCACCGGTCGTCCGTCCAGAGCTTGGCGACGTGCGCGCGCAGCCAATACCCTAGTCGACGTGCGCGCTCTCGCTTGCTCGGCGCTGCTCCCCTGTGCTCTCGCCGCCATCGCCGGCTGCGCGAGCGATCGTGTGCTGTGGGACGACGCCGAGGCCAACTCCGCAGCGCCGATCAGCGCGACGCGCCCCGGGCACGCTGCGCGTCCGCTGGCTGACGCGGGTCCTTCCGCGGGATTGCGCATCGATCGCGCGCTGCGCGAGTTCATCTCCACGCGCGTCGAGGCCAAGCGCCACCCCAAGACCAGCCGGGTGTGGGGCCAGGCGTGGGACCAAGTGATCGGCGAGGTCAGCGAGGCGTGCCAGACCGCGCCGCGCGCCAGCGACCTCGGCGCCTTCGTGCGCGCGCGCGCCACGCTCGAGATCGAGCTCGACGCCGATCGGCGCCGCGCGGTGATCCTGCCCGATGACCTCGAGCGGCGCCTCACGGCGGCCCTCAAGGCCGTCGACGAGAGCGTGGGCGAGCTGCGCCTGGCGAACGCGCCGGGCACCATGGCGCCGGTGCCGCGCCTCGACGGCGAGCTGGTGCTGCGCGCGCCGCTCTCGCCCATGATCGTGTCATCGCCCTTCGGCGTGCGCGCCGATCCCTTCTCGGGTCAGCGGCGCTTCCACGCCGGCGCCGACTTCGACGCGCCCGAGGGCAGCAACGTGTATGCCGCGGCCTCCGGTCTGGTGGTCTACGCTGGCACCCAAGGCGGCTACGGCAAGCAGGTCATTGTCGACCATGGTGACGGCGTGCGCACGCACTACTCGCACCTGGTCGAGATCTTCGTGCAGCCGATGCAGGCGCTCGAGGAGGGCGAACCGGTGGGCGCGGTGGGCTCCACCGGGCGCAGCACCGGTCCGCACCTGCACTTCGCGGTCACCAACTTCGACGGCGAGTTCCTCGATCCCATCGCGCTGCTCGACGTGCCCTACACCACCATCGCCGAGCAGGTGAAGAGCGGCGGCAAGTCGCGCCACGCGCTCACCGTCAGGAAGCGCGGTGACACCGTGGAGATCCTGAGCGCCAAGTAGCGCGCGCTACGTCGCATGCTCGTCGAGCCAGCGCTGCAGGAACTCGCCCATGCGGCGGTAGCCGCGCTCGGACTCTGCGACGACGAAGCGCTCGACGATGACTCCGAGCCCCAGTGGCGCGTTGATGCGGAGCTCGGCGTCGATGGTGCGCCGCACGCCGTCGCCGTCGGCGAGGAAGCGGATGAGGCCCGTCATGTGCACGCGGTCGTTGGCCGGACTCTCGACGTGAAAATGGAGCTCGTGTGCGAGCGGCCGGTAGCGCTGCACCTCGTCCCAGGTGACCGCCGCGCGACCCACCAGCCGATCGATGGGGGGCGGGATGCGCGCCGACGGGGTCATGCGCACGCGGCGCACCCTGGTGCCGTCGGGCTCGACGCGCTCCTCCACGAGCTTGCGCGACTTGAGGCCCGACACCGCAGCGACGGCGTCGTTGAAGTCCTCGCTGAAGTACGTCGCACAGAAGCGCTCGAGCGAAACCCGCGCGAAGCGTTGATCGACGTGGAGCTTCATGTGCGCTCGACAGCCTCGAGCAGGAAGCGCAGCGCCCACGCGGACGCCATCTCGCGAATGCGCTCGCGCCCGAAGTCGGGCAGGCGCTTCTGGTGCGCGGCCGTCCCCCCGGGGCCGGCGACGCCGAACCACACGAGCCCCACGGGCTTGTCGGCGCTGCCGCCGCTCGGTCCCGCGATGCCCGTGGTCGAGAGCGCCCAGGTGGCGCCGAGGCGCGCGCGCGCACCCTCCGCCATGGCGCGCGCCACCGCTTCGGAGACGGCGCCGTGCTCGTCGAGCATCGTCGTCGGCACCCCAAGGGCGGCGGTCTTCACCTGGTTCGCGTAGGCCACCACGCCGCCCTGCACCACCGCCGAGCTGCCCGGCACATCGGTGAGCCGCTTGGCGACGAGCCCACCGGTGCAGCTCTCGGCCACGGCGAGGGTGGCGCCACGCT
The DNA here is from genome assembly GCA_020850995.1 of Deltaproteobacteria bacterium. Taxonomy (GTDB): domain Bacteria; phylum Myxococcota; class UBA727; order UBA727; family VGSZ01; genus JACOUT01. The sequence goes on from JADZDP010000219.1 coordinate 16,790, forward strand.
GCTCGAGCGCGCGCAGCGCGCGCTCCTCGAGGGGCTCGTCGCCCGCACCATAGACGCTGCCGCCGATGTCGCTGCGCGCGCGCAGCGCCAACTCGTCGGCGCGCGCTGTCGCGGCATCGCGATCGGCGCCGGTGACGATGACGCGCACCAGGATCTCGGGGAAGGCCGCGCGGTACTGCACGCGCACGTCGGGGTGCTCGCGCTCGAGCGCGCCGAGCCGCTCACCGACGGCGCTTTCGGAGAGGCCGAGCGAGCGCAGCGTGCGCCGCACCATCACCGAGGGCGCGCCCTGCGCCAGCCGCGCGCGCAGGCGCGGCACCAGGCGCTCCTCGAGCAGGTGGCGGTACTCGCGCGGCACGCCGGGGAAGGACCAAACCTCGCTGGCGCCGCGCGCGCTCGCAAACGGCGTCACGAAGCCGGGCGCGGTGCCCTGGTCGTTGTGGAGCGTCTGCGCGCTCGAGGGCAAGAGGGCCTGGCGCCGGTTGCTCTCGGGCATGGGGATGGCGCGGGCGGCGAACATCATTCCGATGCGCGCGAAGGCCTCGGCGTCGAAGCGGAGGCCCACGCCGGCGGCCTCGGCGACGCACTCGCCCGTGATGTCGTCGGAGGTGGGTCCGAGGCCGCCGCTGGTCACCACTACGTCGGCCTCGTCGACGGCAGCGCGCAGGGCCGCGACGATGGCGCTGCGCGCGTCGGGGACGGTGCGCGCGCCGCACAGCTCGAGGCCGAGCTGGGCCAGCGCGTCGCCCAGGTCGCGGGTGTTGGCGTCGGCCACGCGCCCGTCGAGCAGCTCGTCACCGACGGCCAAGCTGAAGACGCGCAGCGCGTGCGTCACGCCCCACCTCCGAGCACGCGGGCCTGCACGAACGGCCACACCAGGCGCTCGATGAGCATGAGCGCGCCGAACGCGTAGCCGGCCGCCACGACGTCGTCGAGCATGACCCCGAAGCCACCCTTGACGCGGCGATCGGCGAGGCTGACGGGCCACGGCTTGGTGATATCGAAGACGCGAAAGAGCATGGTGCCGAGCAGCAGCGAGCCCCACGTCGACGCCAGCGCCAGCGTGAGCCCCATGCCGACCACCTCGTCGATGACCACGTGCTGCGGGTCTTGGCGGCCTTCGCCGCGCACCACGGCCTCGGCGGCGACCGTGCCCGCGATGAACAGGGCGAGCGCCAGACCGACCCGCCACCACCAGGCCACGTCGAAGAGCGCCAGCGGCGCCCACAGGATCAACGACGCGAGCGAGCCCACGGTCCCGGGCGCCTTGGGCGAGAGCCCAGCGCCGAGGAAGGTGCCAACGATGGTGGCCCAGGCCGGCGCCCGCGCGCGATCGTTCATGTGCCTCGCATAGCGCGTCGCGCGCCCTGCGGGTACCATGACCCCGTGGCGACGAGGCGTCGGTCGACAATGCGCGCGGTGATGACCGGCGTCGGCGCCGCGCTCGCGCTCGCCTGCGGCGCCTGTCCACAGCACGGCACGCTGCCGGACATCGACGGCGGGTCGGAGGCCGGCATTGGCGGCGTGCTCGCGGTGGCGGGCGCCGACCTTGCGGTGGTCGAGGGGAGCCGCGTCCAGCTCGCCGGCGAGGGCAGCCGATCCCTGTCGGGGACGCCGCGGCTGTCGTGGTCGCAGGTGGCCGGCGAGCCTGTGTCGCTCACCAACCCCTCCTCGACGCTGCCCTCGTTCGTGGCGCCGCTCGCGCCCGCTGTGCTGAGCTTCGAGCTGCGCGCCGAGAGCGGCGACGATGTCAGCACCGATCGCGTCACCGTCGTGGTCGGCACCGTCACTGGTGACGGCCCGGCCTTCGTGGTGCTGCCCGGTGACCTGAGCGCCGAGCCGGGGAGCACCCACACCTTCAACGTCGGCGTGGCCGGGCAGCCAGCGGGCGCGGTCACGGTGACCACGAGCGCCTGTCGCGGCGCGCTGGTGGTGGTCGACGGCACCGACGTGACCGTCACCTTGCCTGAGCTCTTGCCCTGCGGGGTTGTGGTCGACGCCATCGACGAGAACGGGCGCGGCCTCGCCCCCGCGACGCGCGTCTTCTGGCCGGCCGACACCGCGCTGCCCGCCGAGACACGCCTGTCGGCGGCCCCCTTTCCGCCACCAGGGAGCGCGGCTTGGCTGTCGTTTGGCACTGACGCCGCGACGCACACGTTCGCCTGGGCCGCCGACGGCGCTACCGACGCGCTCGCCGGCCTGGCCGAGGGTGATCTCGTGTCGTTCAACGCGCCACGGCGGCGCGCGCGCATGGCCTTCGCCGGCGAAGCGCGCCTGGGCAGCGCCTCGGGCGGCATACGCTTGGCGTTCATCGAGGTGACTGACGGCGCCGGCAACGTCGCGCCGCGCGCCTCCGGGGGCAACGACCGTGTCGTGCATCCGCGCGCCCACTTTCGCATCGACACCACGGACAGCTTCGACCTCGACGGCGACGCCCTCGTGATGCGTGTGGTGCAGGTGCTCGGCGACGCGGCGACTCCGCAAGCGGCCACCGGTGTGTTCTTGGCGCCGGCGACCGCGGGAACGCTGCTGTTCCACGTCATCGCCGACGACGGCACGGTGGACTCGGCGCCCGACACGGTCCGCGTCGTCGTGAGCCCCGACACCGAGAACTTGCGCCCGACGGTGCCCGTGGCGCCGCGCCGCTTCGTGGCGCCGGGGCAGACCTTCACCGTCGACGGCAGCGTCGCCGAGGATCCGGACTCCGGCGTGCTGAGCTCGATCACCGTCCGCCAACTCGACGACGATCCCGTGGTGCTGCTCGACGAGCCGGTGGAGCTGCTCGCGACGCTCGTCGCCGGCGCGGCGGGCGACGTCTATCACTTCGAGATCACTGCGTTTGACGAGCAGGGCCTCGGCGGCACCGGCGTGCAGGAGGTGCGCGTCGAGGAGGCCGGGCCCTTCGTCGATCCCATCCGCGGCGACGACGCGCTCGGCACCGGCACCGCCGCCGCCCCTTTCCGTACCATCGAGGGCGCGCTGGTCACGGCTATCAACCACGAGCTCGCCGAGCTCGTGCTCGCCGAGGGCGCGCACCTGCCGGCCGACGTGGCACTGCCCAGCGGCCTGTCACTGCGCGGCGGCGTGTACTTCGACGGCGCCGGCTACGCGGAGGGCGGCGCCGAGACCGTCGTGCCGCTGGTCGGTGCCGGCCTGGCGCTGACCAACGCCGGCGTGTCCGCGGTGCGCCTGCGGCTCGACGACGATGGTGCCGCCGTGCGCGTGGCTGGAGCGGGGTCACTCGTCGACTGCACTATCGAGCAGTCGCCCGGCACCAGCGGCGGCCCTCTCGTCATCGAGGAGCAGGCCAACGTCATTCTGCAACAATCCGTCGTGCAGTCCGCGCTCGCCGCCGGTGACGGCAACGCGGTCGTGAGCGTCGCTGCCGATGCCGCCTTGCGGATCGTCGCGGGGTCGATCGTCTCCGGCGACGGCGACATCGCGACCGCTATCCGGTGCGACCATGGCACGCTCACGTTGGAGGGCGCCTCGGTCACCGGCGGGGCGTTGGCCGACGATGCCCGCGGCGTCGACGCACAGCGCTGCAACGTCGAGCTCGCTGGCGCCACGGTGGTGGGAGGCGCTGGCCTGGCTGTGGTCGGCCTGGCGGCCTCGAACTCCGTCGTCACCGTCGACGACGCTAGCGACGTAGTGGCCACCACATCGATCAGCGACAGCGCCACGGCAGTACAACTCGTGGGCGCCAGCGGCAGCGCGCTGTTGGGCGGACGCCTGCGCGCGGCCGATGACGGCATCGCCACCGCGGCGGCGAGCGCCATCGAGTGCGCCGGCGGGACCCTCGCGCTCGCCGACGCAACCGTGACCGCCACTGGCGAGGGTGCCCGTGGTGTGGTCTTGAACGGCACATCCATGAGCGCGACCGACACCACCGTCACCGTGTCCGGCACCGACACCGTCGGGTTCGACCTCGCTGGCGTCGACAACATCTCGCTCACGCGCGTCACTATCGATGCCAGCAACGGCGTGCAGGGCGGCGCGAGCTTCGTCGCTGTCACCGATTGCGTGGTGACGGCTGTCGATGCCGCGTGCGACGTGCCGGACGGCACCGTGGTGGTCGCTGGTGGTTCGCTCGTGTCCATCGGCGCGGGAGCGGCGGCGGCCCTGATCGCTCGCGGCGCCACCCTCCGCGACACCGAGGTGCGTGCCACCGGAGCGACGGCCGAGGCCGTTCGACTCGCTGCTGCGGCATCACTCGTGGAGCGCAGCGTGGTCGCTGCCACTGGCGTCGACGGCGCTGCCCTCGCCCATCAAGGAACCCTGGTGATCACGTCGTCGTTCATCACCGGTGCCGGGGTCGCTGCCCTGCGCAGCTCGGGGCCGGTCACGCTGAAGAACGCCACGCTGATCTCCGACACCGACGGCGTCGCGGTCGAAGCCGGCGGCTCCCTGGTGATCGTCAGCTCGGCTGTTTTCGGCGACCCGTGCCTGCGCACGCTCGGCGCGGCGCCGTGGCTCTCGAGCAGCGCGGCGGCGTTCGACGACGTGGGGACCTTCGTTGTGGTCGGCGCCGAGCAGGTCACCACCGTCCAACGACTGGCCGAGCTCGGCTGCGCCGATTGCCTGGTGGTGCCGGCGGACCTGGTCGATGGCGCCGGCCACCTCAACAGCGGTGTCAATGCGCTCGTTGACGCCGGCGACCGAGACGACTTCGCCGCCGATGACATTGACGGTGACGTCCGTCCGCAGGGCGCCGCGCCCGACATTGGCTGCGACGAGCGCCTGTAAGGGCCCTCGAGAAGACTCCGGAGCGGGAAGAACGAAGCGGCCCTCGATCACCTGGATCGAGGGCCGCGTCGCCACTTCCACGAACAACTGAATAACGAACTGAAACGCACGCTAGCAATGGTGCCCGGTCGGCCACAAGGAGGGCGCGCCCTACTCTGCGTTGCGCCGGAGGAACGCGGGGATGTCGTACTCGTCGTCTTCGCCCAGGGCTGCCGTCATGGCGAGCACCGCCTCACGGTGCACGCTGCGCTGGCGACGCGGGTGTTCGTCCTCAACGGGAGGGAGCATCGCGATGCCGCCCCGACGAGGAGTCGGGTGAGCGACCGGCGCAACCGAGGCCACCACCGCCGCCGGTACCGGCTCGAGGCTGGCGTGGGGCGGTGCCGCCAGGAGCGACGCTGCCTGGGCGCGGGTGGTGATCAGCAGCTCCGGCTGCTCCGCGATCGCCTCGTCCAGCGCGGTCGCCATGGGCCCAACCGCGAGCGGCGGGGGATCCGCCATCGGCTCGGGCTCTGGCGCCGGCGCCGACAGGGGCAGTTCCGCCTGCGGCAGCGGGCCACGCATGTTCTTGCCGTCGCGCCAGCCGTTGCGAATGTACGTGGGTACATCGGGATCGGTGCGCTGCTGTGCCGCCGGAGGGGCAACCGCCGCGTGGTGCGCCTGTTCCGCCTCGCGGCGTGCGCGCTCGAAGCCGGTGGCGATGACCGTAATGGCGACGTCCTCGCCCATGGCCTCATCAACGACGTAGCCGAAGATGATGTTCGCGTCCTCGTGGGCTGCCTCGGTGATGAGCGCGATGGCCGAGTTCACTTCGTGCAGCGTGAGGCTGGGCCCGCCGGTGACGTTGACCAGAATGCCCGTGGCGCCGTCGACGCTGACCTCCTCGAGCAACGGGCTCGAGATGGCGGCGTTGGCGGCGTCGAGCGCGCGGCGCTCACCGCTGCCGCGCCCGATGCCCATCAGCGCCAAGCCCTGCGCGCTCATGACGCTGACGGCGTCGGCGAAGTCGACGTTGATGACGCCTTGTTGCGTGATGATGTCGGAGATGCCCTTGACGGCGTTGAACAGCACCTGGTCCGCGAGCTTGAACGAGTCGAGCATCGTGGTGTCGGGGCTGCACAGCTGCAACAAGCGGTCGTTCGGTACGATGATGAGCGTGTCGACCGCAGCCTTGAGCGCCTCGATACCGCGCTCTGCCTGCTTCTTGCGCCGGTTGCCCTCGAAGGCGAAGGGCCGCGTCACCACACCAACCGTGAGCGCCCCCTGGCGGCGCGCCACGTCGGCGATGATGGGCGCCGCCCCCGTGCCGGTACCACCGCCCATGCCCGCCGCGACGAACACCATGTCGGCGCCGTGCAGCAGCTCCTCGATGCGGTCGATGCTCTCCTTGGCGGCGCCGGCACCGACGTCGGGCTTGGCGCCCGCGCCGAGCCCCTTGGTGCTGCCTTGCCCGAGCTGCAGCTTCAAGGCTGCGTGGTTCATCTCGAGCGCCTGCACATCGGTGTTGGCGGCCAAGAACTCGACACCGGCGATCCCTCGGTCGATCATGTTGTTGATGGCGTTGCCACCACCGCCACCCACGCCGATCACCTTGATGCGCGGGCCCGTCTGCCTGTTGTCCTCGAATTCGATCATGATGGAGCTCCAGAGCTGTGCGGATCGATCGGCTGACGCGATCGTCCGTCGTGAAGAGTCACAGAGGCGAGAAGAAGGGGCTCAGAGGACGTCCTCCAGCCAAGCGCTCATGCGCTTCTTGACCTTGGTGTAGATGTTCTCGTCGCGCGCCCGGAAGTAGCGAGGATCGTGCATCTGTTGCGCGCCGTAGACGAGCAAGCCGACACCTGTCGCGTACATCGGGCTCTTCACTACATCGACCAAGCCACCGATGTTCTGGGGTGTCCCCAGACGCACCGGCAACCCGATGACCTCCTCCGCCACCTCGGCCATGCCGGGCAGGAGCGATGCCCCGCCGGTGAGCACCACACCCGAGGCGAGCAGCTCGGTCAGCTTCATCTTCTCTATCTCGCGTTGCACCAACTCGAAGATCTCGACGACACGTGGCTCGAGGATGTCGCCCAGAATTTGACGAGACAGCTCGCGCGCCTTGCGCCCGCCGATGGACGGCACCTCGATGGTCTCGTTGGCCTTGATGGTCTTGGTCGAGGCGCAGCCCCACCTCTTCTTGATGGTCTCCGCTTCCTCCTGCGGCGTGCGCAAGCCCACCGCGATGTCATTGGTCATGTGCTGGCCGCCGATGGCCACCACGCTGGTGTGCTGGATGCTGCCCCCGTGGAAGATGGCGATGTCGGTGGTGCCACCACCGATGTCGACCAAGGCCACGCCGAGCTCTTTCTCGTCCTCGGACAACACCGCCAGCGCGCTGGCCAGTTGCTCGAGCACGATATCCGACACGTTGAGCGCGCACTTCTGCGCGCACTTGACGATGTTCTGTGCGCTCGTGACCGCGCCCGTCACGATGTGGACCTTCGACTCCAAGCGCACGCCCGACATGCCGAGCGGCTCGCGGATCCCGTCTTGGTCGTCGATGATGAACTCCTGCGGCAGGATGTGGATGACCTCGCGATCCACGGGGATAGCCACGGCCTTGGCCGCGTCGATGACCCGCTCGATGTCCGCCTCGGTGACCTCACGTTCCTTTACTGCGACGATACCGTGACTATTGAACCCTCGAATGTGCCCGCCGGCGATGCCGGCGTACACGGAGTCGATCTCACAGCCCGCCATCAGCTCCGCCTCTTCCACGGCACGCTTGATGGAGCCCACGGTCGACTCGATGTTGATGACGCAGCCCTTGCGCAGCCCCTTCGACGGTGCTGTGCCGATACCGACGATGTCGACGCCCTCGGGCGTGACCTCGCCGACGATTGCGCAGATCTTCGTGGTGCCGATATCCAGGCCAACCACGAGGTTCTCGCGCCGCGGAACCCTCTTTGCCATCCGTCCTCCTGCGATCCCCGCTCTCGCGAAGACCGCGAAAACCCCGCTCTCGCGGGACCTCTCTAACCACCGGACGGAGGCGTCTCCGCCACCGTCCGGAGACGAACCGCCGCCCTCTCGGGCCGACGGTCGTCGTCGAGATGAATGAAGCTCGCGCGCGCCCCTGCCGAAGCGAGGCGACGCAGCACGGCGTCGAGCCGGCCGAGCTTGTCGAGGAACTGGGTCTCGGACGCATCGTCACCGACGCGAACCCGCAGGCCGTCCTCGAGCACCAGCTCGAAGCCGACGCCCGGGACGAACGCGATCTCTGCCAGCGCCCCGCCAGGGCGCCCTGCGCGCGCGTGCGCATCGAGTCGGAACAGCGCGCCGCGCACGACCTCGTCTGCGCCGCCGTCGGCGATGTCACTCGCCGGGATGCCGGTGATGATCGGCAGGTCGAGGCCGTCGCCGGCGCGAGCGCTCTTCATGATGTTGCCGTCGCGATCCACCAGGTACAGCTCTCCTGCAGCCACCGCGGCCATGGGGATTCGCTGCTCCACATCGATCACCACGGCGTCGGGGGGCACGCGCCGCACGGCCGCGCGCGCGACGAAGGGGTGCTGCGCGACACGCGCCGCCACGTCCGTCGCGTCGATGCTGAGCAAGGGCGTGCCGAGGGGCAGCGCCGCGTACGCGAGTACCTCGTCGACGCGGGGACCGTCGGCGCCGTGAACCGTCACGGTCTTGAGCGGGAGCAGCTCGCTGTTTTCCAACAGTGAGGCCAGCTTGACGACAGCGAGCGCAGACAATGCGGCCAGCCCGAGCAGACCGGCGCCACGCACCGCCCTGCCCCATGCCAGGCGCGCCGGCAGCATCGACGTGCGGCGCCGCTCGCCCGTGCGCTCTCGCGCCGCATGGCTGCCGGTGACCGCGCGCTCGGGCGCGCGGCCAAGGCGCCACGGCGCACGGCTGAAGCCGCCGAGCTGCGAGCCGCGGCGTCGGTCGGTGGTGGGCAGGCGCTGCGCGGTCATCTGTGCACCCCCACGCGTCGCACTTCCCACTCGAGCTCGATGCCGAAGCGCTCCTTGACGAGAGCGCGCGCGTGCTCGGCCACCTGGACGACGTCGCGGGCGGTGGCCGCACCGCTGTTGACGATGAAGTTGGCGTGCACGTCGGAGATGCCGGCGCCACCGACCGCGTAGCCCTTGAGGCCAACGGCCTCGATGAGGCGCCCCGCGTAGTCGCCCGGTGGGTTCTTGAAGATGGAGCCGGCGCTGCGCTGCTTGGGTTGCGTGGCACGCCGACGATTGAGCTGTTCGTGCGCCATCGCCGTCAACGTCTCCACTTCTTTGCTTTTATGACTGTCACATTGAAGTAATGCGCCCGTCAAGACCACCCCGAGAGGGAACGCGCTCGAGCGATACCCGAAGCCGCAGGCGGCTCGTCCACGGCGCTCGAGCCCACCCGCGCCGGCCATCCGCACCTCGACGACCACCTCGCCGACCTCGCCTTGGCGCGTGCCCGCGTTCATCACCAGGGCGCCGCCCACCTGCCCCGGCGTGCCGAACCAACCGACCGCCGGCGGCCACCCCTGCGCCAGCGCGGCCTGCGTCAGGCGCGGAAAGGTGCTGGCCGCGCCCACGTCGATGCGCAGGCCGTCATCCAGCACCCGCAGCTCGGCGAGCGCTCCCGAAAGCGTCAGGGTGAGGCCGCGGATGCCCCCATCGCCCACCAAGAGGTTGCTGCCGCCGCCGAGCACGAACAGCGGCACCCGGTGGCGCGCGGCGGCCTGCACCACGCGCACGACGTCGTCGTCGGTGCCGGCCTCCACGAGCACGTCGGCCGGCCCGCCGATGCCGAAGGTCGTGTGGGCCGCGAGCGGCTCGTCTCGACGCAGGTGCAGGCCGCCCAGGTCCCCACAGGCCGCGTCGAGGCGTTCCGGCAGCAGGGCGTCGCTCACGGCGCCTCCGCGGGCGTCAGGCGCCGCAACAGCTCGGGGCCGGCGTGCGTGACGTCGCCGGCGCCTTGGGTGAGCACCACGTCGCCGGGCGCCACCAGCGCGGTGAGTTGTGCCAGGCCGTCGTCGAGGCTGGCGACGGCGCGCGCGTCACGGTGGCCGTGTCGCACCATCGCCTCGGCCAACGCGTCTGCGGTGGCACCTGCGATGGGCTCCTCGCCAGCCGCGTACACGGGCGCCACCAGCACCACGTCCGCGTCGTTGAAGGCGCGCGCGAAGTCATCCTTGAGCGCCGCCGTGCGGGTGTAGCGGTGCGGCTGAAACAGCACCACCACCCGGCGGCCCGGATAAGCCTGGCGCGCCGCCGCGAAGGTCGCGCGCAGCTCGGCGGGGTGGTGACCGTAGTCGTCGATGACCAGCACGCCGGCCTGTTCGCCTCGGTGAGAGAAGCGCCGCTGCACTCCCTGAAAGCCGGCCAGCGCGGCGGCGGCGCTGGCGAAGGGGATGGCCAGCTCGTCGGCCACCGCTATGGCCGCGAGCGCGTTGAGCACGTTGTGTACGCCCGCCAGGTTGAGCAGCACCGCGCCCAGGTCATGGCCGCGACGGCGCACCAGGAAGCGCGAGCTCACACCCTCGAGCACGACGTCGACGGCTTGGTAGTCCGCCTGGCGCGAGCGCCCGTAGGTCACGTAGCGCCGGGCCAGGGTCGGCACCAGCGCTTGCACGTTCGCCTCATCGATGCACAGCACGGCCAGGCCGTAGAACGGGACGCGGTTGACGAAGTCGGCGAAGGCCGTCTTGAGCTCTGGGAGGCCGCCCGTGTAGTGATCGACGTGCTCGAGATCGAGATTCGTCACTACTGCGATCGTCGGATTCAAACGCAGGAAGCTGCCGTCGGACTCGTCGGCCTCGGCCACCAAGAGCTCGCCCTGCCCAACGCTGGCATTGCTGCCGAGCTGGTTGACCTTACCGCCGATGATGACGGTGGGGTCGAGGCCGCCTTCCTTGAGGATGGCGGCGACCAGGCTCGTGGTGGTGGTCTTGCCGTGCGACCCGGCCACGGCCACGCCGTGCTTCAGGCGCATCAGCTCGGCCAGCATCTCGGCGCGCGGGATGACGGGGATGCCGTCACGCACGGCACGCGCGATCTCGGGGTTGTCGCGCCGCACCGCGGACGACATCACCACCACGTCGGCAGCGTCGACGTTCTCCTCCCGGTGGCCGTAGGAGACCTGCGCGCCCTGTGCCGCCAGCCGCCGCGTGGTGTCGCTCGCCTTGAGGTCGCTGCCGTGCACCTCGAAGCCCAGCGCCAACAGCACCTCGGCGATGCCGCTCATGCCGATGCCGCCGATGCCGACGAAGTGGATGCGGCGCACACGCCCGCGGAACAGCGTGGTGGGACGCGCCCCGGTCATGCGCGCACCCCCGAGACCGGCAAGAGCGCGCGGGCGCTGTGCCCGGCGGCGAAGCCGTGCAGCGCCGCCCGTGCAACAACGTCCGCGGCGTCGAGCCGCCCCGCGCCGCGCGCGGCGTCACGCATGCGGTCGCGCCGCGCGTCGTCGCTGATGATGCGCTCGATCTCATCCGCCAGGCGCTCGGGGCTGAGCTCCGCTTGCGGCAGCAGCACACATGCGCCGACCTGCTCGAGGTCGCGCGCGTTCAAGGTCTGATGATCATCCGTCGCCTGGGGAAAGGGCACGAGGATGGCCGCGACGCCGAGCGCGGTCAGCTCGGCGCAAGACGTGGCGCCGGCGCGACAGATGACCACGTGAGCGCGGCGGTATGCCGTGACCATGTCGTCGATGAAGGGCGTGACCTCGGCGCCCAGGCCCGCGTCGCGGTAGGCGCGCTCCACCGCTGGCACGTCACTCTTTCCCGCTTGGTGGAGCGCGCGCACGACGCGACCGCGGCGCTGGACGATGGCGAGCGCCGCAGGGACCGCCTCGTTGAGCGGGCGCGCCCCCTGGCTGCCGCCGAAGGTGAACACCAGGCCAGGCTCGATGGGCGGCGCGGGGCGGCGCGCGGCGTCGTGGAAGGCGAGGCGCACCGGGTTACCGACGAGCTCTGCCTTGCCCGCCGGGAAGCGCGTCCGCGACACCTCGAAGGTGACGAAGATGCGACGCACCAAGCGGGCGAGCATGCGGTTGGTGAGACCGGGCACGCTGTTCTGCTCGCAGATGGCGGTGGGCAGCCCCATGGTGCGGGCGGCCACCAGCACCGGCCCCGACGAGTAGCCACCGACGCCGAGCACCGCGTCGGCGCGGAACTCGCGAAGGATGCGGCGCGCCTGCAAGAGCGAGCCAGGGAGCTGTGCCACGGTGGTCACGCGCTGCTTGACGCCCAGGCCCTTGAGGCCACCGACCTGGATGAAGCGGACCTCGAAGCCCGCCTTCGGCACGGCACGCGCCTCGATGCCGCGTTCGGTACCGACGAAGAGCACCTGACTGGCGGGATCTACCTCGAGCAGGGCCTCGGCGACGGCGATGCCCGGAAAGAGGTGACCGCCGGTGCCGCCGCCCGCGATGACCAGGCGCATTCAGACCTCCCCTCGAGCCGCGCGCGCGTCGGCGACGGCGCGCAACAAGAGCCCGACGAAGAACATGCTGGTGACGAGGCTCGAGCCGCCGGCGCTGACAAAGGGCAAGGTGATGCCCTTGGTTGGTACGAGCCCGAGGACGACGGCGATGTTGAATGCGGCCTGCACCAGGAGCATCGAGGACAGGCCCACAATCAACAGCGACGTGAACGTCGACGTCGCCATGAGGGCCGCCCGCAGCGCACGCCAACCGATGACGGCGAAGCACGCCACCACCAGCGTGACACCAGCGAACCCGAGCTCCTCGCCGAGCACGGCGAGGATGAAGTCGGTGTGCGCCGCCGGCAGGAAGAACAGGCGTTGTCGCGACTCACCCAGGCCGAGCCCGAACGCGCCGCCCGAGCCGAGCGTCATCAGCGACTCGGTGATCTGGTAGCCGATGTCGTAGCGGTGCTCCCAGGGCTCGAGGAAGGCCATGACTCGGCGCATGCGGTAGGCGCTCGTCGAGACCACCAGGGTCAGAAGTGGCACCGCCAGCGCCAGCAGCCCGGCGAGGTTCCCCACGCGGGCACCACCGACAAACAAGAGCAAGAAGCTGACCGCAGCGATCAACACCGCCGTGCCGAAGTCGGGCTCGAGCAGCAACAACACCATCATGACGCCGGGGATGACGAGGTGGACGAGCGCCCCCACACCGGAGCGGCGCGCCTGCTCTCGCGAGCGCTGCGCGAGCACGGTGGCGAGGTAGATGACCACCACGCCCTTCGCGATCTCGCCGATCTGCACCCCCACGGGCCCCAGCTGCAGCCAACGCCGCGCGCCCCCCGCCATGTGACCGAGGCCTGGGATGAGCACGAGCGCCAGCAGCACCACGGTGACAACGACGATGATGCGCGCGCGCCGTTCGAGCGCCGCGGGCTCGATGCCGGCCCCGAGCGCGAGCGCGACGACGCCGATCCCCGCGAACACTGCCTGGCGCTGCAGGATGGCGAAGGCAGCGCCGGTCTGCGCCTCCGACGCGGAGCCGCTCGCGGCCGCGACCATGACGACGCCGAGCCCCACCAGGGTCAGCACGGCGGCCAGCATGGGCCCGTCGACCCGCGGGCGCGGCAGGCGCGCGATGGTGATCTCGGGTGCCATCAGCCGACCTCCTGACCGTCGCCGGCGCCGAGGCGACGGAAGCACTGACGGAAGGCGTCGCCGCGGTGGGCGTAGTCACGGAACTGGTCGAACGACGCACAGGCGGGCGACAACAGGATGACGTCGTCGGGCACGGCGGCGGCGGCGGCGCGCTCGCAGGCGACCTCGAGGGTCCCACAGGAGACCACCGGCGCCACGTCGGCGAAGGCGGCCTCGATGGCGGGGGCGTCACGCCCGATGGTGTAGACGGCGCGCACGCGGTCGCGCGCGGCGTCGACCAGCGGTGCGTAGGGGGCGCCCTTGCCAAGGCCACCGGCGATGAGGTGGACGCCGCGCAAGAACGACTTGAGCCCTGTGACCGCGGCGTCGACGTTGGTCGCCTTGGAGTCGTTGTACCAAACGACGCCGCGCGCCTCGCCGATGCGCTCGAGGCGGTGCGCGATGCCAGCGTAGGCGTCGAGGCCTGCCTGCCATGCCTCGGGCGGGATGCCGGCGAGCAGCGCACCGGCAACGGCAGCGGCGGCGTTTTGGCGGTTGTGGTGGCCCACGATGCGCGGGTTGGCCAGCGTCAGATCGGCTCGCACCGACCCCCAGCGCACCTGGACGCCGTGCGGGGTGATGGCAATACCTTCTAAAGCTGTCGGAACATCGAAGTCACAACGCGCACGATCCCTCGGCAGCATCGATGTGAGGTGCGCGCGGCTCTCCGCATCGGCCGCGTTGAGCGACACGCCGCCGCCGGGCGCCACCAAGGCGAACACGCGAGCCTTGGCGGCGTAGTAGGCGCCGACGTCGGGGTAGCGATCGAGATGGTCGGGCGAGAGGTTGGTTACCACCGCGGCGCGCACCGCCAGCGTGCCGATGGTCTCGAGCTGATAGGACGAGAGCTCGAGCACAGCGAAGCGCGGCGGCGGCGCCCCAGCCAACATGTCCAGCGCCGCCTGGCAGTAGGGCGTGCCCAAGTTGCCACCCACGAACGCGCGCGCGTCGGCGGCGCTGGCGATGGCGCCCGCCATGGTGGTGGTGGTCGACTTGCCGTTCGTGCCGGTGACCGCGATGACCGCCACGCTCGACGGCAGCACGGCTGCGGCCAGCTCGATCTCGTTGAACAAGGGCACGCCCGCCGCCAGCGCCCCTTGCAGCGCAGCGTGTGCGCGCGGCACGCCGGGCGACAGCACCACCAGGTCGGCGCCCGCCACAATGGCAGCGTCGATGCCACCGGCGCGCAGCGTGATCGCCGCAGGGTCGAGCCCGTGCTTGGCGATGCCGTCGGCCACCTTGGCCGCCGGGGCGTCGTCGACCAGGGTGACGGTGGCGCCGAGCTGCACCAACACGCGTGCTGCCGCCGCGCCGGTCTTGGCGCCACCAACGACGACAGCGCGGGCGCCGGCCGCATGGTGCAAGAGGTCGTCGGCCGCGCGCGCCATGATGCTCACCGCAGCTTGAGCGAGGCCAGCGCAACCAGCGCCAACATCACGCTCACAATCCAGAAGCGCACGATGACGCGCGGCTCTGGCCACCCGAGCTTCTCGAAGTGGTGGTGGATAGGGGTCATGAGGAACAGGCGCTTGCCCTCGCCGGTCTTGCGCTTGGTCCACTTGAAATAGGTGGTCTGCAACATCACCGAGAGGGTCTCGGCCAAGAACACCCCGTGCAGCACGGCCGAGAGGATCTCGTTCTTGGTGAACACCGCGAGCATGCCGAGCGCGCCACCAAGCGCGAGCGCGCCCACGTCGCCCATGAACACCAGCGCGGGGTAGGCGTTGTACCAGAGGAAGCCGATGCCGGCGCCGAGCACGGCCGCGCAGAACACGCTGAGCTCGGAGGCGCCCTCGACGTGGGTGATGCGTAGGTAGCTCGCGATGTTGAAGTCGGCCAGCGTGGTGCCCGCGGCGTAGGCGAGCGCCAGGAAGGTGAAGGTGGCCACCATGATGGGGCCGATGGCGAGGCCGTCGAGACCATCGGTGAGGTTGACGGCGTTGGAGGTGCCGACCACGACGAAGATCAAGGCCAGCGGCAGGTACAGCCACCATGCCAACACCGGGTTGAAGAGCTGGATGTTGACGAACGGCAAGTTGATGGAGCTGTCGAACGCGATGGTGGGCCAGCCGGCCGGCCACCATTCGGTGCGCCAGAACAGCAGCATGGCGACGGCGCCGATGGAGAACTGCCAGAAGAGCTTCCAGCGCCCGGCGAGCCCGGCGGGATTCTTGAATTTGATCTTTTTGTAGTCGTCGTAGAAGCCAACACAACCGAAGCCGATGGTCACGAGCAAGAGGAGCCACACGGCCTTGTGGCGGATGTCGCTCCACAGGATGGTCGAAAGGAACACGGCCGCGAGGATGAGGATGCCGCCCATGGTCGGCGTCCCCTGCTTCTTGAAGTGCGATTCGGGTCCGTCTTTGCGGACCTCCTGACCGAACTTGAAGATCTGCAGTCGCCGGATGAACGGCGGGTACAAGAACAAGGTCAGCACCAGCGCGGTCAGCGCCGCCATGACGATGCGGAATGACGGGTACCGCAGCACGTTGAGGAACGAGGCCTCGGTCCACAACGGGTAGAGGAAGGTATACAGCATGGGCTAGCGGGCCTCCCTGCCAGTCAACGCCTCGACGACGCGTTCCATGCGAGCGCCGCGCGACCCCTTGACCAACACCACGTCGTCGGCGTGCACCTGCGCGCGCGCGATGGGCGCGAGCGCGACGCTGTCGACCGCCCACAGCACGTGATCGTCGGCGAGGCCGGCGCGCCGGGCGCCCTCGCCGTAGAGGCGGCCGAGCTCACCGCAGCACAGGAGGAGCGCGGTGCCGGCCTGGGCGGCGGCGGCGCCGATGTGGCGATGGGCCTGCTCGGCGAAGGCGCCGAGCTCACGCATCTCGCCCAGCGCGACGACACGGCGGCGAGCGCCCGCCAGCTCCACCAGCGTCGCCAGCGCCGCCTCCATGCTGTCGGGGTTGGCGTTGTAGGTGTCGTCGAGGATCCAGGCACCGTCGGCGCGCACGCGACGCTCGAGCCGCCCGTGCGCGCTGCGCACGCCGGCCAGGCCGAGCGCTGCGACGCGAAAGGGAGCGTCCAGGGCCACCGCGACGGCCACCGCGGCCGCCGCGTTGAGTGCGTTGTGTCGGCCCTCCAGTGGGATCGTGACTTCGATAGTCTCCGATTTGTAGGAGAGCTCGAGCTCTTGGCCGCCTTGTGCGAGGTCGCGCGCCGACACCAAGCGCAGGTCGGCCCACGGCGCCCGGCCAAACGCGAGCTGCCGACAGCGCGCCTTGGCCTGCGCCTCGCGCACGCAGCGCGGGTCGTCCGCGTTGACGATGGCGACGCCGTCGGTCGGCAACGCCTCGAAGAGCTCGGCCTTGGCGCGCGCCACGCCCTCCACGCCGCCCACATTGCCCGCATGGGCACTGCCCATGTTGGTGATGAGACCCACCTCGGGGCGCACGATGCGGCACAAGAGCGCGATCTCCTGCAGGTGGTTCATGCCCATCTCAAAAACGAGCGCGCGGTGCTCAGGCTCGGCGCGCAGCGCGGTCAGCGGCACGCCGATGTGGTTGTTGAGGTTGCCCTCGGTGGCGTGGACGAAGGGCGCGCCGAAGGCGGCGCGCAGACACGCGGCGATCAGCTCTTTGGTGGTGGTCTTGCCGTTCGACCCCGTGAGCGCGATCCGGCGAGCAGCGAGCGTCCGCAGGTAGCCGAGCGCCAGATCCTGCAAGGCGCCCACCGTGTCGTCGACGATGACGAGCGGCCACTGATCCACGACGCTCGGGGCGCTGGCGCGCTCGATCATTGCGGCGGCGGCGCCACCATCGACCAGCGCGTCTTTGACGAATGCATGGCCGTCGAAGCTGTCGCCCTTGAGCGCCACGAACAGCGAGCCCGGCGTCACGGCGCGTGAGTCGGTGCTGACGCCGAGCAGCAGCGGGGGCAGGCTGCCGTGCACCTCGACGCCCCGGGGCGCGAGCGCCTGCCGCACCAGGGACGCGTCGAGCAGCGCCGGCGCGCCCTCGTGCGCCAGCGCGCGGCGCGCCTCGGTGACGTCGTCGAACGGCAGCACGCGCGCGCCGATGGTCTGGGTGCGCTCGTGCCCCTTGCCGGCGATGAGGATGGCGTCGTCGGGCCCGCTGACATCGACGGCGGCGCGGATCGCCATGCGACGCGCGCGCAGCCGCGTCCAGGTGCCCCGATCGAGCGCGGTGGGGGCGACCGCGCGCAGCCCGGACCCGATGCCCGACTCGATGGCCGCGGCGATGGCATCGCCGTCCTCGCCGCGCGGGTTGTCATCGGTGACAATGACGACGTCGGCGCACTGCGCGGCGACTTGGCCCATGATGGCGCGCTTGCCCGCATCGCGATCGCCGCCGCAGCCGAACACCACCGTGAGCTTGCCGGCGGTGATGCCGCGCAGAACGTGGAGCGCGCGCTCGAGCGCGTCTGGCGTGTGGGCGTAGTCCACGACCACGAGGGGCGCGCCCGCGCCGACCCGTTGCAGGCGCCCCGGCGGCGGACCGGCGCTGGCCATGCCCGCCGCGACCTGCTCGATCGAGAGCCCGAGAGACAGACAACAGCCAGCGGCCGTCAGCAGGTTCTCGACGTTCCACGCGCCCATGAGCGGGCTTTTGAACGGCGCGCGCCGGCCGGCATACACCAAGGTGCCAGTGGTACCGGTGGCGCTGCTCGTGACGTCGGCGGCCTCGAGCGCGCCGCCCGGCCCCCAGGTGATGGCGCCCGGCGCCAACGCGCGCAGCCGTGCCGCCCAGCCCTCGTCGTCGTCACCGGCGGGGACCACGGCGCCCGCGCCGCGCCGCAGGTCGGTGAACAAGCGCGCCTTGGCGTCGAAGTAGCGCGCCATGGTGCCATGGAAGTCGAGGTGATCGCGCGTGAGGTTGGTGAAGGCGACGGCGGCGAAGCGCAGCCCGTCGACGCGCGCGGTGGCGAGCGCGTGCGACGAGACCTCCATGGCGACCACCGCGAAGCCCTCGTCGCGCAGGCGCGCCAGCTCGGCGGAGAGCACCTCCGCCTCTGGCGTGGTGAAGCCGAGGCTCTGAGGCTTGTCGATGGCACCCACGCCGAGCGTGCCGAGCACGGCCGCCTTCTTGCCGGCCGCCGCCGCGATCTGCGCGACCAGCCAGGTCACCGTGGTCTTGCCGTTGGTGCCCGTGACCCCCACGAGCGCGAGCTGCGCGCTCGGCGCGCCCGCGACACGCTCGGCCATCACGGCCGCGGCCGCGCGCGCGTCGTCCACGACGAACACGGGCACTCGGTGCACGAAGGGGCGGCCGCGCGTCTCGTCTTGCACCACCAGCCCGGCGGCGCCCGCCAAGACCGCGGCCTCGAGGAAGTCGTGGCCGTCCCTCGACGCGGCGGTGGCGCCTTTGCATGCGACGAACCAGGTGCCCGGCGCGACGCGGCGTGAGTCGATGGTTACCCGCGTCGGCGTGGGCAGGTCGGCGGGCGCGGCGCCGAGCGCGCGCACAGCGAGGCCCTCGAAGATCGACGTTGGGGCCGTCATCGTGCCCCTCCGCTCGACGGCGCGGGCCCGTCGGCCAGCGTGAGCGCCACCACGCCGCCCTGCGCGGACGCGCCGGCGCGTGGCGACTGTGTGATGACCATGCCAGAGCCGCTCAGGGTAGGCGTGAGGCCGGCCGCCTCGGCCTGCGCCGCGGCGGCGCGCGCGGTCAGCCCGACCAGCGACGGCACCACGCCGGTGGGCGGCGCGGGCTCGGGATCGTCGACGTTGGCGACGCTCCCGCCCTCGGTGAGCATGGGCGCTGCCGCTGCCGCCGTCGCCGGCGTCACCGGTGCCGGCAGCGCGCCGGCCGCCAACAGACCTCGATCGAGGAGCGCGCGCTCCATGATGGCGCGAAACACCGGCCCCGCCACTGCGCCGCCGAAGTGCTCGCCGCGCGGCTCGTCGATCACCACCATGGCGACGACTGCGGGGTCGTTCGCGGGCGCGAAGCCCACGAACGACGAGAGGTGAAGCGTGTTGGTGTAGCGCTTGGTGACCGGATCGACCTTCTCGGCGGTGCCGGTCTTGCCCGCCACGAGGACGCCGGGGATGGCGGCGAGCACGCCGGTGCCGTCCTTGCCGACGACGCCGCGCATGATCTCGTTGAGCGTGCGCGCGCTGGCCACGCTCAGCACCCGCGTCCCCTCGTCGGTCGGCGCGCGGCGCATCACCTCGCCGCTGGCAGACTCGACGCGCTCGACCAGGTACGGAGTGCGGCGCACGCCGTCGTTGGCCACCGCCTGCACGAGGCTGGCGATTTGCAGGGCGCTGACCAGCACGCCGTGGCCGAAGCTCACCGTCGCCAGCCGCGCGTCGCCCCAGCGCTCGCCCGCGGGCAAGCGACCCGCCGCCTCTTCCACCAGACCAACGCCGGGCGCGGCGCCGAAGCCGAAGCGCAGCAGCGCCGCACGCAAGCGATCTTCGCCGAGCCGCTGTGCGATCTTGAGCGCGCCGATGTTCGACGACGTGGCGAACACCTCGGCAGCGCTGATGACGCCCGCCGGATGGGTGTCGTGGATGACGTGCTTGCCGATCGTGAAGCGGCCGTTCTCGCAGTCGATCAGGTCGGCCGGCGTGATGGCGCCGGCATCGAGCGCCGCCGCGAAGGTGGCGACCTTCATGACCGACGCCGGCTCGAACACCTCGGCGAACACGCGGTTCTTCTGCGCCTCCGGCGTGGGCGCGTTCGGGTTGAACAAGGGTACGTTGGCCACCGCCAAGAGCGCCGCCGTGCGCGCGTCGAGCACCACGGCCCACCCGGCCTTCGCTTGCGTGCGCCGCACCATGTCGGCGAGGGCCACCTCGGCGGTGTGCTGCAGCTCGGCGTCGATGGTGAGGATGACATCGTCGCCTTCCAGCAGCGTGACGTCGAGGCCGCCGGCGAGCGCGATGCGATCGCCGCGCGCGTCGATGAGCGACGGCGTGGTGGTCGCGCGCCCCTGCAACGCGTCGTCATACGCGCGCTCGACGCCGCCGCGGGCGCGTCCGTCGACGTCGACGAGCCCGAGCAGTTGCCCGGCGAGCTCTTTGCCGGGCCAGTAGCGCCGCTGCTCGGGCTGCAGCTCGATGCCTGGTAGGCCCAGCGCGCGGACCTGATCGGCGACGTCACCCGCGGCGCGGCGCTTGAGCCACACGAAGCCCGACGACGACCCGAGCTTCCCCTGCAGCTCGCGCGCCGACGCACCGAGGACCGGTGCGAGCGCCTGTGCGACGGCCGCCTTGTCGTCGACGAGGCGGGGGCGGGCCACCACCGACCAGGCGGGAACGGTGACCGCCAGCGGGCGGCCGTGGTGATCTTTGAGCGAGCCGCGCGGCGCCGTCACCGGCAGCTCGCGCAGGTATTGCGCCGCCGCGAGGTCACGCAGGTCGTCGTCGAAGACGAGCTGCAAGCGGCCCGCCTTGGCGAGCAGTCCGGCGAACGACACCGCCAGCAGCACGCCGACAGCGACGATGCGCCAGCGAGGCAGCTCACGCTCCGGGCAGGCGCGCTCGATGCTCACGGCGCACCCCCAGCGACGACGCGATCGGCGCTCACCGGCGCGAGCCCCAGCCGACCGGCCTCGGCGCTCAAGCGCGAGGGGCGCAAGAGCGTGGCGCGCTCCAGCTCGAGCGCGGCGCGCTCATCGCGCAGGCGCGCCTGCGCGGCCCGGCGATCATGCACCCGATAGCCGGTGTCGACGGTGGCGGTGCGCACCAGCACCAAGCACACCAGGCTCGCCGTCACCAGCGCGGCGGCGCAGCTGGCGACGAGCACCAGGCGCAGGTCCGAGCCCTTGGCGCGCGCGGGCCTCGGGGGCCAGGTGCGGCGAGCGGCCAGCGTCATGGCGAGAGGTCCCTCCCGGGCTCGACACCGACCAGCGCCGCGCGCAGCTTGGCGCTGCGCGCGCGCGGGTTCGCCTTGATCTCGTCGTCGCTCGGCACCTGGGGTCGCTTGGTGAGCGCGGTGAAGCCCTCGTCTCGGAAACGGTGCTTGACCTTGCGATCTTCCAGCGAGTGAAACGACAACACCACAGCGCGCCCGCCGGGGCGCACGAGGGAGGGCAAGGCGCCGAGCAGCGCGTCGAGCTCGTCGAGCTCGCGGTTGGTGGCGATGCGCAGCGCCTGAAAGGTGCGCGTGGCCGGGTGGATGCCGCCACCGCGCCGCGCCATACGCGGGTCGCCCACGGCACGGATCACGGCCTCGGCGAGCGCCGCGGTCGTCGTCGGCAGGTCGCGCTTGAGCACGCGCGCGATGCGGCGACTCTTGTGCTCCTCGCCATAGAGGTAGATCACATCGGCGAGCTCGCGCTCGTCGAGGCGGCGGATCAGCTCGGCCGCGGTCTCGCCCGCCGAGGTGTCCATGCGCATGTCGAGCGGCGCGTCGGCGCGAAACGAGAAGCCGCGCGCGGGCTCGTCCAGCTGCAAAGACGACACCCCGAGGTCGGCGAACAGCGCGTCCACGCGCTCGACGCCAATGCGATCGAGCACCGTGCGCGCCGCCGAGAACGGCGCCTGCACCAGGGTCACGCGATCCGCATGGCGCGCGGCCACGCCGCCGGCCGCGTCCTCTTGGTGCGCGCGCGGGTCGCGGTCGAGCGCGACCACGCGCCCGTGCGGCCCCACGCGCTCGACGAACGCGCGCAGGTGACCACCCGCACCGGCGGTGCAATCGAGCACCACCGCGCCGGCCGGCGGATCGACGAGGGCCAGCACCTCGCCGAGCATGACCGGCACGTGACCAGCGCTCGCCATCCGCACCTCCACGACCCACCGCGCGCGGCGAGCCGCGCGCGCGTCACAGCCCGTGCTTCTCGAGGTACTCGCGCGTGCGCGAGAGCTCGTCGGGCGCCTGCGTGCGACGCAGCTCGTCCCAACGACTCTTGCTCCACAGCTCGATGCGCTCGATGACTCCGGCCCACACGCACTCGCGCTCGAGACCCGCATACTCGCGAAGCTCCTTCGGGACGCTCGTGCGCCCCGCGCGATCGACGGTGACGAGGGTGGCGGGCGCGATGACGAAGCGCTTGAACGTCACCACCGCCGGGTTCGACGGCGGCAGCTGACGCACCTTCTCTGCTTGCGCAGCGAAGTCCTGCTCGCTCATAGCGACCAGGCAAGGCTCGTAGAGGGCCTGCGTGAGGATGAAGCGATCGGCGCTGCCGATCCGCTCGAGCGCAGCGCGCAAGAGCGCGGGGAAGGCGACCCTCCCCTTCTCATCCATCAGGCAGTTGTGAAGCCCTTGAAACATCGTCTTTTTTCCGGCGCCAACGCCGCGCGATCCGCCATGATCCCCTATTCGCCACCAAATCCCACTGGAAGGCTAGGTGAGCGCCAATTGGCTGGTCAAGCCCCTGCGGGGAAAGACGAAAGAGCGTCTGCGGTCGCTGCTGCTGCTCCTCAGTATCGTCGAGTGGTCCAGGTGTTCAGCCCAAGCTGTAGTGGTGATGCGCCTCCGGTTGTTGGTGGATCATGGTGGATCGAGCGAGACAGATCCAGATCGCGTGCCGCTCGCCGCCAGCCCCCTGCGGCGGGCACGAACTTGACCAGGGCGCGCCTTTCACGCCCAAATGGGCGCGTGCGAAACCTACGCCCTGCCCTCGCGCTCGCTGCGCTCACCGTCGTCGCGCTCGCCGGCGCGCCCGCGGCGGCGCTGCCCAACGACATCCACCTCACGCGCCTGATCGACGAGGACGGCGCCGGTGGCTACGTGCAAGACGACCTGGCTTTCCAGGCAGTCACGCGCGAGCTCGGCCTGGTGATGACGCCCACGTCGATGCAGGTGGCCGAGACCACCGGGCACTCGGGCTTCGACTTCGGCCTCGACTACTCGTTTCACACCATGCGCTTTGACGAGGACTACTGGCGCGCGCGCGAGCTCCGAGATGTCCCGTTGATGATGACGCTCGGAGCGCGCGCTCGCAAAGGCTTCGTGCTGCCCGTGCCGCTCACCTCCGAGGTCGAGTTCGGCGCCGAGTGGCTCATCGACAGCCAGCTCTTGAACCTCGGCACCAACGTGCGCGTGGCGCTCAACGAGGGCTTCCGTTGGATCCCCGACCTCGCCGTGCAGGCGGGCATCAATCGCTTGGTCGGCAACGACGAGCTCGACCTGCTCACGGTGACCGCCGGGGGCCAGGTGTCGAAGGGCTTCGGCGTCGCCGGCAGCTTCAACGTGAATCCCTTCGTCGGCTACCAGAGCATCTGGGTCAACGCGAGCTCGCGCATCGTCGACGCCGACCCGCTCGACACCGCAAACGTCGAGGACAACGTGGTGTTCGCGCTCCAACCGCTGGCGCAAAACCGCATGGATCGCTTGAGCCTCGGCCTGCGCTTGGTGGTCGCTGTGGTGTCGCTGTCTGGTGGGGTCGACATCGACTTCATGGATCCGGTCGACGGCACCGGCGTGGGCGGCCAGCGCCAGACCCTGCTCCACTACACCATCCGCGCCGGCGTGCTCTTGTAGCAGGCCTGTTCGTCAGCGCCGCAACAGCAGCTCTGCTGCGTTGGTGACCTCGGCGGCGAGGCCAGGCGCGGCCACCACGTCGCGCAGCTCCTCCGCGGTCATCGACGACAAGTAGCGCACCGCGAGCTTCGGCGGGCAGTCGGGGTTGAGCACGAGCGCGCGCCGCACCGCGGGGCGGCTGTTGAAGCGACTCTCGCCGACCGCCTCGAGCACCGCGCCCGGCACCGGCCGGCGCGCCGCCACGCGCACCGCGAGCGGCTCGGTGACGTTGGGGTTCGCGAGCGCGTTCTCGATGACGTGCGGGTGCGGGTCGTCGAGGATGCGCAGCAGCAAGTCGCCCTTGGCGGAGCGCGCCAACCACTTGCGACGCCCGAGGGTCTCGCCGGTGGCCGCCAGGCTGCCCTTCTTTGCGCGGCCGTCCTTCCCCACGCCGGCATCGTTGGCCGCCGCCACGTCGACGAGCGGGACCAGGGCGTGCTCGCCCACCATCTGCGCGCCGGTGACCAGCGCGGCGCGCACGGTAGCCTCGAGGTACCCACCGGCGATCACCAGCGAGAAGGTCTCCACCACGGCGCGCGCCTCCATCGACCCGAGCACCGCCTCGCGCTGCGCGCAGGCGAGCGCGCGCACCAACGGCAAGGTCGGCGCTCCTTGCAGGCGCTCCGTCAAGTAGCTCACGCGCAGCGCACCGGCAGGCACCCCACCAAGGCTCCTCCCGAGTCGCTCGACGATGAGCGGCGCGGCCAGCGAGAACAGCTCCTCATCGCTCATGGCGCCGCGACTCAGCCCGGTGTGGGCGCCGGTTCGGCAGGGGCGGCCGGCAGCGGCGGTGGCGACGGCGGCGGCGCCGTCACCTGCACGGAGAACGAGGCCGGTGCGCCGTCGCCCGCGGCTTGGCCCACCAGCACGAACGGCGCGCGTTCTCCCGGCGCCAGCGACGCAGACGCGGGCCGGCGTGCGGCGAGCGCGGACAACTGCTCGACGGTGTCGATGGCCTCCACGTCGACACCGTCGAGGGTGCTCCACGCCCAGCCGCTCATCGGCGCCGCGCCCGCGAAGCTCACCTCGATGCGGGCCCCCGGCACCGTGCTCGATGTGCTGTTGCGCACCACGCCGCTCACCGTCACCACCTCGAGCCCGGAGGGCAGCAAGCGCTTGCGGACGCGCGCGTCCTCGACGGCGAGGTCGCCCGCCACGCGGGGGCCGCCGAGGGCCGCGCTGAGGTCACCGCGCCAGAGGTCGGCGAGGGTGCCGCCGCGCGCCACGACGACCGCCACAGCAACGAACGCCGCGAAGATGAGCGCCTGCAGCGCCGCCCACAGCGCGGCGCGCACCCGCTGTGCCGCCTCGATGCGGCGGAGCTTGGCGCTCTCGACGGGCGTGGGCGCGGGCGGCGGCGAGGCGGTGGGGCGTGGGGCGCTCGGCGCGGGCTCGGGCCGGGGTTTTGGCGGCGCGCGCTCGGCCACCGGCGCCGACGGCGGCGCATCGTCGGTGTCGAGCCCGATGTTCGCGAAGGGATCGCTCTCTTCGGGTGTGGGCGGTGGCCGCGGTGGGCTCGTCGGCACCAGGGAATCGGCGTTGTCGGTGGCGTCGAGCGCCGCGAAGGGATCGTCGATGGCCTGGATGCCGACGTCCGCGGGCTGCGGCGGCGCGCTCGCCGCGAAGGGTTCGGTGGACGGCCGCACGCTGGCGCCGAAGAGCTCGCCCGGCGCAAAGGACTCGGTCGTCGTCGACGACAGCGACGCGCTCGGCGGCATGGACGGCGGCGCGAAGGTCGGAGCCGGCGCGGGCACCGCGCCGAGACCGAAGGGATCCATGGCGTGCGGCGTGGCAGCGGCGGTGGGCACGCCGGCGAAGGGATCGACGGCGGGCGCGCCACCGCCCATGGCGGCGCTGGTGCCGAAGGGATCGGACAGCGGTGCGCCGCTGGCACCAGCGAAGGGATCGACGGCGCCGCCGCGCACGCCGGGTGTCATGGTGCGCGCTCCGGGCGTCATGGTGCGCGCGCCGGGCGTCATGGCGCGCGCGCCGGGCGTCATAGTGCGCGCGAAGGGATCGGCGGCGCCGCCGAAGGGCACGGACGCCTGCGAGGGCGGCTGTGAGAAGCTCGGCGAGGGCGGCTGTGAGAAGCTCGGCGACGGCGGCTGTGAGAAGCTCGGCGAGGGCGGCTGTGAGAAGCTCGGCGACGGCGAGGGCGCGAAACCAGGCGAGGGTGGCGGCGCGAAACCCGGCGGGGGCGGCGACAGGGAGGGGTACCCCGGCGATTGCGGCGCGGTGGCACCGAGGCTGGCGAAGGGGTCAGGGGGCGGCGGCCGGAAGTCGCTCGATGGCGCGCGGAATATGCCGCTGCGGTTGGACGTCGACGCGAAGCCCGAGGGCGACGGCGCGTCCGACGGAGCGCCAAAGGCTCGAAACATCCCAGTGATCGGGCCACCGCTCGGGCGAGGCGTGGGAGACAAGGGGGGCGGGCCGGGCGGCATGGTGGTGGCGGCGTGCGGGGCCATGGCGGGCGGCGCCGTGGCTGGGGGCGCGGTGGGCGCGCCGCTGGCCATGAACACGAAGTTGCACTTCGAGCAGCGCACCCGAATGGGACCGCCGGCGAGCTTGTCGTCGCCAACCTTGAAGCGCGTGTTGCATTGCGAACAGGTGATGATCACGCGGGTCTCCGGCGGCGACGACGCACCGCTTCCACGCGCACGGGAGTCTATGCGTCCGCGCCGAGGGCAGGCAAACCCACACCCGCAAGCGCCACTCAATGGTGCGTTTTCTCGCGCGCTGTCCCCGGATGGTGCGGTGCGTTGACAGCGGGAAGCGCCATGGTCCACTCTGGTTTCGACGCAAAGCGGCAAGGTGGAGGCGCTGATGACGACGAGCACCACAGGCGGGGGAGCAGGGGGAGCAGGGGGAGCGAGCGGCGCCGGTGCGACGGACGACGGCGCGTCGTCGGGCAAGGCCACCAAGGTCATCAAGCGCTACGCCAACCGCAAGCTCTACGACACCGAGCGTTCGTGCTACGTCACGCTCGACGAGATCTCGCAGATGATCAAGGACGGCGACGAGGTCAAGGTCATCGACAACAAGTCGCGCGACGACCTCACCGCGGTGACCCTGGCGCAGATCCTCGTGGAGGAGGAGAAGAAGGTCGCCAAGATGCCGCTCAAGCTCTTGCGCAGCATCATCCAGAGCGGCAACGACGCGGTCTCGGACTTTTACGAGAAGCGCGTTGCGGATCCCGTGAAGAGCCTCAAAGACGACGTGGAGCGCCGCGTCGAGTCCTTGCTCAAGCGCGACGGCAAAGCCGACGCCAAGCCGGGCGAAGAGGCCTCGGCCGCCGACCGTGCCGCCGAGTCCGACGAGGTGAAGGCCGGCGTGGTGCGTGAGTTCGTGTCGGGGACCACCGAGGCCTTCGAGACCTGGCAGCGTCGCATCGACGAGCGGGTACGCGAGGCCATGCAGAAGATGACGCCGCAGCGGCCCGACCTCGAGGCCATGCGGGCCCGCATCGAGGCCCTGGAAGCCCGCATCCGCGCGGTGGAGGCAAAGCGCAAGGGCTAGCGCTGCCGTCAGCGCTTGGCGCCGCGGCCCTTCATACGGCCCACGCGGTCAGCGATCTCACCGATGGTCTCCTCGAGCTCATCGAGCTTCTCCTTGACCTTGTCGATGTCGTCGAGAGTTGGCACGTTGACCAGCGACAACAAGGTGGAGACGCCCTTGTCGATGTTCCGTTTCGCGCCGATGCTCCCGGTGATGGTGCGTTGCATCGCCTGCACGAAGACCTCGTTGGCGAGGAGCTGGTTCACCACCTCGCCCATCTTCTCCTCGCCGAGCCCGAGGATGGTGCGCACGGCTCCCTCGTGCTTGTCGCTCTTCTCCGCCATCGCTGACCTCCGCGGCGGCACGCTAGCCGAAGCGCGCGAGCGAGACGAGCGCAAACCGTGAGCGTCCCCCTCCTCGCCCTGTGGGTCGCCGGCGCGGTCATCGCGGCAGCGGCCAGCCTGCCGATGGTCCTCGCCCTCGCCATCGTGCTCGCCTGGGCGCGGCGCGCCCTGCACTTCGCGCGGCACTCGATGCTGGCGCCGCCGCGCCAGGTGTCGTTCGTCGCGAGCCTGCTGCGCGAGGTGCGGGCCCAGCTCGTCATCGTGGGCTGGACCCTGGCCCGACGCGGGCGTCGCCTGGCGCAACTCGGCGATGGACCTGCGGTGGTGTTGGTGCACGGTCTGATGGCCGACGGTCCCAGCATGTGGGGCGTGCAGCGCGCCTTGCACGCCGCTGGTCGAACCACGTACGCGCCCAGCATGGGCGGCGCGCTGCGTCCCATTGCGAGCTACGCGGCGCGCCTGCAGCGCGTGCTCCGCGACCTCGATGGCCCCGTCGACGTGGTGTGCCACTCCCTGGGCGGCATCGTCCTGCGCGCCTGCCTGGCGGAAGACCCGGGTCTGCGCGAGCGCATCCGGCGCGTCGTGACCATCGCCTCGCCCCACCACGGTTCCGGTGCGGCGCGCTGGCTGCCTATCCCCGAAGCCCGCGCGCTCGTGCCCGGCGGCGCCTTCATCACCGCCCTGCCCTCGCTCCGCGCGCTGCTGCCGCAGGCGCGCATCACCACCATCGCCTCGCGCCACGACTGCGTGGTCTATCCGCATAGCACCAGCCTGGTCGACGGCGCGCGCGCCTACGAGCTCGACGATCTGATGCACGCTGAGCTCGTCGTCGACGAGGCAGCCGTGCGCCTCGCCGTCGATGCCGTCACCGGCGAGGACCCGTGAGCACGCCGCCGCCGCTCCTGTCGCGCCAGCTGCACTACGTGTGCGGCAAGGGCGGCGTGGGCAAGAGCGTGGTGGCTTGCGCGTTGGCGCGCGCCCTGGTGCGCCAGGGTGAGCGCGTGCTGTTGGCGCAGGTGAGCGCGCCCGACAGCCACGGCCCGCTGCTCGGCGTCGGCGTCGTGAACGCCGAGGTGCGCGAGGCCGAGCCGGGGCTGTTCGTCGTCGACATCGACCCGCACGCAGCCATGAAGGAGTACGCGCTGCTGACGCTGAAGTTCGAAGCGCTGTACCGCACGGTGTTCGAGAATCGGCTCACCAAGGCGTTCTTGCGCTTCGTGCCGTCGATGAATGAGCTGACCATGCAGGGCAAGATCTGGTGGCACGCGGTGGAGCACCACTACAGCCGCATCGTCGTCGACTGCCCGTCCACCGGCCATGGCATCAAGCTGTTGCGCACGGCGCAGGTGATCGCCGACGCCGCGCCCGTTGGGCCGCTGGCCGAGAAGACCAAGAAGATGGCCGAGCTGGTGCGCGATCCCACGCGCACAGCGGTGCACATCGTCACGCTGCCCGAGGAGCTGCCCGTCAACGAGGCCCACGACCTGGTGGCCGAGGTCACGCGCACCGGCGTCGCGCCCCTGGGCTACGCCGTGGTCAACCAAGTGCTCGGCCCCCTGTTCGACGACCAGGCGCGCGCCGCGCTCACCGCAGTGCGCGCACACACGCACGACGATGTAGCCCTGGCCCACTTGCTCGACGTCGCCGAGCGGCGCGTCGAGCGCGAACAGCACGAGCGCACGCAGCGCGCACGCGCGCGTGACCTCGGGCTGCCGGTCATCGAGCTGCCCTACCTGTTGCAGCCGCGCTTGGCGCGCGCCGACATCGAGCGCCTCGCGTCGGTGCTACAGGAGGGCGCGTGATGGAGGTGCTCGAGCGCCCCGTCGACGACGACGCGCGCCGCGCGCTGCGCGGCCACGTGGGCCAGCGCACCGTGCTGGTGGTGACGGGCTCGGGCGGCGTGGGCAAGACCACCAACGCCGCGGCGCTCGGGCTCTTCGGTGCGCGCCTCGGCCGCCGCACCTTGGTCATCACCATCGATCCGGCCCGTCGCCTGGCCAACGCGCTCGGCCTCACGGCGCTGTCGCACGTCCCCCAGCGCATCGACGGCGCCCTGGCCGACGCCGGCGCGCCGCCGCTCACGGGCGACCTGTTCGCCATGATGCTCGACATCAAGGCGGCGTGGGACGACATGCTGCGCCGCACGGCGCCCAACGAGGAGACCGCCAAGAAGATCCTCGAGAACCGCTTCTACGCCACGCTCTCGCGCGACTTACCCGGTGCCCACGAGTTCATCGCGTGCGAGTGCCTGCACCACCTGGCCTCGAGCGGCGACTGGGATCTGGTGGTGCTCGACACGCCGCCCACCTCGAACGCGCTCGACTTCCTCGAGGCGCCGGCGCGCATCCTGGCGGTGCTCGACAACGACGCGTTCCGCTACTTCGCGCAGCGCAAGCAGAGCCTGGGCCTGCGCTTCTTGGACGCCTCCATCGTGCAGGGCGCCGCGGGGCGCGCACAGAGCGTGCTGGCGCGCTTCACCGGCGCCGAGGTGCTCGAGGAGCTCGGCGACTTCATCGTGCTGTTGCGCGACCTGTACGAGCCGCTCACGCGGCGCACGCGCGAGCTGCAGCAGATGTTGCGCGGTGAGGGCACGCGTTTCCTCGTCGTCACGTCGCCGGCGCCGCCAGCCTTGGCCGAGGCGCGTCTGTTGCTGACCGAGCTCGAGCGCCGAGGCCTCCCGCTGGGCGCGCTCTTGGTGAACCGGGTCACCCCCACCGCCGGACGCGCGGTGGGCCTGCTTGCCGAGGAGCATTGGGAGCGCCACCTCGAGCGCGCCGGCGTGGCGCCGGCGGCGGCCGCGCGGCTCGCGGCGGTGCTCGACGAGGCCGTGCGTCAACAAGAGAAGGTCGCGCGCGTCGAGCAGGCGAGCGTCGCCGAGCTCCTCGAGCGTCACACGCACGGCGCACCCTTGGTGCGCATCCCCCGCCTCGCCGACGCCGTGCACGACGCCAAGCGGCTGGTGGAGCTGTTGCCGTGGCTGGGCGACCTGCCCGCCGCGTGACGGCGCAGCTACCGGCGTGAGCGGCGACGCCACGACAGTGCCAGCGCCACCAGCCCCACCATGCCCACACGCGCGTCCCCGCGCTCGTGCGCGGTCATGCACGCGCACGAGCGCGGCGGGTCGACGTGCTTGTCGCCGGGCTCGTCGCCACCCTCGGCGGCCGGCTCGCCCTCCCCTTCCGAAGGCGTCGCGCCCTCGCCCTCGCCCTCGCCCTCACCCTCGCCCTCACCCTCACCCTCGCCTTCGCCTTCGCCTTCGCCCGGAGACGCGTCCGCCACCGTGGGGTCGGTGCCGGCCACGTCGACCTCGATACCGTCGCTGACGCCGTCGTCATCGCTGTCGCCGTCTGCCGGATCGGTGCCGAAGTAGGGCTCGCGATCGTCGTCGAGGCCGTCGCCGTCGGCGTCGCTGTGCGCCAGCAGGCGCGACCACCGACCGAGCCAATAGGCCACCTGGTAGTCGACGCCCGGGAATTCTTCCGCCGGCGCGCCCGAGGCCACGCTGTAGGGGTTGCCGGTCCAGGCAAAGAAGCCAGGCACGCGCCGGTCGAAGGGGATGACGCGGTCCTTGTGCATGGGGCGCTCGAAGCGATCGAGGCACTGCGAGGGGAACTCCGCGCCGTTGTCCACCTCGGCTGGTCCGCGCGCCGGCGGCGCGAAGAACAGGTCGAGCGTGTCCTTGGCCTCGTCGAGCGCCGCTCGATTGGGCGGATCGAGCGCGTCGGCCTCTGCGGCGAAGGTGAGGTAGGTCCAAAACGCGTTCCCTTGGCCCTGCACCGGCCGATCGTTGGCGCCGCCGGGCAGCGGGAAGCCGCCCAGCAGCGGCGGCTCGCCGCGGTCATTCCACAGGTGGTCGCGGATGGCGTCGCGGTAGAGCGCGCCCAGCGCGGCATCTTCCTCGAGGCGCGCCAGCGGGAACATCACCAGGAACATCATGTTGTAGTTGTTGTAGTTGGTGTCGCACTCGACGCCGGCGTCGAAGAGCTTGAGGGCGTCGGGCACCTCGACGTGCAGTTGGTCGCGCACCAGGTCGGCGAAGCCGCGCGTCGCCACCAGCTCGTCGCGATAGAAGCTCAGCAGCGCAGGATCGCCGGTGACGTGAGCCGCGATCTTGAAGAGCGAGAGCGCCATGGCCGCCTGGAAGCCGCCCACGCCGAGACCGAACAGCTCCACGGTGGTCGGATTGAAGTCGGTGAAGGGCGAGGGCTCGCCGTCATAGTCGACGATCTGCAGATCGTGGGCGCGCACGTGGCGCGCCAACGCGCCCAGGTCGTCGCGCACGATGTCGCGGATGCCCTCGTCGTCGGTGAGCTCGTAGGCGAGGGCATAGCCAAACAGCACACCGCTTACCTGATCCTGTGAGACCCGTGCGCGCCACGAGTAGTCGCTGAAGGGCGGCGCGCCCGGCTGGATCACGGCGGTGTCGTCGACGAAGATGGCGTCGTCGTTGCGCCAGGCGCAGCGCCCGAACAACCCGGGCACGCCCGTCACTTGGAAGAGCAAGTGCACGCCGTCGACGGCGCGGCGCAGGGCTGTGCGCGAGGCGGCGTCGCGATAGAGCGCGAAGCGCATGGCCGCGGCGCCCACCTCCACGCCGGTCCAGATGGCGCAGTCGGAGGTGGCGCGCAGCTCAAGCACGGCATCGCCGTCGACCACAGCCTGGTGCACGAGCCCATTGGGGCTCATGGCCGCGGTGCGCGCCTGGTAGCCGAGCGCCTTGGCGAGGCGCGCATCGGCGGCCCCGTCGGCGCGCGCCCCAGGGGCGACGAGGATGACGAGGGCGGCGCCGAGCGCGACGAGGATGAGGGGGCGAGGCATGGGTGCCATCGACGCACACGAACATCGAGCCCACAAGCGCCGAGCAGGCTGTTTCCTTGACGAATCGGGCGTTTGCGACGGTGAACGCGCGCCAATCAGGTGCGCTCGCGCGCCACGAGCCCACGCAGGACAATCGCGAGTGCTCGGGCGTCTGCCCGAGATCACGGTGTAGGACACGCCCGCGGGTCGTGGATCCTGGCTCTCGGAACCACCCGCTCGCTAGACTTGTCGAGCCGCCATGCGTCGATCGGCCCTCCCGCTCGCCCTCGCTTGCGCCTCACTCGCGTCGCTCGCTTGCGCCACCGCACCGCCCGCCACCCACAACGTGGCGCTGCCAGAGCTGCGCGTGGTGGCCGAGCCCATCGGCCCCGATGGGCTCGAGATGTACGACGCCGAGACCTTGTTCCAGCGCGCCCTCGACCTGCTCGACGGCGGCGCGTGGGCCGACGCAGCGCTCTACTTCGAGCGCTTGATCCGCGAGTTCCCTGAGCACCAGCGCGTGCTGCTCGCGCATTACAACCGCGCCGTCTGCTACATCCACCTCGAGCGCGGCGACGAGGCCGTGGCCGCCGCGGACAAGTACCTCGAGCTCTTGCCGCCCCATGCGAGCGAGCGCGACCGCCTCGACGGCCGCTTCAAGCGCGGCCAGGCGCTGGCCACCGCCAAGCGCTACGCCGAGGTCGTCGAGCTGTTTGACACCATGCTCGGCGATGAGCTGGCGGTCGAGGATCGCATCGAGGCGTTGGTAGACGCGGGCGTGGGCCACTACATGCTCGGCGCCGACGACGCCGAGGGACCGCACCGCTACACCGCCGAGTATCGTTTCCTCGAGGCTCGACGCCTGTACCGCCAGGCCAGTGAGACCGCGCGCCTCGACGTGGGCTACTTCGTGGCGCAGGCCGCCTTCTACCTGGCCGAGCTGGCGCGCCTGGAGTTCTCCGAGTACGCCATGCGCCTGCCCACCGCCGAGGAGATCGCCAAGGCCAACGAGCTCGCCGCCAAGCGCGGCGCGCTCGACCCCGTGAGCCTGGAGAAGCTGCTCGGCCAGCAGCTCGAGGAGAAGTGCCAGCGCTTGCTGCGCGCGCAATACGCGTACCTGCGCGCCATCCGCGAGGGTCACGCCGGCTGGGCGTCGGCGGCGGGCTACAACGTCGGGCGCATGTACGAGGAGCTGCACGACGAGATTAGCGGCCTGCCCGCGCCCGCCGACCTGAGCGCCGAGGCCGCGTCGCTCTATCAGACCATGGTGCGCAAGAAGATCATGATCCTCCTCGAGAAGGCCGAGAAGACCTGGTCCACCAACGCCGAGATGGTGACGCGCACCGGCGCCGAGAGCGAATGGGCGGCCAAGACGCGCGCGGCGCTGCAGCGCGTGAAGGACAAGCTGGTGGCGGAGAGCGCCGCCGTGGCCGGCCTCGACGACGACGATGGCCCAAGCGACGTGGCCGGCGCGGAGGCGGGCAAGGGTGCCTCCTGAGACGCGCACGCCGCGACGGCGCGTGCTCGGCATCGACCTCGGCCTCAAGCGCACGGGCCTGGCAGTCTCCGACGAGCTCGGTCTCTCGGTGCGGCCCCTGCCGAACCGAACGCCCAAGAGCCGTGACGAGGACGTGCAGTTCCTGGTGAGCCAGGTGCGGGAGCTTGGCGTCGACGATGTGCTCGTGGGGCGGCCCAAGAGCGGCGCCATCGAGCGACGCGCGCCGGGCTTCGCCGAGGCGTTGCAGCAGGCGCTACGGCAGGCGGGCCTGGGCACCTGCGTGCACCTGGTCGACGAGGACTTCTCGTCGGCTGAGGCGGCCGCGCGCCTGGTGGCGTCGGGGGTGAAGAAGAGCGAGCGCAAGGCCGCGCTCGACTCCGAGGCGGCCCGCGGCCTGGTGCTCGCGTTCCTGGCGAGGCCGCGCTAGCAGGTTGCTGAAAGACAACCTGCGCGTGCGTGTCGCTGAGCTTGGACGCGGCCTCTGGTCGGATCGATTGGTCGGGAACGAAGCTCAGCCCACCACCCACTGCAGCGCGATGGTCAGCCCGCCCACCGCCGCCATCGCCAGATAGGCCAGACCCACGCGGCGCCCGAACGCGGCTCCGCCGGTGATGAAGGCGATGCCAGCTTTCACCGCCGTGTTGGCGAAGGTCGCCACCACCACGGCGCTGGCGGCCAACGAGATGGCCAGCCCGTCCTTCGCCAGGGTCGCGGCCGAGAGCGTGATGGCGTCGACGTCGGTGGTGCCAGCGACGAGCGCCGCCAGCAGGATCGCCGCGTCGCCCAAGAGCGCGCGCGCCGCGGTGGCTGCCAGGGTGACGCCGCCGAACAAGAGGCCGAACACCAGCGCGCTCTTGAGCTCGAAGGGGTTCTTGAGCGGCACCTCGCCGAGCGGCGCGCTCACCTCGGGGCGCGCGGTCCGTCCGCGGCGCGCCAGCACGGCCATGAGCGCCACGCCCACAGCGCTCATGGCGCCGAGCGGCAGCAACAGGCGCGGTACCAGCGGCGCGTACACCACGCCGGCGGCGGCGAGCACACGCAGGAACATCATGGTCGAGGCCGACACCACCGCGAGCGCGCACGCGGCGGCGTGATCGGGCTCGGTGCGCGCCCGGCGCGCCATGGTGAAGGTCACCGCCGTCGACGACACCAGGCCGCCGAGCAGCCCCGTGACGGTGAGCCCGCGGCCCGGGCCGAGCACGCGACTGGCAAGGTAGCCGGTGAAGCTGATGGCGCCGATGAACAACACCATTCGCCCGATGTGCTGCGGGTTGATGGCGTCGTAGGGGCCGTAGCTCTTGTCGGGCAAGAGCGGCAGCACCACCACCGCCACCACCAGGATCTGCAGGGTGGCGAAGATGTCGTCGTCGGAGACGCGCCGCACCGCTGCATGCAGGCGCGGCTTGATGCTCAAGAGCAGCGTGACGACGACGCCAAGGCCGGCGGTGGTGGTGAGACGCGTGCCCAGGTCGGGCAAGATGGCGTGGCTGAGGGCCAGCGCGCCGAGCAACCACGTGACCACGGCGGCCACCTCGGTGGTAACGCCGCCCTCGCGCTCGGGCGCCGACGCGCCCACGCGGTGCGCGGCCATCAGCAACACGACCCCGAGCAGCGAGGCCGCCGCCACCCAGACGCCGAGCGTCTCCGCGAGCAAGACCGAGAGCGCGCCGGCCACCGCGATGAGCGGGAAGGTGCGCACGCCACCGAGGCGCGCTTCGTGCTGCTCGGCCTTGCCGATGGCCATCTGACGCTCGAGGCCGATCAAGAGGCCCACCGCGAAGGCGGTACCGAGCGAGGCGGCGAGATCGCGCTCCATGGTCTGCTCGCGCGCTCAGGGACCGTCGGTGGGCGGTCGATGTTGCACGACGTCCTTGATGGCGCGCGAGGTGACCACGCGGTTGTCGGCCGTGACGACGACCACGTCGACGTCCTTGAGGCGTTCCACCAGGGCCACACCGTCGCGCGCCCCCAGGACGAACACGGCGCGCGACAGCGCCTCGGCCACCAGCGCCTGCTTGGCGATGACCGACACGCTGCGGCACTTGGTGGCGGGCTGGCCGGTCCGCGGGTCGATGACGTTGTGGTAGCGCACGCCACCGTCGAAGAAAAAGGCCTCGTAGTCGCCGGTGGTGGTCACCACGCGATCCTCGACGGGGAGCGCGGCGAAGTGCCCCGCAGCGCGTGGATCTTGCAGTCCCACCATCCACGGCTGGTCGCCCTTGCTGCCGCGCACCACCAGGTCGCCGCCGGCGGAAACGACGAAGCTCGTGATGCCCGCGGCCTCGAGCACGGCGGCGCCGCGCTCGAGGGCGTAGGCGCGCGCCACGGCGCGCAGGCCGATGCGCGATCCGGGCCGCTTGAGCTGCGCGGTGCGCGCGGCGGCGTCGAGCACCAGATCGTCGACGCCCACGAGCGCGCGCATGCGGTCGATGTCCTTGCGGCTCGGCACCGCGGCGCGCCCATCGCCCTCGCCGGTGGCCGGGTCGACGCTCGGAGCCGCGTCACCACCGAAGCGCCACGCCGCGTCGTAGGCCGCCGCCGTGATGTCGAAGGCACCCTTGGTCAGCTTGGCCAGGCGCACGGCCTCGGTCAGCAGGGCGAACAGCTCCGGCTCTACGGCCACCGGCGCAGCTCCGGCGGCCGCGTTGATGCGCGCCACGGCGCTTCTGGGGTTGTCCTCGTCGACGAGCAGCTCGACGCGCGCCACCTCGTCGAAGGCGGCGTCGAAGGGCGCCGACGCCCCCGGACCCTCGGCAACCGGCGCCGAGGCCAGGATCTCGACCATGGTGCCGAAGACCGGCCGGTTCTTGCGCACGGTGCGCGCGCCAGCCCCTGGGTCGCCGGCGAACGACGGCGCGGCCGCGGCTGCGGTGGGCAGCGCCAGCAGGAGCGCGACAGGGAGGAGCAGGCGGGCGGTCATGGCTCGGTGCTAGCACGTTTGCACCCGACCGGCCGACGGCGTTACATGAGGAGGGAGCCTGTCGACGGCCCGAGGACCCCATGAGCCCAGAGCACCTGAGCAAACCTGATTCCCTCGTCGCGACCATCGCGCGCCTGCAGAACCGCCAGCGCTTCCAGGAGTTGAATTGGGAGGGCTCCTTCGAGGAGTACCTCGAGATCGTGCGGCGCGACCCGAGGGTTTCGCGCGGCGCCTTCCAGCGCGTCTACGACATGGTGGTCTCCTACGGCCGCACCGAGTACATCGACTCGAAGAAGAAGGTGGTGCACCACACCTTCTTCGACGACCCGATGGGCCAGGGGCGAGACGCCATCTTCGGCCTCGACATCCCGCTCATGCGCCTGGTCAACGTGCTCAAGAGCGCGGCCATGGGCTACGGCACCGAGAAGCGCGTCATCCTGCTGCATGGCCCGGTGGGCTCCTCCAAGTCCACCATCGCGCGTCTGATGAAGAAAGGCCTCGAGCACTACTCGACCACCGACGACGGTCGGCTCTTCACCTTCGAGTGGCACGTGCCGAAGGAGCTGCAGCAGGTCACCGGCGGTCACGATGTCTTCACCGACCCGATGAACGAAGATCCGCTCAAGCTCATCCCGCTCGACATGCGCACCGACGCCTTCAAAGCGCTCGGGCTCGGCAGCGACCAGTACCCGGTGCGCATCAAGGGCGAGCTCAACCCGGCCTCGCGCTTCATCTTCAAGCTCCTCATGGAGCACCACAAGGGCGACCTCACGAAGGTGCTGGGCCACGTGCGCGTGCGGCGGCTGGTGCTCTCGGAGAAGGATCGGCGCGGCATCGGCACCTTCCAACCGAAGGACGAGAAGAACCAAGACTCCACCGAGCTCACCGGCGACATCAACTATCGCAAGATCGCAGAGTTCGGCTCCGACTCCGACCCGCGTGCCTTCAACTTCGACGGCGAGTTCTGCATCGCCAACCGCGGCGTCATCGAGTTCATCGAGATCCTGAAGCTCGACGTGGCCTTCCTCTACGACCTGCTCGGCGCCACGCAAGAGCACAAGATCAAGCCGAAGAAGTTCGCGCAGACCGACATCGACGAGGTCATCATCGGCCACACCAACGAGGCCGAGTACAAGAAGCTCCTCAACAACGAGTTCATGGAGGCGCTGCGCGACCGCACCGTGAAGATCGACATCCCCTACATCACCAAGCTGACGGAGGAGATCAAGATCTACAAGAAGGACTACAACAACGTCTCCATCAAGGGGAAACACATCGCGCCGCACACCATCGAGATGGCGGCCATGTGGGCGGTGCTGTCGCGCCTCGAGGAGCCCAAGGGGCACAACCTCACCATCTTGCAGAAGCTCAAGCTCTACGACGGCAAGAGCCTGCCCGGCTACACCGAGGACAGCGTCAAGGAGCTGCGCAAGGCCGCCGCGCGCGAAGGCATGGAGGGCATCTCCGCCCGCTATGTGCAGGACAAGATCAGCAACGCCCTCGTCTCCGACAAGAGCGAGACCAGCATCAACCCCTTCATGGTGATTAACGAGCTCGAGAGCGGGCTGCGCACGCACTCACTCATCACCTCCGAGGACATCCGCAAACGCTACGTCGAGCTCCTGCAGATCGTGCGCCAAGAGTACGAGGAGATCGTCAAGAACGAGGTGCAGCGCGCCATCTCGGCGGACGAGGACGCCATCGGCAAGCTGTGCGCCAACTACATCGACAACATCAAGGCGTACACGCAGAAAGAGCGCGTGCGCAACAAGTACACGGGCCAAGACGAGGAGCCCGATGAGCGGCTCATGCGCTCCATCGAGGAGAAGATTGACATCCCCGAGAGCCGCAAAGACGACTTCCGCCGCGAGATTATGAACTACATCGGCGCCCTCGCCGTCGACGGCAAGAAGTTCGACTACCGCACCAACGAGCGCCTGCACCGAGCCCTCGAGCTCAAGCTCTTCGAGGACCAGAAGGACACCATCAAGCTCACCACGCTGGTGTCGAACGTCGTCGATCGCGAGACGCAGGAGAAGATCGACATCGTCAAGCAGCGTCTGATCAAGAACTACGGCTACAACGAGGAGAGCGCTACCGACGTGCTCAACTTCGTGGCGAGCATCTTCGCGCGCGGGGACACCAAGGGCACCAAGTAGGCGTCATCCCAGTGCCGGCTGCCGCTGGCCCTGTCCCGCCCCGCCCTGCCCCCCAAGCCGTCGTCGTGGGCTGCTAGCATCGTCGTCGAGGGTTCCACCATGTCCTTGCGCATCCAGAACGACCACGCGCGCTTCAAGGACATCGTGCGCGGCAAGATCAAGCAGAACCTCAAGCACTACATCAAGAAGGGCGAGCTCATCGGCAAGCAGGGGAAGGACAAGATCACCATCCCCGTGCCGCGCATCGACCTGCCGCAGTTCCGCTTCGGCGACAAGTCGAAGGGCGGCGTGGGCCAGGGTGAGGGCGAGCCCGGTGATCCGGTGCCCGGCCAACCGCAAGACGGCCAGGGCCAGCCCGGCCAAGCGGGCCAGGACGCCGGCGAGCACGGGCTCGACGTCGATGTCACCATGGACGAGCTGGCGGACATGCTCGGCGAGGAGCTCGAGCTGCCGCGCATCGAGCCCAAGGGCAGCAAGCTGGTCACCAACCGCATCAAGTACACGGGCGTGAACACGGTGGGCCCGGAGTCGCTGCGGCACTTCAAGCGCACCTACAAGCAGGCGCTGCGCCGGCAGATCGCCATGGGCAACTACGACCCGAAGAACCCGGTGATCGTGCCCATCCGTGACGACCGCCGCTACCGCACCTGGAAGGTCGAGACCAAGCCGCAGGCCAACGCCGTCATCGTGTACATGATGGACGTGTCGGGCTCGATGGGCGAGGAGCAAAAAGAGATCGTGCGCATCGAGAGCTTCTGGCTCGACGCCTGGCTGCGCCGCAACTACGACGGGCTCGAGAGCCGCTACATCATCCACGACGCCGTGGCCAAAGAGGTCGATCGCGACACCTTCTTTCACACGCGCGAGTCGGGCGGCACCATGATCAGCTCGGCCTATCGCCT
Organism: Deltaproteobacteria bacterium; assembly: GCA_020850995.1. Classification (GTDB taxonomy): domain Bacteria; phylum Myxococcota; class UBA727; order UBA727; family VGSZ01; genus JACOUT01. Next base: position 56,708 of record JADZDP010000219.1, read on the forward strand.
GTGCGCCGACATCATCGACGCCGAGTACCCGGTGGCCGACTGGAACATCTACCCCTTCCACTTCAGCGACGGCGACAACTGGTCCATCGACGACACGCGCCTGTGCATCTCGCTCTTGCGCGATCGCCTGCTGCCGGCCGCCAACCAGTTCAGCTACGGCCAGGTCGAGAGCCCCTACGGGTCGGGGCAGTTCATCAAGGACCTCGGCGAGAACCTCGGGCGCCACGAGAAGGTGGTGCTCTCCGAGGTGAAGGACAAAGACGGCATCTACCAGTCCATCAAGGACTTCCTGTCGGCGGGGAGATAGTCAGCCATGCCACGCAAGCTCTCCCCCGAGATGCTCGACATGCAGCGCCAGATCGAGGCGCACGCGCGGGCCTACGGGCTCGATATGTTCGACTGCTACTACGAGATGCTCGACTACGACGAGATCAACATGGTGGCGTCGTACATGGGCTTCCCCGTGCGCTACCCCCACTGGAAGTGGGGCATGGAATACGAGCGCATGAGCAAGAGCTACGAGTACGGGCTGCACAAGATCTACGAGATGGTCATCAACAATGACCCCTGCTACGCGTACTTGCTCGAGTCGAATGCCATGACCGACCAGAAGATGGTCATGTGCCACGTGTGCGGGCACAACGACTTCTTCAAGAACAACTTCGCCTTCCAGCACACCAACCGCAAGATGATCGACGAGATGGCGAACCACGCCACGCGCATCCGTCGCTACATCGACTGGTACGGCGTGGAGCTCGTCGAGCAATTCGTCGATCGCTGTCTGTCCATCGACAACCTCATCGACTTCAACTCGCCCTACATCAAGCGCAAGCGCAAGGAAGAGGACAAGGGCACCACGCAGCCGCCCGACAAGAAGCGCGAGCTCGGCCTGCTCCCCACCAACCGGGAGTACATGGAGCGCTACATCAACCCCGACGAGTTCGTGGCGTCACAGAGGAAGAAGGTCGAGGACGAGGCCAAGAAGGCGAAGCGCTTCCCGGTGGAGCCCGAGCGCGACGTCATGGGCTTCTTGATGAACCACGCGCCGCTCGAGCCCTGGCAGGTCGACGTGATCGACATGCTGCGCGAGGAGGCCTACTACTTCGCGCCCCAAGGCATGACCAAGATCATGAACGAGGGCTGGGCCAGCTACTGGCACGCCAAGCTCATGACCGAGAAGGCCATGGACTCCTCCGAGGTCATCGACTTCGCCGACAAGCACTCGGGCGTCACCGCCACCAGCCCCACCAACATCAACCCCTACAAGCTCGGCCTCGAGCTCTACCGCGACGTCGAGGACCGCTGGAACAAGGGCCGCTTCGGCAAGGAGTGGAACGAGTGTGACGACATGGCGGAGCGGCGGCGCTGGGACAAGCAGCTCGGCCTGGGCCGCGAGAAGATCTTCCAGGTGCGCCAGATCTACTCGGACGTCACCTTCATCGACGAGTTCTTCACCATCGACTTCTGCCGCGAGCACGGCTTCTTCTCGTACGAGTACGACAGGAAGAAGAAGCAGTGGGTCATCGACTCGCGCGACTTCGCCGCCATCAAGACCAAGATCCTGCAGCAGCTCACCAACTTCGGGCACCCGGTCATCAAGGTCATCGACGGCAACTACGAGAACCGCGCGGAGCTCTTGCTCGAGCACACCCACGAGGGCGTCGACCTCGACGGCGGCTACGCGCAAGACACGCTGCGCAACCTGCACGCCATCTGGTCGCGCTCGGTGCACATCCTGACCATGCAGGACCAGCGGCGGCTGATGTTGTCGTTCGACGGCAGCGGCTTCCACGAGCGGGCGGTGTGATCCCGAATGATCGATGATCAGCGACCAGCGGGAGCCGTCTTGGGTGGGGGCCCCGCGTCCGGCTTCGCCGGCGCGGGGGAGGGTCTGGCGACAGACCCTCCCAGAGGGACATCCCGATCTCGATGA